>NZ_JAZDCX010000007.1:0-288229 GCF_036323805.1 Streptomyces rubellus
AATGAAAACAGCTCAATGTCTCGTGTCCGGTGAGCCGGATGACGCCCTCGTCCTTGCGAACGACGAAGCGGCCGCAGACCTCCAGACCGGATCATCCTTGCCGGGGAGCGGTACGCGGAGAGTCATGATCATGATCCTTTCTCGCGACGTCGCCGGTCGGCCGACCGCGGCGCATGTTGAAGATGATTCATTGAAAAAGAATCAATCAATGGTGCCGACGCGGGGACCATCCCGCCCTCGCCTACGCTGCGGACGACATCGACCACTGCTGGGAAGGGGCCGACGTGACCGCACCCGAAGCAGGGAAACCGCCGACCCGGCGGCAGGCGGCAGCACAGGAGACGCGCCAGAAACTGCTGATCGCCGCACTGGAGTAGTTCTCCAAGCCCCAGTACGCCGAAGTCACCGTCGGGGACATCGCGCAGGCAGCGGGCGTCGCGCACGGATTGCTGTCCCACCACTTCAAGGACAAGGAGAACCTCTACGCCGAGGTGGTACGGAGGGTCGACCAGCAGCTCGGAGAAGCCACGAGGCTGGCCTCCGAAGGGCCCGTCACCGAACGGCTGCGATGGCACTTCACCGCACATCTGTGTTTCCTGGCCTCGTACGAGAACGCCGCGCTCAACCTCATCCTGAGCCGCGCTCGGGGAACCGACGCAGCGGCAGCGGCCTTCGAAGCAACACGGGAGGAAGGCACCCGGGCCGTCTGCGCGCTGCTCGGCCTCGACGCCGACGACCCCGGACTGCACCTGTCCATGCGGGGTTCAGTGCCGCCTGCGACGAGATGACCCTGCTCTGGCTGCGCTACGGGCGCCCGGTCGAGATCGCGCACTGGCCGATGCCTGGATCACCCTGCTCACGGGCGCCGTCCGCGCCGCGTACGGCTTCACCCCGACCCCCGAACTGGGTGAGGCCCTCGGCGCCCTGGACCAAGCCCCCCAGCCCGGGGCTGAACTGCGGGGAGAGGTGGCCGGGCGCTGCCGCCGACCGCATCACCGCTCACAGCCTTGCCCACCTGCCCAGCAGATACCGGCGTGGGACGGTGAACGGATTTACCGGCTATCTCATTTGACTTGTTCGATAGTCGGCCGGTGTGGGGATCGTGGAGCGGCTGGCGCCGGATGAGCTGTGGGAGTTGTTCCAGCGGGAGGTGCCGGAGGCGCCGACCCGTCCGCAAGGAGGTGGCCGGCGCCGGCACGGAGACCGGGAGGTGCTGGCCGCGATCGTGTTCGTCGCGACGTCGGGTTGTACGTGGCAGCAGGTGCCGTCCGCCTCGTTCGGTCCGTCGGGGGCCACAGCCACCGGTGGTTCACGGAGTGGTCGAAGGCCCAGGTGTGGGCCAAGCTTCAGCGCCTGGTCCTCGACGAACTCGGTTCCCGTGGCGAGTTGGACCGGTCCCGCTGTGCAATCGACTCGGTGAACGTGCGGGCCCTGAAAAGGTGCCTCTATGGCTTTCGTCAAGCCGTTGCCCGGTGTGGGCGTCTGGTAGAAGGTGCCGTCGCGGGGCACGGCGAAGAGGATGTCGATGCGGTGTCGTGCCAGCGCGATGAGAGCGGTGATGTGGTGTTTTCCCTCGCGGCGTTTGCGGTCGTGGTGGGTGCGTGACTCGGGCTGGGAGAGCGAGGCGAACGCGGGAGGTAGGAGGCCCTCTTCAGCTGTCTGTTACCGCGCTCGGAGGGGTGTTCGCCGCGGATGGAGGAGCCGGAGTCGCGGGTTACGGGCGCAAGGCCGGCGTAGGCGGCGAGATGGCCGGCGGTGGCGAAGCCGCTGGCGTCTCCGACGTCGATGAGGATGCGGGCTGCGGTCCTGATCCCGAGGCCTGGCATCGGGATCAGGACCTGGGAACGAGGGTGGGTCTCCAGCAGTTCCCCGATTCGGGCGGCGAGGAGTCTTCGCTGTTCAAGAACGGACCGGAGCGAGGCTGGGGACGATCAGCGCGGCAGCCTCGGTGCCCGGAACGACGACGGTCTGTTCGTCGAGTGCGGTGAAGAGGTCCTCGACCAGCCGCTCGGCCATCCGCGGCGCCTCGGGACGTATCAAGGTCAGGACGCGACGGCGTCCGGCTTTGCGGATCTGGGCGGGTGAGCCGGAACTGGTCGAGCAGTCTGAGCACGGCTGGGTGCTGGACGCGCGGGCCCAAGACCCGTTCCAGGGAGGGGTGGATCTGGGTGAGCAGGCCGCGGAGCCGCTTCGCCATCCGGGTGGACTCACCCGCAAGGTCGTCGTCGAATCCTGCGATCACCGCGAGCTCGGCGACGGTCTCGTCAGTGGGATCGATCGTCCTCAGGGTATGGGGCATCGCTCTGGCGGCATCCGCGATGACGAATGCGTCGCGGGCGCCGGTTTTGGCCTCACCGGGGTAAAGATCGGCGATCCGCCGCATCGTCAGTCCGGGCAGGTAGGCGACCTGACATCCCGCATCCCGGGCGACCGCCAGCGGCAGGGCCCCGATGGAAGCCGGCTGGTCGAACGACCACCAGCACCGTTCCGTGCATGGCCCGGAGCTTGTCGAACAGCTCTCGCAACTTTCGGTTCGCTGTTGAGCAGAGGCTTGTCCAACAACGGCTCGAAGATCCACTTGATCACCGAGCGGAGCGGTCTATCCCTGTCCGTCGGCATCTCGGGTGGCAACGTCCGTGACAGCCAGGCCCTGATCCCGTTGGTGCAGGGCATACCGCCGATCCGCTCCCGGCGCGGCCGACGACGGCGCAGGCCCGGAAAGCTTCACGGCGACAAGGGCTACGACTACAACCACCTGCGGCGATGGTTACGCGACCGACTCGTCACACCCCGGATCGCCCGCAAGGGGACGGATTCCAGTCAGCGGCTGGGCCGGCACCGCTGGACCATCGAACGCACCATGGCCTGGCTCGCCGGATGCCGACACCTCCACCGACGCTACGAGCGGAAAGCCAGCCACTTCCTGGCCTTCACCAGCATCGCCTGCACCCTCATCTGTTACCGCCGGCTCGTCAGATGCGGTGACCTGTTATGCAGCGCCAGGCGTCGATCAGATCCTTCAGCTCCCGTCCTGCCGCACCCTCGCCCCTCCGCCTCCCCCTGGCGCCGTGGCTGCTGGTTCCTGCGAGAGGCAGCCGCTTGGTCCTGCCGTACGGCGCGCCCGCCGAGTGCGACTGTGCCAGCGCTGGCGCTGGCACCGGCCGAACCTCCGGGGCGGTCGGCGCCTTTGCGAGTCCGGGATCCCGCACGTCGCCACCTGGAGCGGGATCACCTGCGTTGTGGACACCTTCTCTCGGGACAGGCCTTGACCCTGCCCAAGAATGCAATATATTGCATGTTGTACTCATGGTCGCCTCATTGACTGGACCGGCGCGGCAGCATCGGACCGGCGCGACCTGGATGCACGGCTGTCCAGCCCGCCCCCAGAACCGCCTCTCATTCCGGAAGGAAATCCGCCATGAACAGGACCTCACCGCATCGTTCCCTCGCCAGGCGCGCCGCCGTCGCCGCCAGCGTCGCGGGCGGCATCGCGGCGACCGCTCTCCTCGCAACCGCCGGCGCCTCCGCCACCAGCGCCACCCACCACCACCGCCCGGCGGCCGAGAAGCCGACGATTGTCCTGGTGCACGGCGCGTTCGCGGATTCCTCGAGCTGGAACGGCGTGATCAAGAACCTCCAGCGTGAGGGATATCCGGTCATCGCTCCCGCCAACCCCCTGCGCGGCCTGCACGAGGACGCCGCCTACCTGCGCAGCCTCCTGGACAGCACCCCCGGCCCCGTCGTCCTCGTCGGCCACTCCTACGGCGGCTCCGTCCTGAGCGAAGCCGCGGACGGAGCCGACAACGTCAAGGCACTCGTCTACATTGCCAGCTTCCAGCCCGACGTCGGCGAAAGCACCTCCGCCCTCGCCGCCAAGTTCCCCGGCGGCCAGCTCGGCGAAGCTCTCCACAGCGTGACCGTCCCCCAGCCCGACGGCGACACCGCCACCGACCTCTACATCCAGCAGGACAAGTTCCGCGCCGTCTTCGCTGCCGACGTCTCCAGGAACACCGCGAAGCTGATGGCAGCCACCCAGCGGCCCATCACCTCCGCCGCCCTCGACGACACGGCCACCAAGACCGCCTGGAAGACCATCCCCTCCTGGAGCCTCATCACCACCCAGGACCTCGCGATCCCCGCCGACTCGATGCGCTTCATGTCGAAGCGCGCCAACTCCCACACCACCGAAATCGACGCCTCCCACGCCGTCACCGTCTCCCACCCCCGCGCCGTCTCCAAGCTCATCGACGCGGCGGCCCGGGACACCACCGGCTGACCGCTGAGAGTCGCAGCACACAGGGAAACAGATCTGTTTCCAAATGTGTTATGGTTACATCATGCCGACTGAGGACACCAGGACTCGTTTGGTGGCTCACGCCACCAGCCTGTTTCATCGCGAGGGGTTCCATGCTGTGGGCGTGGATCGCCTGGCCGCCGAACTGGGCATCTCCAAGAAGACCCTCTACAAGCAGTTCCGTTCCAAGGACGCGCTCCTCGCGGAGGTCCTGGACCGTTGCGACGACATGGCCGTGCGGGATTTCCCCGACGAAAGCGATGACGCCTCACCGCAGGAGCGGCTGCTGGGAGTCTTCGACGCGCAGCGCGCCTACTGCGAGGCGCCGGAGTTCTCCGGGTGCTTCTTCGTGAACATCGCCACAGAGTTCCGGGACCCCTCGCACCCGGCGGTGCGGCAGGCGTGCTTCCACAAGAGCCAGTTGCACGCCTACGTCCGGCGCCAGGCAGAAATCGCTGGAGCCCTCGATCCGGAAGCGGTGGCTGAACAGCTCGTGGTTCTGCACACCGGCGCCGCCGATTACGCGCTGCTCACCGGCCGCTACCCGGCCGCGGTCCGAGGGGCGGTAGAGGCGCTCCTCGACGCTTGGGGCGTCCGCTGAACCGCTGACGTCACACGGCCTCTGTCACAACCCCCAAACGACACCGATCACGGACGGTCGGCACTTTCGGAGTCGGCCCCGTCCGAAGGGACAACCATGTCTACTCTGCGTGACCCACTCACCCTGCCGGCTTTCACCACGGCCAACCGCGTGTTCATGGCTCCCATGACCCGTATGCGCGCCGCCCAACCCGGCGACGTTCCCACCGACCTGATGCGCGAGTACTACACCCAGCGCGCCGGGGCGGGCCTGATCGTCACCGAAGGCTCACCGATCAGCCCCCAGGCCAAAGGATACTTCGCCACGCCCGGTATCCACACCGCCGAGCAGATCGCCGGATGGCGCCGGATCACCGATGCCGTTCACGAAAAAGGGGGAAAGATCACTCTGCAGCTGTGGCACGTGGGCCGCGTCACCCACCCCACGTTCCAGGGCGGCGAACCGGGCGTCTCCGCCAGTGCCCTGCCCTTCAGCGGAACCACCACCATCGAAGGCCCCGATGGAACACTCATCACGGCCGACTCCCCGACCCCGCGTGCCCTGGCGACCGAGGAACTGGCCGGTATCGTCGACGACTTCCGCCGCGCCACCGTCAACGCCCGCAGCGCCGGATTCGACATGGTCGAGATCCACGGCGCCAACGGATACCTCCTGCAGCAGTTCATGTCCATCAGCAGTAACCACCGTGACGACCAGTACGGCGGCAACCTCGTCAACCGTGCCCGCCTCGCCCTCGAAGTGGTCGACGCCGTCGTGGACGCCTGGGACGCGGCCCATGTCGGCATGCGGATCTCCCCCATGATCAAGTTCGGTGGACTCGACGACTCCGACGGCCTGGAGATGGGATTGCACATCGCCAGCGAACTCAGCCGCCGGGAGCTGGGCTACCTCCACCTGTGCGAGCCCGACTGGGCGGACGGTCCCGAACTCGACGACGACTTCCGCATCAAGCTCCGGGAGGCGTTCAACGGTGTCATCATCGCCGCCGGAAACTACACGGCCGACAAGAGCGCCCGCGTCCTGCGCGCCGGCTGGGCCGACGCCATCGCCTTCGGCCGACCCTTCATTGCCAACCCCGACCTCCCCCAACGCCTGTTCGACGACGCCCCGCTCAACGAACTGCGGCCCGAACTCATCTACGGCGGCGACGCCGCCGGCTACACCGACTACCCCGCCCTCACCAACTGACAGCGACAGACCGGGCCCATCTGCCAGTCCATCGACGGTGACGCCGACGGGCTACGCACCTCGCGAGGTTGCCGTCAGTCGGGTGAGGTACTCAAAGTCGCAACCCGCAGGCGCGGGGGTCACGATGCTCCCCCATCGTTGCCGCACTCGACCGGACCCACGTCTTGGTCGAGCGCGGCACGATGCTCATCGTCACCCCGCGAGGGGACCGCCGCTTCGGGAGCCCATCCCGCAGGTGTTCTCTGGCCGACCGGCCGCACCGTCGACATGCACGGCGGAGCGGCCCGGTACCAGCGAGGTGAGGCAGTCGCCGAGTCAGGCACGGCGCGTACGAACAGAGGGCAACCAGGAGTGATCTTGGGTTCGCCGACCGTTGTAAGCCGGTGAGAGTGCCGTACGTGCGACACCGTGTCCGCTCCGTCGACGACTTTCGGCTGACGGGTGGTCGGCGACGACGGGGGGAGGCGGCGTTTGCCGTGAGTCGAACCCTCGATCGGGGATGTTACTCAGGTTACCCACAGCATGTTCCCCGCGGGTCGCCTCCTGCTTGATGCGCCGATGGAGTGGCCTGGGCGCGCCGGCAATCGGTATGCCTGCCCGGCGGCCGACGGCTCACGTCCCCGAAGTGCGCCCTAGAGCTGCGATACGCTCCGCCTTCCCGCTGGCCAGTCTGGCGGAGGAATTGCGCGAGGGATGGGGAAGCCTCGATTCCTTCACCGATGCGGAGCCCGGCAGCACGACTGACGTACGGGCTGTGTTCACCTGGTCCTACAAGGCATTGACGCCCGCCACGGCTCGGCTGTTCAGACTGCTGTCCCTGCACCCGGGCCCCGACATCTCGCTGGCCGCGGCGGCGCGGTGAGTTGCCGGACATCGGTATCGCGCCCGAGACGCACGCTGGCAACTGCCGGTCCGCCGTTGGGTAGTGGCGCAGTGGCGTTACGGAGTGGTCGTCCTATCGATGACGTATCCCAGAATTGCGTCGCGAACGCGGTCGGACAGCGACCAGTCCACGGTGCCGTTCAGTTCCTTGATCATAGTGACGGCCACGCCACTGCTCGCGGCCATGATTGTCCTCACCGCGTCGGGCGGCGAGAGGGTGAGCTGGTCGGCAGCGCTTCGAGCACAGCAAGTACGCGGGAACCCCTCGCTGAGAGGGAGGCGGGGGGTGGTCGCGGGCGAGTTCTTGATGCCGCATTCCCCCGTCTTCAGAACAGGCGGGGATACGGCGACACCGGCGAGCTTTCTCCATGACAGGGGGCGTCGTGTGTTGCGGAACGTCGGCCCGGCAGGACCGTGGGCAGCCATGGCGTGGTCCCCTCGAAAGGGGCCGCCGTCCCAGCTGTCCGGTACCCGCCGGCTGGGAACGGTGAGTCGGATACTCCTTGACGTTACTGATTCGTATGCAATATATTGCATATTGCACTATCGATGCGACTGAAGCACTCGCGCGGCCGAGTGCATCCGGGCCGGTGAGCGGCCACTGTCCCGGTTGCTGCACCAAGACCGGGAGAACCGAAAACCACTGACGGAAGTCGCCGTAGCCGTCGGGAAGACACCGGTCGACCGGTCCTCGAGCAACTGTGACCGTGTCGCGGTCTGCCGCGCACGGTCGGCCGACGAAAATCCGCCGTATCAGCCCCTCTCGTGATTCACGATGCAACAAGGATTAGCTCATGACAGCCGAAGTGTTTCCGCTCGATCACACAGGTCGTTCTCTCCGTGAAGACGCTGCTGAACTTCAGTCGCTCGGCCCCGCGGTCCGGGTTGAGCTGCCCGGTGGCGTGATCGCCTGGTCGGTGACGAGGTATGAGCTGCTGAAGCAGCTTTCCGACGACGGACGACTGTCGCGGGACGCGCAGCAGCACTGGCCTGGGCTCCCGGACATTCCCGAGGGCTGGCCCCTCGCTCCCTTTCTCATCTCGCCCACCGTCCTCAACGCCTATGGATCGGATCGCCATCGACTGCGGGAGATCATGGAAGGGGCGTTCACACCCGAGCGTCTGGAAACGCTGAGGGAAAATCTCGGTCGGAGGGTGCCGCTGCATCTCGGTTCCCTTGGAGCGCCCGGCTCCCTGGTTGACATCCGCGCGAAGTATGCGCAGGTCATCGCCTACGACACCCTGTGTGACCTTTTCGGCGTTCCGGAGGCGGAGTGGCCGGAAGCCACGGGCGCCATGCGGAACCTCCTCAGCCCTACCGAGGACGCAGACCAGGCGAATGCCCAGCTCGAGTCCGCGATGGGATACCTCGCGAGGCTGCTTTCGGGGAAGAAGAACGCCCCCGGAGAGGACATGGCTACCACGCTGGCTCAGGCAGACATGACAGATGAGGAGCGAGTGCTGGCTCTGGCTGTCACCATTGCCGGCGGCGTTCCGGCGACCACCGAACTCATCACGAATGCCGTGTACAACATGCTCCGCAATCCGGAACAACTGGCCGCGGTCAAGAGTGGCGAGACGACATGGTCCGCAGTCGTCGAGGAGACGCTGCGCTTCGATGCCCCCGTGCAGCACATGCCTCTCAGGTACGCCGTCGAGGACATCGATCTCGGCGAGGGCGCAGTGATTCGTCAGGGCGATCCTGTGATCATGGGATTCGGGGCCGGGGGACGCGATCCGAAGGTCCACGGAGGCACGACCGAAGTGTTCGACGTGCACCGCGTGAACAAGGAACATGTGGCATTCGGCCATGGAGTGCACCACTGCATCGGCGCACCCCTGGGACGCATCGAAGCCTCCGTGGCACTGCAGGCTCTGTTCAGCTACTTCCCGTACATGAAGCTGGCCGAATCGCCCGCAGATCTGCAGCCGCTGCCCACCTTCATCTTCAATGGGAAGGCCGAACTGCCGGTTCGCCTGTGACGTCGCCGATTCGGCGGCCGCAAGCGGTGAAGGGCCGGCTCGCCCGTCGAACGACGGGCGAGCCGGCCCCGCTCTGGACAGGCTCACCGGACACCGCGACGGCCGCGAACCGACGCCTCCTGGCCGCAGTCGTGATCTGCCGGACGGCGTCCGGCAGCGGCCCTGCTCACCCAGTTCCACCCCAGCCTGGAACGCGTCCTGCGCCCCCGTCTCGACCACCAGGCCGTCACCTGGCTGCTGGAACGTACGGATCCCCGGACGCCCTGCGCAAAGCCGGCCGCCGCAGACACATCGAGCTCATCGCCCCAAGGCCCCGCGCATGGCCACCCGACTGGTCGACGACGTCTTCACCGCCCTCGACGAACAGACCGTCGTGGTCCCTGGGACCGCCACCCTCGACATCGTGGTCCCCTCCCTGGCCCGCTCGCTCGCCGCCGTCCATGAACAGCGCCGAGCTCTGGAAGCACAGATCAACACCCTCCTGGAGGCCCACCCTCTTTCCCGGGTCCTGACCTCGATGCCCGGAGTCGGCGTCAGGACCGCCGCAGTCCTGCTGACCACCGTCGGTGACGGCGCCAGCTTCCCCGCCGCCGCCCACCTCGCCCCCTACGCGGGCCTGGCCCCCACAACGAAGTCCTCGGGAACCTCGATCCACGGCGAACACGCACCCCAGGGCGGAAACCGGCAGCTCAAACGGGCCATGTTCCTGGCCGCCTTCGCCTGCATGAACGCCGATCCCGCCTCCCGCACCTACTACGACAAGCAACGCGCCCGCGGAAAGACCCACACCCAAGCCCTTCTCCGCCTCGCACGCCAGCGCATCAGCGTCCTGTTCGCAATGCTCCGCGACGGGACCCTCTACGAACCCCGAACCCCCGCCGTCACCCTCGCCGCATGACCAAGACCGACAGCACAGGATTGACGAACGATATAGAGGCACCCCCGCGACCTCGACGCCTACACCGCCACCGCCTACGAGCTGGCCGGCTTCACCGACCAGGACGACGCCTTCGACCCAACCGACCTGGAAAGCGAGGCGGATCTCGCCGGCGGCGACCTGGAGGCCGCCCTGTCCTGGGTCGCCGCCGCGGTCTACGTCCTGCAGCAGCCCCTCCCCTACCCCTTCCGCGACGTCCTGCTCCACGGCGACCTCGACAACCGGCCCGCGCACTGTGCCCTCTACACCTACGCGACGCTGCTGCGGCTGAAGCACCCGGAGCAGGCCGCGCCCTGGTTCACGGCGATGGTCTACCTCAGCCCGATGGACAAGACGGGTGCTCGCTTCCTCACCCCCGGTGGGCCTTCGCGCCACCGCTCACCCCCCGGACGCTGACCTAGCGCGACAGCGAGGAGCGCGGCTGCCGTTCCGGAAGCCCGCGCTCACACCCGCACCGACGCCGCCACCGGCAGGTGGTCGCTGCCGGTGGCTGGGAGGGCCCAGGCGGACCGCGGCTCCACACCGCGTACGAGGATGTGGTCGATCCGGACCACCGGGAACGAGGCCGGCCAGCTGGCGCCGAACCCCGCGCCCGACTCGGCCTGAACTGAACGCAGTTGGGAGGTGAGCCCGGACAGTCCCCGGTCGCCGGTCGTGCCGTTCAGGTCGCCCACGAGGATCGTGCGGGGAAGTGGCTCGGCGCGCACGGCGGCGGCGAGTCGCCGCGCGGCCGCGTCACGTGCGTCGGAGGTGAACCCCGAGCCGGCGGTGAAGCGGACGGACATCAGATGGGCGACGAAGACCGCGACCGGTCCCTCGGGCGTGCGGACGGTGGCGCGCAGGGCACGTGGCCAGGGCGCGATGTCGACCGCACGGGCGTCGGCGACCGGATACCTGCTCCACAGACCGACCGTGCCCTGCACGGAGTGGTACGGGTAGGTGTCGGCCAGCGTCCTCTCGTACGCCGCTGTCGACGGGCCGCCCAGCTCTTCGAGAGCCACCACGTCGGCGCCGGATGCGGCCAGGGCACGGGCGGTGCGCACCGGCCTCGGATTGCTTTCGTTGACGTTGTGCGTCACGAGGGTCAGGTTGCCGCCGTCCTCCCGTTTGTCGACGAGTGTCCCGCCGAAGACCGAGCACCAGACGACGGCCGGCAGCAGCACGGCCACGGGCCCGGCGGCCCTGGACCGGCGAGCCAGGGCGCACAGGAGCAGCAGCGGCACGGCCAGGCCCGTCCAGGGCAGGAAGGTCTCGACGAGGCTGCCGAGACGGCCGACCCGGTTGGGGATGAGGGCGTGGCCCATCATTACCAGCGTGGCCAGGACCGCGAGCGAGCCGAGGACCAGCGGCGGCCGCCGGATGCCGGTGCCCTGGTCCCGCGGGCGGACGGAATCGGGTTCCGGCCGGGCGGGCGCGGTGTCGAGGGAGTTTGTCACGGCTGTCTCACCGTGTTCCGGGCGAGGTCGTCGACAGCCATCGCCGTATGCCTTCGATCAGCGCGTGGCTCGTGGCGAGAGCGGCCCGCAACCCCTGTTGGGGTTCAGTGCCGCCGCGCTGGTGCAGCACCCCTCGAAGGGCCAACCGTTCCCGGCCGTCCTTGTCGGACGCGGTGGCCGCCCACATCAGGGCGCCGCTGGCGGGAGTGCCGGAGCCGGTCTTGAGGCCGACCACGCTCGCCGTGCCGAGCAGGGTGTTGGTGTTGCGGAACGTCCCGGGCGCACCGGGCGCGGTGGTGCTGGGCATGGCGACGACGGTCCGGGACACCTCGTCGCGCATTACTCGGCGGGCCAGCCTCACCTGGTTGGCCGAGGTGCTGGTGGTCGTGGGTTCGATGCCGCTGGCGCCGGTGTAGGTGGTGTGGCGCATGCCCAGGTCACGGGCGGCCCGGTTCATCTTCGTGACGAAGGCTTCCTGCGAGCCGGCGTTCCAGCGGGCCAGCAGCCGGGCGATGCTGTTGCCGGAGAGGAACAACAGCAGTTCCAGCAGCTGTCGTTCGCTCAACCGCATACCCTCTCCGACCGGCACGCTCGACTCCACGGCCGAGACGGACTCGTTCGCGGCGGTCCTGTCGACGGTGACGAGGGGGCCGTCCTCGCCCGCGCGCAGCGGACGGTCGCGGAGGATCACGTAGGCGGTCATCACCTTGGTGACGCTGGCGAGCGGCACCGGTGTCCGCTCGCCCCGCGTACCGAGGTCACCGTGGGCGCCGAGGCCCTTGACCACCACGCTCGTCTGCCCCTCCACCGGCCGTGGTAGCGAACCCGCGACGGTTCCCGGGCTGTTGCCGGAGGTGAGCACGTCGACGGCGAGGACCGCCAGGGCGACCAGTGCAGTGGCTCCGGCGGCGAGGCCGGCCGTGAAGCGCCGCCCGGACCGGTCGTACCGGCGGGGCGGGAGCCATGATCCGGTGGACCACGAGGGCTGGGCCTGGCCTGCGCCGGGATCTCCGGAAAAGGGAATCGGTGACATGGGGGGCACCTTCAAGGGGGCGGGTGCGC
Source organism: Streptomyces rubellus (assembly GCF_036323805.1). Taxonomy (NCBI): domain Bacteria; kingdom Bacillati; phylum Actinomycetota; class Actinomycetes; order Kitasatosporales; family Streptomycetaceae; genus Streptomyces; species Streptomyces rubellus. The sequence goes on from NZ_JAZDCX010000007.1 coordinate 12,383, forward strand.
GGCGTTCACGCACGTCGACCACCTTCCGCGGGGCGGATCTCCGTGCGGCTTCGGCCACGGGTCGGGCACCGCTCGGCCGGGCATCCGTTCGGTATCGGCCGTTCGGCGTCAGCCCGCGGGCGGCAGCCGGAGGGTGGCGAGCGCCCCGCCGTCGGGAGCGTTCGCGAACTCCAGCGACGCCCCGATGACCCGCGCCTGCCCCAGCGCGATGGTCAGCCCAAGGCCGTGCCCGTGGCCGCGCTCCGACGCACCCGTTCGGAATCGCTGCGGGCCGTCCGCGAGCAGCTCCGCCGGGAAGCCCGGGCCGTGGTCCCGTACGGTCACGGCCGCCCCGGCCACCTCGACCTCGACGGGGGTGCGGCCGTGCCGGTGGGCGTTGACGACGAGGTTGGCGACGATCCGGTCGAGCCGGCGCGGATCGGTCTCCGCCGACAGGTCACCGGTGGCGGTGAACCGCGTGTCCAGCCCGGTGCGGGCCACGGACTCTCCGACCATCTCGGCGAGCGGTACGGGCCTGAGTTCGGCGCGCTCGGCGCCCGCGTCGAGCCGGGAGATCTCCAGCAGGTCCTCCACCAGCGTCCGCAGCACCCCCACCCGGTCACGCACCAGGTCGGTGGTCTCGCCCTCGGGAAGCAGCTCGCTCGCGGTCACCAAGCCCATGAGTGGCGTACGCAACTCATGGGCGACGTCGGCGGTGAAGCGCTGCTCGGTCAGCAGACGTTCGCGCAGACTGTCGGCCATCGCGTCGACGGTGGCCGAGATCTCGGTGATCTCGTCACCGCCTCGGCCACCGGCCGCGGTCCTGGCGGTCAGGTCGCCCCCGGCGATCCGGCGGGCGGTCCGCGCCACCCGGCGCAGCCTCCGGTTCGGCAACTCGGCGGCGAGCACCGACAGCGGTACGACGACCGCCAGCGCCGCAAGGGAGTACTTCCACATGTGCCGGTCCAGCGCCCGCCGGGTGAGCAGGTCGGAGGTCATGTCGGCGCTCACCGCCACGGGAGCGCCACGGAGGGTCTGCGCGGCCCACATCGAGGGGTGGTCGCCGGGGGTATCGCCGTCGTACCAGGTGACGGAGCCGACCGCCCTGCCCTGCCGGTCCTGGAGGCGGCGCAGTAGTTCTTCGGGCATCTCCCCGGGCGAGACGACCAGGCCGTCGGGCGGCACGCCGTCCCGTTCGTAGTCCTCCACAGCGACGGACAACTGGGTCAGTGCCTTGGCCGCACCATCGTTCATCGACCGTTCCAGGGTGCTGCGGTGGACCAGCAGCCCGACGGTCACCGCGACGGCACAGCACGCCACGGTGACGAGCAGCGCGATCTTCCAGCGCAGCGAACGCCAGTGCGGCAGCGCGTGTGCGGTCTCCACGTCAGCGCCGCAGCTTGTAGCCGAAGCCGCGGACGGTCTCGATCCGCTCGGCCCCGATCTTCTTCCGCAGGCGCTGCACGCACAGGTCGACCACGCGGCTGTCGCCGTCCCAGCCGTAGTCCCACACGTTGCGCAGCAGGGTCTGCCGGTCCAGCACGATGCCCGGGTTCGCGGCGAATTCCAGCAGCAGCCGCAGTTCGGTGGGGGCCAGCGCGACCGGTTCGCCGGCCCGGAACACCTCCAGGCCGCCCGTGTCGATGGCCAGGTCGCCGAAGAAGAGCCGAGCGTGCCGGTCACGGCCGGGCCTCCCCGACCGGTCCGACAGGCCCGGAGGATCGGCTACAGGCCCGGCCGCCGGGCCGGGGGCCGGGGTGAATGTGGCCCGCCGCAGCAGCGAACGGATCCGGGCCACCAGCACTGCGGTGTCGACGGGCTTGACCACGTAGTCGTCGGCCCCTGCCTCCAGGCCGGAGACGACGTCCAGGGCGTCGCCGCGCGCTGACATCATCAGGACGGGATCCACGCTGGTCTCCCGGATCCGGCGGCACAGCCCGATGCCGTCGAGACCGGGCAGCATCACGTCCAGCAACAGCACGTCGTGCCGGCCCTCCCGAAACAGTTCGAGTCCGGTCAGGCCGTCGGCGGCAGCGGTGACGCGGTAGCCATAGCGCTCCAGCGCCATCGTGACGGATCTGCGGATCACCTCGTCGTCCTCGACGAGCAGGATCGTCACGGGCGCGGGCATGGACACGGGCGCGCCCCCGTCGGCTGCTGAAGCGGGCATCTTTTCCGTCCGGAGGTAGGTTCGGGGGCTGCTCTCTCACCCTGCCAGAACCGTGCCTCCGCCCCGACTCAACCGTGTATCGGGCGCGTATCAGCGATCTCTGTTCCGGCCTCGTCCACCCGGATGGCGCAGAAGACGGCAGAGACCCCTCAATGACGACGGGCCGCCCGAATCAGCGGAGACGGGCCTGGATGTATTGATCACGAGCGTTATTGAAGCGCCGGGTCTTGATCATGGCGAAGACCTGAGGCGTGGTGGGGTGTCGAGGACTGAACTAGACGGTTTTCGTGTCCCACCGAACGTCCGTCTGACCGTTCACGGCAAACGACTGCTGGTCGAACGGGTGCGTTCCGGCCGTCCGGTCGCACATGTGGCGGCAGAGATGGGCATACCCCGACCCACGGCTCACAGTGGTTGCGCCGATTCGCTGCGGAGGGCGAGGCCGGTCTGCGTGACCGGCACAGCCGGAGAGCGCCGATCCATTGGGAGAAGCGAATCCAGGTGAAGCCCCCCGAGAGAGGCGCCTTCACCCAGCACGCCACCCGTGTGGTTCAGTCCGGGATGACGTGCCCGAGCCCATGAGAGGCGAGCGGGTCGTGGAACGGCTTCCAGATGGCGGGGTCGGCCAGGTTCGTGAAGAGCCCGGTGCAAGTGTTCGTGTCGCCGGTGACGAGCCCGTACACGACTGTTCTGCCGGAGGACTTCGTATCGAACAGTGGTCCCCCGCTGTCCCCGGGGCCGACCCGGGATTCGGCGGTGCCCGCGCAGATGAACTCCTTGTCCCAAGCACCGCCCTCCGTGTCGAACTTGTTGACGGGCAACTTCACTTCGTGCATACGGGACGGCTTGTTCGGATCGACGAGATTGGTACGTCCCCAACCGGCGGTGTGCACGAGAAGCCCCGGCCGCAGCTGGGTTCCCAGTGGTGGCAGGGCCGCGCGAGGCTGGCCGACCGCGCTGTCGAGCACGATGAGCCCCAGGTCCGTGTTGGTCGTGGGGTCGAAGGCGGGGTGGCTGTAGACGGAGAAGCGCTCGTCGGTCACCACCGTTCCGCCGGGCGTGTTCGAGTCGGCCCGCCCCAGGACCAGCCGGATCTTGACCCTGCCCTGCTCGGCGAACCTGGCGCAGTGCGCCGCGGTGGCGACAACGCGGCTGTGGATGAGTGTTCCGCCGCAGTAGTGTGACCAGGCCCCGTCGTCGCCCTGTTGCTCGATCTGTACGACGAAGGGCCGCTCGCCGTCCGGTACCGGCACTCCACCGACGATCGCCGAGGCGGCGGGCGCCATGGCGAACACGGTTCCCAACGTGAAGACACCCGCGAGGGACCTGACCGCCCGTCGGCTCACTGACTTGCGCAAGGTGGACTCACTTCCGTCTGCCACCGGGCGCGGCCCCGGCGGACTCGTGGGACGGCCGACGCCCGGCCGCCCTTTCCGACGAGGATCATGAACCCGTCATTCCTCCGGCAGGCCTCCGTCCCGTATCGGGCCGATCGCGGTCTCCCCTCGGCTGTGTAGCAGCGCGAGGGCAGGCGAGAGGGATTACTCCCTGCGAGACCGTGTAGGAGCCCATCGCTGTATTGAAGTTCCAGTGATCCATCAGATCGCGCAGCATGTCGGGGGCGACCCCGGCGTCCGCAGGCCGCTGGGTATAGGAGTGCCGGAAGGATCGGCAAGCGGTCGAAACACAGCAGCGGCCAACCGTCAGGCCCAGGCATGGCGACACCACCGCGCTGCGCCGCCGCCTGCTGCGCCTGTCCGCGTGGCGGTGTCGGCGCCCGCGCTGGAGCACCACCCACTCGGTACCGGCGGCGCGCTCCGAACTGCGGCAGCTGGCCCCAGATTGGGCAGCGGTGCACGTGGCATGAGGCCGCGGGGTCACGCGGCCGCTGTGGGGGCTCCAGGTGTCGCGGAGGCGGATAAAGCGGATGGTGGTGTGGCGTCCTGTGTCACGCACACTTCAGCGGAGAGGGACTGGCTCAGCGGATGGAGCCGGCCGTGGTCGAGGGCGCCCGGCAGCGGTGATGTGGTGACGCCGGGTCGGGGTCAGGGTGGGTCTGAATCACAGGGCGCGGCCGTCACGGATACCGGACGGTAGGCGTCGTGTGCTTGCATATCAGAGGTTACGTTGTGCCCGGCATCACCCGGAAGTGAGATTCCTGAGCGGCGCAGCGATCGACCTTTCTATGCTGGGGCGATGGCCGGCTCATGGACCCGTGTCCAACAAGAACTCAGCCTTCCGCCAGGGCCTTCAACGTTCGAGATGATCGAGCGGGCTGCGCGAGGGATCGACGGAGAGGGAAGCGATCTCGACTGGAAACGTGTCCTGCCGACGAAGCCTGAGGCTGGTCTCTGGTCGGAGTTCGCCAAGGATGTCACCGCCATGGCCAACGCCCGTGGCGGCCTCCTCGTCTACGGCGTCCGCAACGATCGAGTCATCGAAGGGGGCGGTGCCGTTCGGCGCGCGTTCCACGGCGCCTTGCATCCGAGTGTTCTGTTGGTGGTAGGAGAGCGTGACTGATTTCCGACAGCGCCGTGGCTAGGAGGTCAGTGCCAGTCATCTCCGGGCAGGAGCGCCATGTTGTGCGCGCCGATGGCATCAATCATTTCATCGAGCTCCTCCTGGGCCCAAGGCTCCGGGGGGCCGTCCGTCGAGCCGTAGTTCAGGAAGAAGGCCTCGGGCCCTGCTGGGGTGTAGAAGACGAGCAGGCGGGCCGGTTCCTGCGCCACGTTTCGAAAGGCGTGCCGGGTCCCTTTGGGTATGTAGATGAATTCACCGGGGTATGCAGTGAACCTCTGGTTTCCGTTGAGGAATTCGAACTCCCCGGTGAGCACGTAGAACGTCTCGTCCTCCTTCGAGTGAATGTGCGACACCTTGCCGTGCCCCGCTTCGACGAGCCCGCTCATGAACACGCGAGCACCGTCCGCCGCCTCGCCAGTGACCTTGACGGCGAACGTCTCGTGCTCCGTGAGCCGAGTGACGCCTTCGTCCTTGCGGCAAAGCCGTTGGTGGAACTCCAAACCGGATCATCCTTGTCGGGGAGCGGTGAGCTGGGAGCCATGATCGCGGTCCCTTCTCCGCGGCGCCGCCCGAGTGGCCCGCCGCAGCAATGTGTTGAATGCAAGTCATTGAATGTTAGTCAAGAAATACTGCCGATGTAGGGCCCTGCTCACCCCCTCACATACGCTGCAGGACGACATGGCCGCCGCCGAGAAGGGGTCGACGTGACCGCACCCGAAGCAGAAAAGCCGCCGACCCGTCGGCAGGTGGCAGCTCAGGAAACGCGCCAGAAGCTGCTGCGCGCCGCGCTGGAGCACTTCTCCCGGCGCCCTTACGGGGAGGTGACCGTCGGGGACATCGCCCGTACGGCGGGTGTCGCTCACGGGCTGCTGTCCCACCACTTCAAGGGCAAGGAAAGCCTCTACGCAGAGGTCGTGCGCGAGGTCGACCAGCAGCTCAAGGCGGCAACGAAGTTGGAGTCGGACGGGCCCGTCCCCGACCGGCTGCGTCGGCACTTCGTCGCGCATCTACGCTTTCTGGCCTCGCATGAAGACGCCGCGCTCAATCTCGTCCTGCGTCGTACGCAGGGAACCGACGTGGCGTCGACGGCCTTCGAGGCGACACGGGAGGAGGGGGTCCGGGACATCTGCGCAGTGCTCGGCCTCGACGCCGACGACCCCGTTCTGCTGCTGTCTATACGGGGGTTCGGTGCCGCCTGCGACGAGATGTCCCTGCTTTGGCTGCGTAACGGCCGCCCGGTCGAGATCGACGCCCTCGCTGATGCCTGGATCACCCTGCTCGTGGGTGCTGTCCGCGCCGCGTACGGCTTCACACCTACCCTCGAACTGCGCGAGGCGCTCGTCACCCTGGGGTGAGACCATGCCGCCCCGGTCAGCTCACGCCGGGTGGTTCCGTGCCTGTTCCATCGCCTTCTCCCGATGGCGGCTGGCCTCAAGGGCGCCTTCCCCCTGGGGCGCCGTCACGACCACTTCCGTCACCAGGCGCGCCTTGCCGTTGGAATGCTGCGAGATCCGCACCAGCATGTCTCACGCCTCTGCAGCTACACCGGCTCTGGCCTGGGCAAAAAGGCCGATCCCGTGGGGTGGGAGGGTTCACCGGAATTTCACGGCCGATCCCGCCTGGCGGGCGCTCTCGGCGAGGCCATACCCGTCAGACGAAAACCACTTCGGGCCAGGCGAATGCTGCGCGACGACGCCGCCGGCAGACGCCTCTACTGCCACAACGCGTACACCTACGTACCGGGGCGCGGGTCAGCGTGGCCTGGCGGTTACGAGTCCTTCCAGTTCGTGGTCGTTTCTCGGGTGAGCACGCGGCTCATCAGGGAGATCATCGCTTCGGAGCGGTGTGGGTGGGTTTCGTAATCGCGGGCGAGGCGGCGGTGGTGCATGAGCCGACCCAGGGTCCGCTCGACGACCCGGCACCGCGGCATCATATTGAAGCCCTTCTGGGCGGGGTCGCGGCGGGTGACTTCGACGTCGATGCCGAGAGTGGCGCCGTGATCGATGGCCTTGGTGCGGTAGCCGCTGTCGACCCACGCCTTCGTGACGCGAGGGCGGCCTTCGGCAGTGGTCGAGAGCAAGCGGATTCCGCCGGCGTTGTCGGAGACGCTGGCGGCGGTGACTAGCAGCGGCACCAGCTTCGACACCACGGTCATCTCATCCACGTGGCACAGGACCGACTCGTGACGCTGCTGTCGCACCTCCGTCACGTGCTGCCGCAAGAGGATCACTGCCTCGCCCGGTCGATCGAGAGCGCGTCGGACGAGCGTCACGCTCATACCCGTGCCGCGCAGGACAGTGATCAGCATGGCCCGTTCGACCTGCCCGAACGTGTAGGAGCGATAGCCGGTCCGCTCGTCGACACCGGCCGGGACGAGCATGCCTTCGGAGTGGTAGTACCGAAGTGTCTGTGTCGGCAGGTCGCACATCTCGCTGAAATCACTGATCGACAACATGCCGCCATCCTCGGCCTTGCAGCGACTGCAAGGTCCAGTACCGAGCCCGTGCCACGTGGAACGCGGCACGGGCCTGTCATTCCGCGCCATGTCGAGGTGCCCACGGCGAACGGTGTGCACGACGGGCCCTCGCCCGTGATCTCCACTCCGATACCGGCCGGTGTGTCTGGTGCCCCGCCTCCATGCCCCGGACCCGGCCCATGCCGTCACCGGCGAGACGCCCACCCGACCATGTGAGTGGGGGGCGTCTCGCAGAGTGTCCGGCCGGCCGACGACCCTGCCCGGCTGACCGGTCAGGTGCCGCCGTGGTGCGCGTCGACCACTGTCGTCGGCTCGACGACATGTTTCGCGCGGCTCACGGTCCTGCCGTGCAGCAGCGGGAGTACGGCTCAGCTTCCCGCGGCGTCGGTCGTGGCCAGAAGGTCCGTGTCCGGCTTGACCGTGACGGACGTACCGGACGGCCCGCGTGGACGCCTGGGTCTCGACCGGGCCAGAGACCGACTCCGCCGTAGCGTTTCTCGGAGGAGGTGATCATGACAGCACGGAAGATCGGCCCCGGAGCGTGGAGGGACTACGAACCCTCTGAGTTCGGCACCGACGCACACAGGACCCAGGAGACCTACCGTCCCGTGTCCGGCGAGACGCCCGAGGAGCGGCCCCCGGCCCGGCTGCGGGACGCGCTGTCCGGCAGGAACGGACAGCGGCTGAGCTAGGCGGCCACGTAACGAGCGAACCCCCGGTCCTGAGGCAAAGGGACCGGGGGTTCGCTGCTCTCTGGCCGTAGAGGCGTCTACCGGCTACTTGCGGGTTGCGCGGTGTACCTGCTGGAGGGCTCGGCCCATGTCGCAGGTGTTGTTGGTGCACGGCCGGCAGTCCACGGCGTGCTCACAACGGACGCACATGCGTACGGGTGGCTGTCGATAGAGTCACTCATGTCGTCAGCTCCTGTGTAGCTGGTGGCCATGCCCCCGGCCGGTCCGCCCCGGCGCGGGGGTTCTTCCGTTCGGCCTAACCATATAGGGCACTATAGGAATCATGGGAGCCCTACATGTGTCTTTGCAGGTCAGGGGCGCAATATGGTTGCCGCTATGGACGAGAACGACAAGCCGGTGATCGACCCGCGCGGGGCTCAGCTCGTGTACATGGTGATCGCCGACCACATCGCGGGGCGCATCTCCAAGGGAGAGCTGCAACCCGGGATGCGGATTCCTGGCGAGTTGGATCTCGCCGCGTTCTACGGGGTGGCGAGGATGACAGCCGCTCGTGCTGTGAGAGAGCTGCGGGAGCGCGGGCTCGTGATCACCGTGCGCGGCAAGGGCACGTTCGTGGTGGAGCAGCCGCCTACGGCCGACGAGGAGTAGGTCTTACTGCTGCACGGCGTCGAGGAACGTCTGGACGGTGGCCCGAGTCTTCGCGTCGAAGCACTCGGGGTTCTGCAGTACGACGTTCGCGGCGATGCTGGCATGGTGCCGTGCCTGGTCTGGATCGGCGTCCCTGTAGGGGTCCTCGGGGTCAGGCTGATACCGCTGAGCCTCTTCGAAAGCATCCATGAACGCCTGCTCCGCGTCTTCGCAGGCGGCTGTGCCGCTGTCGGCCTCAGAGCCTACTGCTGTCAGGCGACCTGCGGTGAACGCCCCAGCGGTAACAAGCACAACTGTTGCCACGCTGACCGCCCAGACCAGGGCCCGGCGACGTCTCTGTGGTGGCTCCTCCGGCACAGGGCTCATCGTCTCATCTCGGAAGCCGCTGCGTGACCTGCTTCACAGCCTCCAGGATGATCTTCTCCACCCCGGCTGGGAGGGGCGCGGAGGGGATTCGGAGGGGATCGCTCCGTCGCTCGGAGACCCGTCGGAACGTTACCGCTGGTCGTCGTGGGTGGGGCGGGTGGGACTCGAACCCACGGCCGACGGATTATGAGTCCGCTGCTCTAACCGGCTGAGCTACCGCCCCGGGACGGCGCGCCACGCACAACTGTGCGCGCCGTCTGCCGCAGCATAGCCGCTCATACGATCTCCCGCCCGTGCCGGGGTGGGGCCGGGCCGGACCGGGCCCGCGGGCACCGGGGGAACGGGCGCCACCCGGACGGGCGAAGGGGAGAGACGCGGGTCGGCCGGTGCGGGAGAACACGGCGGGGGCACAGAAGAAGAACACGGAAGAAACTGAAGAAGAGGCCCCTCGCGGGGCCTCTTCGAGGTGCTCCCCCGACTGGACTCGAACCAGTAACCTGCCGGTTAACAGCCGGCTGCTCTGCCAATTGAGCTACAGGGGACTGCTCTGCCGGGAGGCCCGGCCGGTCTCCCGGGGGCGCTCCCTCGCTGTGGGCAATACAGTAGCGCATGCCGGGGGGTGCTCCGAAATCGGTATTCGCCCCGTGCCTTGGGGTACTCGTGGGATGTCCGCCGCAGACCGGCAGTGCGCGTCCCGGGAGAAGGGGCGCGCAGGGAGATACCTGAGGAAGAGGGTGGAGCCATGCGCTACCGGCTCACGTTCGTCGTAGGAGTGGCCGTCGGGTACGTGCTCGGCACACGGGCCGGGCGCGAGCGGTACGAGAAGCTGCGCAAGAGCGCCCGGCAGTTCGCCGAGAACCCCGCCGTGCGCAACGCCTACGAGACCGCCACGCACAACGGGCGGGAGATGGCCACCAAGGCCTTCGGCACGGTGTCCGAGCGGATGGGCGACCGGCTGCCGGGCACGGTGTCCGACAAGGTGCGCACCCTGCGCGGCAGCCGGGTCGAGCAGCGCACGCCGTTCGACGACGACTGGGGCACGAGCAACACCTAGCGGCACCTGAGGCCGTTCCCCGGCCCGGCCCGGCCCCGGTCCCCGGGGCGCTCAGCCGCCGTTCGGCAACCGTCCCGCGCGGGCGGGGTCGAGCAGCGGGGCGAGCAGGTCGCCGTACCGGTCCAGCCGGGCGGGGACGTCGCCGGCCGTGTGGACGAGGTCGCCGGGCTGTGCGCAGCCGGCGACCTCGTCCCATGTCACCGGGGTGGAGACGGTCGGCCGGGACTTCGCGCGCAGCGTGTACGGGGCGGCCGTGGTGCGCGTCCAGGCGTTCTGGCTGTGGTCGATGAAGACCCGCCCCGTGCGGAGGTGCTTGGGCACCCGGTGCACGGCCAGCTCCGGCAGGGCCCCGGACACCTCGCGGGCCAGCCGCTCGGCGTAGCCGGCCACCGCCGCGGCGTCGGTGGGCCGCAGCGGGACGAGGAGGTGCAGCCCCTTGGCGCCGGAGGTCTTGGCGTACGACTCCAGGCCGTCCGCGGCCAGTTCGTCGCGCAGCCGGAGGGCCACCTCGCAGCACTCGACGACCGTGGCGGGCGCGCCGGGGTCGAGGTCGAACACCAGCCGGTCCGCCCTTCCCTCGTGGGGGAGGCGCCACTGCGGGACGTGCAGTTCCAGGGCGGCCAGGTTGGCCGCCCACCGCAGGGTCGGCAGATCCTGCACGACGACCTGCCGGTCGGTGCTCCCGTCCACCCGGTGCACCTCGCACACGGTGACCCAGTCCGGGGTGCCGGGCGGTACGTGCTTGGCCATGAACGGCCGGCTGGTCACACCGCCGGGGGCACGGACGAAGGAGACCGGGCGGTCGCGCAGCTGGGGGAGGAGCACCTCGGCCACGGCGGTGTAGTAGTCCACGACGTCGCCCTTGGTGAAGCCGGTCTCCGGATAGAGGACCTTCTCCGGGTGGCTCAGGGGGACATGGCGGTCCGCCGCGGCGGGCCCCGGCCCGCTCCCCGGGGCCTTGCCCGGTTTCCCCGGCTTCTCGGGCGGCCTGCTCGACGCGGTCTCCGGCATGGCTTCACGAATCCCACGTCCGGCGCCGTTCATGCCTGCCGGCGGAAGGCGATACGGCCGCGGGTACGTTGCCGCCCGGTTCGGGCTGTGACTAGCCTGTGTCCGTCATTCCGGTCGTTCTTCGGGATGTCGAACGCCGAAAGGCCCGGACCGTACGGCCCGGGAGAAGGGGGAGGACGGCGATGGGGCGTCTCGTACCGGCCGTGAACAGGGCGCTGGACATCCTGGAGCTCTTCCTCGACGGGGACGGCGTCCTGTCCGCGCCGGAGATCACCCGCAGGCTGGGGCTGCCCCGCACCACCGTCCACGAGCTGGTGACCACCCTGGCCGCGCGCTCGTACCTGGTGCCCGTGCCCGAGCAGCCCGGACGTTACCGGCTGGGGGTGCGGAACTACCAGCTCGGGAGCCGCTACGCCGAGCAGCTCGACCTCGCGGCCGAGGGCCGGCGGGTGGCCGGTGAGGTCGCCGAGACCTGTGACGAGACCGTGCACGTGGCCGTTCTGGAGGGCACGGACGTCATCTACATCGCCAAGGTGGACAGCACCCGCGCGGTGCGCATGGTCTCCGCCGCCGGGCGGCGGCTGCCCGCACACTGCACCGCGGTGGGCAAGATGCTGCTGGCCTCGCTGCCGGAGGAGGAGCTGGGCACGCGGCTGCCCGGCCCCGGTGGTGAGCCGCTGAGGGCGATGACGGAGAACTCGATCACCTCGCCGGACGAACTGCGCGAGGCGCTGGCGCGGATCCGCGCACGCGGCATCGCGGTCGAGGAGCGGGAGTCGAACCCGGACGTGAGCTGTGTGGCCGCGCCCGTGCGCGACAGCGCGGGCCGGGTGGTCGCGGCGCTGAGCATCTCGGTGCCCACCATCCGGTGGAACGGCCGGCGGCGTGCCGAACTGGAGGCCCTGGTGGTCCGCGGCGCCGCCGATCTGTCGGCGCGGCTCGGCCACCGCGGCGCCGCCTGAGCGCCGGTGCGCGGGGAAGAGGCGAGCGAGAGGGGGACCGGGTATGACCGGAACGGGCACGACACGGGCGGCGAGGAGGGCGGGACCCGAGATCGCGGTGCGCCATGACGCGCTGCTGGGTGAGGGACCGACCTGGGACGCGGCGCGCGGGCGGCTGATCTGGGTGGACGTCCTCTCCTGCCGGGTGCACGCCTGGGACCCCGCCGACGGGCGCCGCACGGTGCTGGCGACCGAGCAGCACGTGGGCGCGGCCAAGCCGCGCGCGGGCGGCGGCCTGGTGGTCAACCTCCGTGACGGGGTGGGGCTGTACGACGCGGCCGGCGCCTTCTCCTGGCTGCACCGCGACCCCGTCCCGGGCCGCCGCGGCAACGACGCGGCCGTGGCCCCGGACGGCGCGCTGTGGGCGGGCACGATGGCCTACGACGAGGCTCCGGGCGGGGGCACGTTCAGCCGGATCGCCCCGGACGGCACGGTGGCCGAGGTCCTGCCGGACGTGACGATCAGCAACGGCACGGGCTGGAGTCCGGACGGGCGGCTGATGTACTACGTCGACACCCCCACCCGCCGCATCGACGTTTTCGACGTGCGCGGCACCGAGGTGAGCGACCGCCGGCCGCTGGCGGAGATCGAGGAGGGGGCGGGCTTCCCCGACGGGTTGACGGTGGACGCGGACGGCTGTGTCTGGGTCGCCCTGTGGGGCGGCGGCGCGGTGCGGCGCTACACCCCCGACGGCCGGCTGGACCGCACGGTCGCCGTTCCGGCCGCCAACACCACGGCGTGCGCCTTCGGGGGCCCGGGACTGCGGGACCTCTACATCACCACGGCCCGGGTGGGCACCGACCCCGCGGCGCAGCCGCTGGCCGGTTCGCTCCTGGTGCTGCCGGACGCGGGGCAGGGGCTGGCCCAGCGGCCCTTCGCGGGGTGACGCCGCGCGGGCCGACACCAAACCTTCACGGCAAGGCCCTTTCGTCCTATGTTCCGGTAACCGTATTCTGCCGACCCCATGATCTACTGCGTCACGTGCCGACGGCACCTGAATGGCGCCCTGTCCTGTCCGGGGTGCGGTGTCCCCAGTGAGCGTCTGGCGCCGGTGGACATGTCGGTCATGCCGGGTACCGGGACGGGCCCTTCCGGGGCGGGGGCCGGCCCGTACGATCCGTACGGCGGTGACGCGTACGGCGGCCACGCGGGACACGGCGGGCACGGCGGTCACGACCGCCGGGACGCCCACGACACCCTCCGGCGTCCCGCTCCCGCGTACCCGGGCGGGCCCCCCGGGGGTGACGATCCCGCCGCGGACGGCGGTGCGGACGGTGCCGAGGACGCCAAGGACGCCAAGGACGCCGAGAACGTGGCCCCGCCCCCCGGGCGGCGCGGCCGCCGGGCCCGGGCGTATCCGGGGCGCCGGCGCCGCAGGATCGTCATGGGCGTGATATTCGGGACGGGGCTGGCCACGCTCGGCGTCGCGGAGTTCACCACGGAGGGCGTACTGAGGCAGCTGCCCGCCCTCCCGCTGGACGACGGGCCCGGCGACCCCGGGGGCGGTCCGTCCGGCGAGGAGACGGAGACCGGACGGCGGCCCGCCGGCGGCGGGACCCCGGACGGGGCGGCGTCCACGGAGCCGGGCTCGCCCCGGCCCTCGGCCTCGGTCTCCCCCTCGGCGCGGCCGTCGGACTCCGCCGGGCCCTCGGCCGAGCCGGACGCCTCCGCGTCGGCGGCCCCCTCGGCGAGTACGCCCGGGAACGGTGCCTCCCTGCCCGCGGAGCCCCCCGGGGCCACCCGGCAGCCGGAGCGTCCCGAGCCCGAGCCGGAGCGGCCCGATCCGTCGCCTCCGGGGCAGACCCGGGACCCCGAGCCCGAGCCCGAACCGGAGCCGGGCGAGACCTGCGACCGCTTTCTGTGGTGGTGCACCTAGCGCTCGGCGCTGTGACCGGTTCGGTGCCGTCAGTCCCGCCGGCCCCCGGTGTCCCCCGGCTGCCCGGTGTCCAGGACGCGCCTGAGCAGGTCGCGCAGGAGCGTTCGCTCCCCCGGGTCCAGTTCTGCCAGTGGGGCCCGCGCGAAGTCCAGCGCGGCGCGCAGCCGTCCGGCGGTCCGCCGGCCCTCGGCGGTGGCGGCGGCGAGCTTGACCCGGCGGTCGTCCGGGTCGGGGCGCCGCTCGACCAGCCCGCGGTCCTGCAGCCGGTCGACGATGCCCGTCACGTTCGACGGCTCGCACCGCAGCCGCCGGGCGAGCTCCCGCATGGGCAGGGGCCGGCGGGCGAGCAGGGTGAGCAGCCGGGCCTGGGCACCGGTGAGGGAGTGCCGGGCGGCCGCCTCGTCGTACTCCCGGTGGTAGCGGGCGACGGCCTCGCCGATCAGCTCGACGACCTCGAGGGCGACCGGGTCGGCGGGCTCGGGGCGGCCGGCGGCGGGGGACATGCCCGCAGCCTACCGATTTGCTTGACAGTGTGAAATATCAAGGGGACTGTTGTTTCACTGTCTGAAGTTTTTGGGAGGCGTTTCCGTGACTCTGCCCGCGACCGGACGTGAGTGGCATCTGACGGCCCGGCCGGAGGGATGGCCCGCCCCGGAGGACTTCGCGCTGCGCGAGGCACCCGTCGGGGCCCCCGGGCCCGGCCGGATCCTGGTGCGCAACCTGTACCTCTCGGTCGATCCGTACATGAGGGGCCGGATGAACGACGTCAAGTCGTACGTTCCGCCGTACCGGCTCGACGAGCCGATGGACGGCGGGGCGGTCGGAGTCGTCCTCGCCTCCGAGGCCGAGGGCTTCGCCCCGGGCGACCACGTACTGCACGGGCTCGGCTGGCGCGAGTACGCCACCCCGGAGGCGAGGCACGCGGTGAAGGTCTCCGCCGACGCGGCCCCGCTGAGCGCCTGCCTCGGGGTGCTGGGCATGCCGGGGCTGACCGCCTACGCCGGCCTGCTGGAGGTCGCCTCCTTCCGGGAGGGGGACGCCGTCTTCGTCTCGGGTGCGGCGGGCGCGGTCGGCAGCCTGGTCGGTCAGATCGCCCGGCTCAAGGGCGCCTCACGGGTCGTCGGCAGCGCCGGATCACCGGAGAAGGTGCGGCTGCTGACCGAGGAGTACGGCTTCGACGCCGCCTTCGACTACCACGACGGCCCGGTGGCCCGGCGGTTGAGGGAGGCCGCACCCGAGGGCATCGACGTCTACTTCGACAACGTCGGCGGGGAGCACCTGGAGGCCGCCATCGGCTCGCTCAGGACGCACGGGCGTGTCGCCGTGTGCGGGATGATCTCCCAGTACAACGCCACCGAGCCGCCCGCCGCCCCGCGCAACCTGACGCTGGTCATCGGCAAGCGGCTGCGGATCCAGGGCATGCTCGTGAACGACCACTCGGCCCTGCGCCCGCGGTTCACCGAGGAGGTCTCGGGCTGGCTCCGCTCCGGCGAGCTGAAGTACCGCGAGACGGTGGTGGAGGGGATCGAGAACGCGGTGGACGCCTTCCTCGGCATGCTGCGCGGGCGGAACGTCGGGAAGATGATCGTCAGCCTGGACGGCTGAGCCTGCCGGCCCGCGGCACACGATCGCGGACGCCGAGGCGGGTGAGCCCCGGCACCGGCCGGGCCCCGGCCTCGGTGTCCGCGGTCGTCTCCGTGCGGGCCGTTGACGCGGACGGTGTTCTGCTCCTGCTTTCCGTTCGGGAGAGCGAAAGTTATCCGGCATACCGAACGCCGGGGTGAGTGGTGTGCGCCGGGACTCCCGGCCCGGTCGTGCCACCGGCCGACGGCGTCCGCTGCGCGCGGCCGGCACCGTCCGTCGTCACCGCCGGGTTCCCGCTGCCGGTGGTCCTCGTCCTGTTCCGGCGGCAGGTCGTGCGCGGGATCGCCCACACGGCCCGGCCGGGCAGCGGGCCGGCGGCCCACGCTTCCGGGGCGTGCCCTACGGGGTCCGGGGCGCGCCCCGGAACGCGGGCGGGTCCGGCGGTCCGGGGTCACCTCCTTCCCCCGGGCCGCCGGCCCCGCCGGACGCGGGAGGTCCGGGCGCTACTCCGCGGCGAAGGAGTGCACGGTCGTGCTCCGGTACGTCTGCCCCGGCCGCAGCACGGTGGTGGGGAACGCCGGCTGGTTGGGGGAGTCGGGGAAGTGCTGGGTCTCCAGGCAGAACCCGTCGCTCTGCCGGTAGATCCGCCCCGAGGTGCCCGTCAGGGTGCCGTCCAGGAAGTTGCCGGTGTAGAGCTGCACCCCCGGCTCGGTGGTGGCGACCCGCATCACCCGCCCCGAGACCGGTTCGGTGACGGTGGCCACGTGCTCGGGCTCCGCGGTGATCCCCTTGTCGAACACCAGGTTGTGGTCGTAGCCCCGGCCGTACCGGATCTGCCCGTGCGCCTCGCGGATGTCCAGCCCGAGCGGCTTGGGCCTGCGGAAGTCGAACGGCGTGTCCGCCACCTTCGCCAGCTCACCGGTCGGGATCAGGGTCTCGCCGACCGGGGTGAAGCGGGAGGCGGCCAGCTCCAGGGTGTGGTCCAGGACGCTGCCCGAACCCTCCCCGGCGAGGTTGAAGTAGGTGTGGTTGGTGAGATTGACGACGGTGGGCCTGTCGGTGGTGGCCTCGTAGTCGATCCGGAACTCGCCGTCCGGGCCGAGCGTGTACTCCACCCGGACCTGGAGCGTGCCGGGGAAGCCCATCTCGCCGTCGGGGCTGGTGCGGGAGAGCACCAGGCCCGATGCGCCGCCCCGGGTGAACGGCTCCACCCGCCACACCCGCTTGTCGAACCCCTGGTCGCCGCCGTGCAGGGTATGGCCGTTGTCGTTGCGCGGCAGCTCGTACGCCTGCCCGTCGAGGGTGAAGGCGCCGTCCGCGATGCGGTTGCCGAAGCGGCCGATGAGCGCCCCGAAGAACGGGGAGCCGGCCATGTACGAGGCCAGGTCGCCGAAGCCGAGTGAGATGTTGGCGTACCGGCCCTTGCGGTCGGGCACCTCCAGGGACTGCACGATGCCGCCGTAGGAGAGCACCTTCAGCCGGGTGCCGCCTGCCGACAGTGTCCAGATGTCCACCTCCGTGCCGTCGGCCAGCTCGCCGAAGCGCTTCCGCCGCGGTGGGGACGGATCACCCGGCCCCCCGCCGTCGGCGTGCGCCGCCCCGGCACCCGGCCCCAAGGCCGCCGCCACCAGTCCCGCGGCCGCCGCGGCCGAGATCACAGTGCGTCTGCTGGTGCTCATGAACCACCTCTCCGTTCGTTTCCCATCCCGGATCCCACCGTCGTCGGCAGGACCGGGCCCTTGATCACCCACTGGCAGCCGGTGCCGGTGTCCAGTGGGGACGTGCCGTTGCCGGGCACACCGGGAGCCGGTCCGCGATACGGCGCCCGGTGCGGTACCCACTCCGTCGCTCGTCGGGGCACCGCCGGCGAACGCCGCGGCGATCGCCCCGGCCCGGAGCCGGCACCCGCCCGCGGGGACTCCGCCGAGCGGGTGGAACCGGCGGCCGGCGGCGCCGCGCACCGCGAAGGCGGGCCCGACCAGGATGCCGCACAAGATCAGCGGTACCACCGGGGCACCCCGGCAAACGGCTGGCCGGGGCCCGGTCCCCCTCAGCCGCCACCGGAACCCCGGGACGTTCCCGGGCGGCGAGCGTCCGGACCGCGCGGCCGTCGCGCGGGACGGTGACGGCGGTCGGCCAGCGCGGCCGACCCCGAGCTCCGGCGGTGTGGATACGGGCGCGGGTACTGCCGGGCATGCGGTCAGCTCCTTTCCGGGGCGGGGGGCGGCTCGTCGCGGAAGCGGCTGAGGGGGCCGGGCAGCCGGGAGCCGGGCGGCGACATCCCGGCGTCGGCGCCGAGCCGGGCGAGCAGGTCCAGGACGAGCCGGCCGCGCCGGACCCGCTCGCGCGCGGTGTCCACGGCGGCGTCGCGCAGCTGTGCGCCGTAGGGGTAGAGGGCCGGGGCCCTGCTGAGACCGAACTTGAGGTAGACCGGCGCGCCGCGCCGGACCAGCTCGGCCACGTCGTACATCCGCACGTAGCCGCCGAGGTCGTCGGGCGCCTCCAGATAGAAGTCCAGCGGCGCCCGGCTGACCCGGCGGATCTCGGTCAGGTGCTCCAGGGCCAGGTCGGAGGGCACGTTGACCGAGTCGGCGCCCAGCCGTTCGAAGACCGCGTACGAGGCCGGGTTGACCGGGCCGATCAGGGCCGAGACCTTGAAGGTGGTGTCGGCGGGCAGCACGCCGCGCGTCCGCAGCCGGTGCAGCGTCCACAGCACGCCCTCGTCGGCCACCAGCAGGCAGCGGACCCCGAGTCCGGCGGCGCGCACGGCGTCCTCGACGCATCCGGCGAGCGCGTCGTGGCCGCGGGCCCGCGGTCCCGCGCCGCCGGAGGGGGTGCGGGTTCCGGCACCGGTGTCCCAGGTGCCGCGCGGCCCGGTGAACAGGCACAGCTCGACGTCGTGCGCGGCGCACGCGTCGGCCATCCCGGCGATCTCGGCGTCGGTCAGCATCCACACGCCGCTGCCCTGGCTGACCCGGTGGACGGGGACGTCGAGGGCGGCGGCCTCCGTCAGCACGGCGGCCAGCGCCTCCGGCCCCTCGACGGAGGGGATCTCGGTGCGCCAGGTGCCCCCGTCGGGAAAGGTGTGCGGGGAGGTGTCGGCGGGGTCCCGGACCGGTACGGGGTGGCCGAGGGCGGCGAGGGCGGCCGCACCGGGGCGGCGGGGAGCGGCTGCCGGGCCGGGTGAGGAGAGGGGCGCGTCGGTCACGGTACTCCCGGTTCGGTGTCTCGTACGGATGCGGCGTTCCCCGGGCGGGGGCGGGGGCGGGAGACGCGGGAAGAGGGACGTGGGGAGCGGAGGGAAGGAGGAGTCAGGGCCGCAGCAGGACCTTGCCGACCTCCGGATCGCCGCCGCCGACCAGCGCGAGGGCCTCGGCGAACCCCTCCAGCGGCAGTTCGTGGGTGATCAGGGCGGCGGGTGCCAGCAGCCCCGCGGTGAAGGCCCGTACCGCCCGGGTCCAGGCGGCGGGCGGGGCGCCGAAGACGGTCCGGACGGTGAGCTGCTCGCAGGTCAGCAGCCCGGGGTCGAGTCCCCGGGCGCCCGGTCCGGGCAGCCCGGCCAGCACCACCCGGCCGCCGCGCCGGGCCAGCAGGCAGGAGTCGTGCGCGGTGGTGGACGCGCCCGCGATCTCCACCACCAGGTCGTAGCGGCCGCGCAGTGCACCGGTGTCCGCCGGGTCGCGCGCCTCGGTGGCGCCCATCGACAGCGCCCGCCCGGCCCGCTCGGCCCTGGGATCGACCACCAGCAGTCCGGCGGGGGAGACCGCGGCCAGCAACTGGACGGCCAGCAGGCCCAGGGTGCCCGCGCCGACCACGGCGATCAGCTCCCCGGGACGGGGCCCGCCCGCCGACACCGCCGCGGCGACCACGGCGGCGGGCTCCAGCAGGGCGGCCGAGCGCAGGTCGGCGCCGTCGGGCAGGAGGTGCAGCAGCCGGGCGGGGAGGGCCAGGGTGTCGGCGAAGGCGCCGGGCCGGGTGAAGCCGGTCTCGTCGTAGCCGCCGGCGCACAGGCTGGTGGCACCCTCCCGGCAGCGGTCGCAGACCAGGCAGGCGCGGAACCCCTCGCCCACCGCCTTCCGGCCCACCAGCGCCGGGTCCACCCCGTCCCCGACCGCCTCCACCGTGCCGGACCACTCGTGGCCGGGCACGACGGGATAGCGGACGTAGCCGGTGGCCCGGGTTCCGGCGTACACCTCGTGGTCGCTGGCGCAGACCCCCGCCGCGTGCACCGCCACCCGCGCCTCGCCGGGACCGGGCTCCGGACGCCCGGTGTCCACCAGCCGGTGGACACCGGGCCGTTCGACGAGGACGGCCCGGTTCCGCGCCCGGTCCCGTCCTCCGCCCGTCATGTCCGCGCCCCGCGCGGGGGCCGCTTCTCCCAGCCCTCCGCCCACAGGTCGAAGCGGGCCCGGCGGGGCGGGAACTCCGCCGCCGCGCCGGTGTCCGGCTCGGCCCCCGGCCCGGGGGCGCCGGGAAGCGTGAAGTAGCCGTCCACGACCTTCGGGGCCCCGGTGGCCACCTTCGTGATCTCGGCGTCCGCGAAGTCGTTGAAGCGTTCCAGGATCCTGAAGTTCGGTGTGCAGCCCGCCGGTTGGAGGGAGGCGGCGGTCAGCACCGGGCCGCCGGCGTTGTGCGGCGCGACCGTCAGGTAGTGGGTCTCGGCGGTGGCGGCGAGCTTGCGGGTCCCCAGGATGCCGCCGAGGTGGCCGGTGCCGAACGGGTCGAGCTCCAGCGTCCGGTAGCCGCGCTCGACGGCCTTCCGGGCCGCCGCGTGGAACGCCTCGGGGGTGCGCTCGGCGGTGTGCCGGCCGTTGGCGTACGCCTTGACCCGCTCGGCGACCCGTCCGCCCGGCAACTGCCGGACGGGCACGCCCGGCGCCTTGCCCTTGATGTCCCAGCAGGCCGTCTCCACCACCGCGATGCCGGACATCACGATCTCCCCGGCCCGCCCGTAGTCGCCGTACTTCATGCGCCGCACCAGGTCCTCGACCTCGAAGGGGCCGGAGCCCGCGATGTGGTTGGCCTCGGCCTCGCGCAGACAGCCGAGCAGCGCGTCGGTGTGCCCGGGCATCCGGGTCTCGCCCACCCCGGTGAGGCCCTCGTCGGTGTGCACCTGGACGTAGGCCAGGTCGCGCCAGGGGGTGCCGACGACATGAGTACTGATTCCGGTGATGCGCACAGCGGCCGCTCTCCCTGTTTTCGGCGTTGTTCGGCATTTCGTCATCCGTCCGAAATCCTGGCGTGAATGTAATGACGAGGCCGGGGGGCGTCAATGGCGCCCCTGGGAGCCCGCGGGACGGCTCCGGGTCCGCTCAGGCGGGCGGGCGTTCGGCCGTGACGTGGCGGTGGGCGATTCCGGCGAGCACCCGCTGGCCCGCCGTGCCGGGGTGGAACCAGTCCCAGGTGCTCAGCTCACGGGTGGTGAAGCGGTACTCGTGGACCGCCCCGCCGTCATGGCGGCAGCGCGGGTCGCCGGCGCACACCTCCCGCAGCGCGGTGTTGTACGCCCGCACCCGCTCGGCCACCGCGGCGCGGCGCTCCACCGCCACGGGATCCTCGGCGGCGGGATCGGCCAGCATCGACGGGCAGATGCCGAGCCGCCACACCTGCGGGGCCAGCGGGTGGTCCCGGCCCACGGACCACAGCCGTTCCAGGTCCGGGACACCGGCCACGTACACCTGGGTGTCCGGCGAGGCCCGGCGCAGGGTGCGCAGCGCCTCGGCGAAGTCGGCGCGGAACTCGTCCACCGGGGTCATCTCACCGATGCTCGGCCGGCAGGCGTCGTTCGCGCCGACCAGCACCGTCACCAGCTCCGGCCGGTGCGCCGCGGCCCGTTCGGCCTGGGCCGGCAGGTCTGCCATCAGGGCACCGGAGCGGGCGAGGTTCCACCGGGCGGCGGTCGGGATGTCCAGTCGTTCCGCCAGGCTGTCCACCTCGGGCGAGGTGCCGGTGGCCCAGGACACCGCCGGGCAGTCGGCCAGCAGCGAGCAGGCGTCGTAGCCGCGGGTGACGGAGTCGCCCAGGGCCGCCAGCGAGCCGGGGGCGGTGTCCCATTCGGGCGTGGGCGTGGGTGAGCCGGCGGGACGGGGTTCGGAGGCGGCGCCGCGGACACCGCCGGACCTCCCGTCGGCGTCACCGTCGCTCCCGCTGTCACAGGACACGGCGAGCAGGATGGCTGCCACGACGGCGGCGACGACGGCGCAGGCGCCGGCCAGGACCCCGCGGTGCCGGGTACGGCCGGCCGGCGTGCCGCTGCGGCCGTCGCCGCCGTCCCGGCCGTTTCCCTCGTCCCCCACGGTCCCCTCCTGTGTGTCCCGGTGCCCGCAGTGTCTCCCCGGCTGTCTCTTCGCCGCTTTTCCGGCCGTTCCGCGGCCGTGTTACCGGCCGGCCCCCGGCCGTCGTCCCCGCGCCGCCGTCCCCCGTCTCCCGTCGGGGTGATGGTGCGGACGGGTGGGTTGACCGCTCCGATCGACGGTACGTCACCTTCTGCGTGGCATGGCGCGGTAGTTTTCTTCGCGGCGGTCCGAAAATGGTCGCCGGACACATCTGGCAGATTACATCGCGTCACTTGCTGTCTCTTTTAGGGAGAATCAGCTCGGACAGTGTTTACTGTTCGTAACATCGGGAGCTGGAGGACGTGTGACCGATGGGACAAGATGTCAAGTACTGACTCGGCGCATGACCAGGGATTCGAGGCCGCCACGGAAGGTCGCACTCGAACCGCACAGGAGGTCCCGGTGACGACACGTGGAGTTCTGTACGTGCACTCCGCCCCCCGCGCACTGTGCCCGCACGTCGAATGGGCCGTCGCGGGAGTGCTCGGCACCCGCGTCAGCCTCGACTGGATCAAGCAGCCCGCCTCGCCGGGCACCTGGCGTGCGGAGCTGTCCTGGCAGGGCGAGCCCGGCACCGCCTCCAAACTCGCCTCCGCGCTGCGCGGCTGGCGGCTGCTGCGCTTCGAGGTGACCTCCGAGCCGTGCGCCGCCGCCGAGGGCGAGCGCTACAGCTCCACCCCCGAACTGGGCATCTTCCACGCGGTGACCGGGCCGCACGGGGACATCCTCATCCCCGAGGACCGGCTGCGCGCCGCCCTGGAGCGCGCCACCCGCGGCGAGACCGAGCTGGAAGCCGAGATCGCGAGGCTGCTCGGCAAGCCCTGGGACGACGAACTGGAGCCCTTCCGCTACGCGGGCGAGGGCGCCCCGGTGCGCTGGTTGCACCAGGTGGTCTGACGGGCCCGGACCCGGACGCGACGGCCGTCCCGGAGCCCGCTCCCGGGGCGTACGGCCCAGGGGAGGGCCTCGCGGCCTGCCGCACGCCGGACTGCGGAGCCGCCTGTACCCCGCCCCCGCCGAACCGCCGGCCCCGCCGCCCCGGACACCGCGCGTGCCGCCGCCCCCGGACCCGGCACCGGGGGAGCGGCCCCGGTGCTGCGGCGGCGCGCGACGCGGTGGATTCCGGCGCCCCGGGCCGGGCCGGGCAGGCCACCGGCTGCCTCCGACGCTCCTGACACCCCGTCCCCGGCTGCCCGGGAACAGGCCGGGGAACGGGCGAGGGGGCCGCCGGGCGTGCTGCCCGGCGGCCCCTCGTGGCCGGCGACCGGTGTGTCAGACCGTGCGGAAGGCCAGGACGACGTTGTGGCCGCCGAAGCCGAAGGAGTTGTTGAGCGCGGCGATCCGGCCCTCCCCCAGCGGGCGGCCGGCGCCGCGCACGATGTCGGCGTCGACCTCCTCGTCGAGGTCCTCGAGGTTGGCGGTCGGCGGGGCCGTGCGGTGGTGCAGCGCCAGCACCGTCGCCACCGTCTCGACGCCGCCCGCGCCGCCCAGCAGATGGCCGGTCATGGACTTGGTGGCGGAGACGGCCACCCGGTCCAGGTCGGAACCCAGCACCTTGCGCAGCGCCTTGATCTCGGCGATGTCGCCCAGCGGGGTGGAGGTGGCGTGCGCGTTGAGGTGCACCACCTCCGACGGCTCCAGACCGGTGGCGTCCAGCAGGTTCTGCAGCGCCGTGGCGATGCCCCGGCCGGTCGGCTCGGGCTGCGCGATGTGGTGGCTGTCCGCGGACAGCCCCTGGCCCAGCACCTCGCAGTAGACCCGCGCGCCGCGCCGGGCGGCGTGCTCGGCCGACTCCAGCACGATCACGCCCGACCCCTCGCCGAGCACGAAGCCGTCCCGGGCCTTGTCGAAGGGACGGGAGACCTTCTCGGGCGGGCCGTCGTTCTTGGACAGCGCCATCATGTTGGCGAACGCCGCGACGGGCAGCGGATGGATGGCAGCCTCGGTGCCGCCCGCGACGACCACGTCGGCGCGGCCGGTGCGGATCATCTCCACGGCGTAGCCGATGGCCTCGGCTCCCGAGGCGCAGGCGCTCACCGGGGTGTGGACGCCCGCCTGGGCGCCCACCTCCAGCCCGACGTTGGCCGCCGGGCTGTTGGGCATCAGCATCGGCACGGTGTGCGGGGAGACCCGGCGGGCGCCCTTCTCCCGCAGGACGTCGTACTGGTCGAGCAGTGTGGTGACACCGCCGATGCCGGAGGCGATGACGGAGCCGAGCCGGTCGGGGTCCACCAGGCCGTTCTCCCCGGCCCTGCCCTCGTAACCGGCGTCGGCCCAGGCCTCCCGGGCCGCGATCAGGGCGAACTGCGCCGAGCGGTCCAGCTTGCGGGCGAGGGGGCGGGGCAGCACGTCCAGGGGGTCGGCCGCGGCCGGGGCGGCGATCCGCACGGGCAGCTCCGCCGCCCACTCCTGCTCCAGGGCCCGTACGCCGGACCGGCCGGCGAGCATGCCCTCCCACGTCGATGCGCTGTCGCCACCCAGCGGTGTGGTTGCGCCGATACCGGTGACGACCACGGTGCGGTTGGTCGCGTTCACAGGGATTCTGTCTCCACTGGTAGGGGATGTTCTGTCATCCGCCACCGCGAGCCGGGTGGCGACAAACGCCTCAACGAGTACCCGTGGAACGGGTGGCGGGCGGGTCAGCCCTGGTGGGTGGCGATGTAGTCCACCGCGTCGCCGACGGTCTTGAGGTTCTTGACGTCGTCGTCCGGGATCTTCACTCCGAAGCGCTCCTCGGCGGCGACGACGACCTCGACCATGGACAGCGAGTCGACGTCCAGGTCGTCGGTGAAGGACTTCTCCGGCTGGACGTCCTCGGCCGGGATACCGGCGATCTCGTTCACGATCTCG
The DNA here is from genome assembly GCF_036323805.1 of Streptomyces rubellus. Lineage (NCBI taxonomy): Bacteria > Bacillati > Actinomycetota > Actinomycetes > Kitasatosporales > Streptomycetaceae > Streptomyces > Streptomyces rubellus. The sequence continues at coordinate 36,945 of NZ_JAZDCX010000007.1, forward strand.
GCGAGACCGGCGACGATCTCTTCCTTGGTGGCGGCCATGCGTGGCGCTCCTTTGTGTTGTGTGGTGGTCCGGTGTGTTGCGGTGGAAATGACCGGTCCGGGGGACTAGGGAAGGGTAACGACCGTCGCGGCGTAGACGAGCCCCGCCCCGAAACCGATGACGAGCGCGGTGTCGCCGCTCTTCGCCTGCCCGGCCGCCAGCAGCCGCTCCATCGCGAGCGGAATCGAGGCGGCCGAGGTGTTGCCGGTGGTCTCCACATCGCGGGCGACCGTGACGTGCTCCGGCAGCTTGAGGGTCTTCACCATCGAGTCGATGATCCGCATGTTGGCCTGGTGCGGGATGAAGACGTCCAGGTCTTCGGCGGTGACGCCGGCGGCCTCCAGCGCGCGCTGGGCCACCTTCGCCATCTCGAAGACGGCCCAGCGGAAGACCGTCTGGCCCTCCTGCCGGAGCGCCGGGAACTTCTCGACCTCGCCGTCGCGGTAGTGGTCCCAGGGCACGGTCTGCGAGATGACGTCCGCCTTGTCGCCTTCGGAGCCCCACACCGAGGGACCGATGGCGGGCTCCTCGGACGGGCCCACGACCACCGCTCCGGCGCCGTCGGCGAACAGGAAGGCGGTCGTACGGTCCGTCAGATCGGTCAGGTCCGACAGCCGTTCGACACCGATCACCAGCACGTACTCCGCGCTGCCCTCCACCACCAGGCCCTTGGCGACGGTCAGGCCGTAGCCGAAGCCCGCGCAGGCCGCGGAGATGTCGAAGGCGGCGGCGTTGCCGGTGCCCAGCCGGTGGGCGATCTCGGTGGCGATCGAGGGCGTCTGCTTGAAGTGGGAGACGGTCGAGACGACGACCGCGCCGATCTGCTCGGGAGCGATCCCGGCGTTCGCGACGGCCTTGCCCGACGCGGCGAGCGACATCTCCGCGACGGTCTCCTCGGGGCCGGCCCAGTGCCGGGTGGCGATGCCGGAGCGGGAGCGGATCCACTCGTCGGACGAGTCGATGTGCTTGAGGATCTCCTCGTTCGGCACCACCCGGGTCGGGCGGTAGCCGCCGACGCCGAGGACACGCGCGTACGGGGCGCCCTTCGCGGGCCTGATCTTCGCGGTCATTCTCGGGCTCCTATCGGCTGCTGTCCGGCTGCCGGACCGTCGCGGCGGCCTGCTCGGCGAGCAGTTCACGTGCCGCGTCGAGCTGGTCGGGGGTCTTCAGGGCCAGTGTCCTGACCCCCGGCAGGGCGCGCCTGGCCAGACCGGTGAGGGTGCCGCCGGGGCAGAGCTCGACCAGGGCGGTGACGCCCAGTTCCCGGAAGGTCTCCATGCACAGGTCCCAGCGCACGGGGTTGGAGACCTGGTGGACCAGCCGCTGTACGACCTCGCGCCCGTCGGTGACCACCCGGCCGTCCCGGTTGGAGACGTAGCGGACCTTCGGGTCGTCCGCCCCGACACCCTTGACGGCCTCCTCCAGCACGGCGACGGCCGGGGCCATGTGCCGGGTGTGGAAGGCGCCGGCGACGGCCAGCGGCCGTACCATCCGGACCCCCTCCGGCTTGTCTCCGGCCAGCGCGGCGAGCTGCTCGGCGGTGCCCGCGGCGACGATCTGGCCGGCGCCGTTGATGTTGGCGGGGGTCAGGCCCAGCTTCTCCAGATGCGCGGTCACCGTCTCCGGGTCCCCGCCCAGTACGGCGGTCATCCCGGTCTCGGTGACGGCGGCGGCCTCGGCCATCGCCAGACCGCGGCGGCGGACGAGCGTCATCGCGCCCCCGGGAGTGAGCACCCCGCCGACCGCCGCGGCGGTCAGCTCGCCCACACTGTGGCCGGCGACCGCGCCGACGGCACCCTCGGGGGCGTCCGCCAGCAGTGCCTGTGCACAGACCAGCCCCGCGGCCACCAGCAGCGGCTGGACCACCGCCGTGTCACGGATCTGCTCGGCGTCCGCCTCGGTGCCGTAGTGCACCAGGTCCAGGCCGATGGCGGCCGACCACTCCCCGAGCCGGTCGGCGGCACCGGGGAGTTCGAGCCAGGGGGTCAGGAAGCCGGGTGTCTGGGCACCCTGGCCGGGAGCAACGAGTACGAGCACTCTCCCACTCTCTCCTGTCGGCATGGGTCACCGCCGGTGGGGACCGGCACGAAGAACGGTCAGGGGAATTGTGGGAGGACGACAAAACCGCTGGGCGTGACTATATCCGGTCGCTCCCGTCGGCCAGTCGGCCCAGGATCAGGGCGACGCGCAGGGTGAACGCCGAGCGGACGTCGGACGGCGACCAGCCGGTGACGTCCGTCACACGTCGCAGCCGGTAGCGAACGGTATTGGGGTGCACGAACAGCATCCGTGCCGCCCCCTCCAGACTGCTCGCCTGTTCCAGATAGACGCTGAGCGTCTCCAGGAGCGCGGCACCGGCCTCCTGGAGCGGTCTGTAGATCTCCTCCACCAGCAGCGCGCGCGCGGTGGGGTCTCCGGCCATCGCGCGCTCGGGCAGCAGGTCGTCCGCGAGCACCGGGCGCGGTACGTCCGGCCAGGCGGCGCACGCCCGCAGCCCGGCGGCGGCGGCCCGTGCCGAACGCGTCGCCGACAGCAGGTCGCCGACCACGGGCCCGGCCACCACCGGGCCGGACGCGTACGGCCCGATCAGGGCCTTGGCGATGCCCAGCGGATCGTCCGAGCCGCCCGCGACCACCACCAGCCGGCTGCCCAGCACCCCGGTGAGAACCTGGAGTCTGGCGTGCCGCGCGGCACGCCGTATCGCCTCCACCGTCAGTTCGCTGTCCCCGTCGGGCGCGGTGCCCAGCACCACGGAGACATGTTCGGGGGAACTCCAGCCCAGCGCGGCGGCCCGGGAGACGGTCCCCTCGTCGACCTCGCCGGAGAGCACGGCGTTGACCACCAGCGACTCCAGCCGGGCGTCCCAGGCGCCGCGGGCCTCGGCGGCCTGCGCGTACACCTGGGCGGTGGCGAAGGCGATCTCGCGGGCGTAGACCAGCAGGGCCTCGCGCAGCACGCCCTCGTCGCCGGGGGCGGCCACCTCGTCGATGGCGGACTCCACGACCTCGATGGTGGTGCGGACCATCTCCACGGTCTGCCGCAGGGTGACGGCCCGGGTCAGCTCCCGCGGCGCGGTGCCGAACACGTCCGTGCTGATCGCCTGCGGCGTCTCCGGGTGCCGGAACCACTCGGTGAAGGCCGCGATGCCGGCCTGCGCCACCAGCCCGATCCACGACCGGTTCTCCGGTGGCATGGCGCGGTACCAGGGCAGTTGCTCCCCCATCCGCGTGATGGCCGCGGCGGCCAGCTTGCCGGAGGACTGCTCCAGCCGCCGCAGCGTCTCGGGGTGCGGATGCGGGCGCTGCTTGTCGGATGCTGGGGTCTCGGTGGATTCGAGCACGGGACAAGACTGCCCTATTGGTACGGGCTTGTGGGGAGCGGGTGTCGGATTCGTACAATCCGCCGCCCGGGGAGCGGTGCGTCCCGGGCGCCGCGCACGGGGTCGGAGAGCCCGGTACAGCAGCGCCGCGGCGAGTTGGAGGACGGCGACCCCAGCAGGAGGAGGGGCGGGGGCAGCGCGGCGCAGACCCCGGCGAGAGCGGCTCCGCAGGCCGCCGCGGAGATCTTCAGCCCCGCCCCCACGGTGAAGACCTGGGTCCGCACCCGGGGCGGTGCGTGGTCGGCCCGGAGCCGCAGGGCGGCACCCGGCAGCGGGCCGTTGAACACTCCCGCCGCGGCGAACAGCGCCGCCCGCGCGGTGAACGACGGCACGGCCGCGGCGGCGGCCAGGAGAAGGCCGGCGCCGGCCAGACAGCCGGGCACCAGGTGCCGGGCGGGCAGGAAGCGCGGACGGCGGGCCGCCGCCAGGGCACTGGCGAGCGCTCCGGCGGCGAAGGCGGTCATCAGCACGCCCCCGGCGCCCGGACGGCCCTGACCTTCCGTCAGCAGCACGGCGGTGGTGGCCAGACCGCCGATGCCCGCGAAGGCCAGACAGGTGGCCGCGGTGATCGCGCGCAGCTCCCGGACACGCCACACGGCCGCCGTACCCGCCGCGAGATCGGCGCGCAGCGTCACCGGCCCGCCGGAGGCGGGCGCGGCCGGGGCGCGCCGCACGCGCGGCCCGTACGGCAGTCCGGCCGCCAGGGCGGCGGCACCGGCCGCCGCCGCGCCCAGCAGGGCCACGGCCGCACCGGACGAGACCCCGACGGCGACGCCGCTCACCACGGCCGGGGCGGCCACCGACACCGCGTTGTACGTCGCCGCGTCCAGGGCGTACGCGCGGTCGCGGTCCGCCCCCTCCGGGACCAGCCGGGACACCAGACCGGACAGCCCGCCGGTGGTCACCGGCCCGCAGCAGCCGCCGAGCGCGGCGACGGCCAGCACCACCGGCAGGGAGCCCGGCCGGGCAGTGCGGCAAGCGCGGTGATGCCCGCGGCCAGCCCGCCCAGCGCACCGCAGTGGAAGAGCCGGGGGCGGCGCGCCCGTTCGGCGAGGGCGCCGGTCAGCGGGGCGGCCAGGACGTGCGGCGCCATCCACGCGGTGAGCACGAACGCGCCCTGCGCCGAGCCGCCGGTGCGGTGCACCGCCAGGAGCACCACGGCCACCGCCATGCCCTCTCCCGCGAACCGCGCGAGGAGGGCGGTGGCCAGACAGAGGCGCAGCCCGGTGGCCGGACGCACACGCACCTCCGCGGTGTGCCGTTTCGCTGTCGCTGTCACGGAACACTTCCCCGGCGCGGACGGAACAGTACAGTGCCGGAAGGCCGGGTCAGCCCCGGGCGGTGCGGAGGAAGGCGGACCAGGCGCCGGGAGTGAAGGCGAGGGAGGAGGGGCGGCCCCCCTTGGAGTCGCGTATGTGGACGGTGCCCGGGCGGGCCGCCGCACCGGTGGGCCGCCCGTCCGCGGGACCGGTGCCGCCCCGTTCGCCGGAGCCCGGCGCGCGCCACTCCACGGCCACCTCCACGCACTCGCCGCCCTGGCTGCCGCTGTAACTGGACTTGAACCACGCCAGGTCTGCGGTGCTCATGACGCGCGGATCAGCTCCTCGATCAGCCGTACGGAATCCTTGGGGGCGAGAGCCTGTGTCCGGATCATCCCATAACGTGTCTGAAACTCACTCACCTTCTTCTGGTCATCGATGACGGAGCCCATGGCCTGTCCCTCCACGTACGCCACCCACTGCCGTTCCGGGGTCTCCAGAAGCGTGAAGGGACCGTCGAAGCCGGCGTGCGTCTCGTAGTGCGTGGGCATGAGCTGGATCGACACGTTGCGCATCCCGGCCAGCTCCAGCAGCCGTTCCAGCTGGGCCCGGCTGACGGCCTTCCCGCCGACGGGACGCCGGAGCACCCACTCCTCCACGACCAGCGACAGGGAGACCGCCGGCCGGCGCGTCAGCAGCGCCTGGCGGTCCAGACGGGTCCGCACCTGGCGCTCGAGCTCGTCCTCCTCCAGCACGGGGACGTACGCGCCCAGCACGGCACGGGCGTAGTCCTCGGTCTGCACCAGCCCGTGCACGACATGGGTGTTGAACGTCCACAGGCTCACCGCCTCCTGCTCCAGCCGGGCGTACTCGCCGAACCAGGCGGGCAGCCGGGTCCACCGCAGATGCGGCGCGGCGGCCAGCAGCGCGCCCCGGGCCTCCAGCAGCTCCTCGGCCCGCGCGATGAAGTCCGGGCTCGCCAGCCGCTCCCCGTACTCGATCTTGGCGACCATCGACTTCGAGTAACCGGCGTATCTGCCCAGCTCCTCCTGGGTCGTGCCGTGCGCCTCGCGCAGCGCGCCCAGCACCGCGCCGAAGACCTTCATCCCGTCCGAGCCCGTGCTCGCGTTGCCGGTCGTGGGTGTCACAGTGATCACTTCTTCCCCGCCCCGCTGGCGACGCGGGGCTGCGCTTCCGTCACTGCCGGTCACGCTAGGGGGCGGCGGCGGGGGCCGGAGGGACGATCGGCCAAACAACCACCGAAAGCGGCAAGCCGCCCGCGGGGAGGACGGAACCGGGGGCTTCCGGCCGCGGTGTGACGGCATGCGGGCAGCCGCGTACCGTGGAGGGATGCTGCGTGTATGGCGTGAGGTCGACCGCTACCGGGGCGGGGACGAGGCGGCCGGGATCGAGACGCGGCACGCCTTCTCCTTCTCGGGCTTCTACGACCCGGGCAACGTGCGCTTCGGGCTGCTGGTCGCCTGCAACGAGGAACGGCTCGCGCCGGGCGCGGGCTTCGCCGAGCATCCGCACGCGGATGTGGAGCTCGTGACCTGGGTGGTCGAGGGGGAGCTGACGCACGAGGACTCGGCCGGGCGCCGGGTGGTGGTCCGTCCCGGCGACGTCCAGCGGCTGAGCGCCGGGCGGGGCATCCGGCACGTGGAGCGCAACGCCGGCGCCGAGCCGCTGCGGTTCGTGCAGATGTGGCTGGTGCCGGGGGTGTTCGGCGGCGAGGCCGAGTACGAGGTGGTGCGCGGCATCGCGGACGGCACCCCGTACGCGCTGGCCCGCGCGGACGCGGTGCTGCACGTACGGAGGCTGGGCGCGGGGGAGCGCACGGCGGTCCCGGACGCGCCGTGGGTGTACGTCCATCTGGTGCGCGGCGGTCTGCGCCTCGGCGGGGAGTTGCTGGGGCCGGGCGACGCGGCGCGCGTCACGGACGCCGAGGGCCTGGAGGCCGCCGGGGAGGCGTCCGGGGCCGAGGCGCTGATCTGGGAGATGCACTCGGAGCCGTCCTACGGCTGACGGGGCGGGCCGCCCCGCGGGCCCGGACCCCGTAGGCTTCCGCCGTGGATCCCGACCTCCTCCTCGGCCGGCTGCGACGCGAACTCGGCGCCTTCCGGGCCTGCCTGGACGACGGCCACCGGAGCCTGTCCGCCCCGGTGACGCACTGCGGGGAGTGGACGCTGCACGACCTCGCCGCCCATCTGGGCCGGGGCAACCTGTGGGCGGCGGCCGCCGTGACCGAGGGCCACGGCGGGCTGCGGCCCCCGCCGGCGCCCGGGGAGCCGGCCGCCCTGGCGCGCTGGTTCGACGGGACGTGCGCGGTGCTGCTGGACGCCCTGGCGGCCGATCCGTCCGCCCCGGCCTGGACGTTCCACCCGCCGCACACGGTCGGCTTCTGGCGGCGGCGCCGCGCCCTGGAGACCCTGGTGCATCGCTGGGACGCCGAACACGCCCTGGGCGCGGCCCGTCCGCTGGACCCGGAGACGGCCGGCGAGGGCGTGGCCGAGGTGTTCGACACGATGGCCCCGCGCCAGCTCGCACGCGGCCGGGCCCGGCCGCCGGACCGCGCCGTACGGCTGACCGCCACGGACACCGGCGCGTCGTGGACGTACGGTCCGGGCACCTCGGCCGCCACCCTGTCCGCCCCCGCCGAGCGGCTGCTGCTGGTGCTGTGGGGGCGCCTGCCCGCCGACGGCGGCGCGGTGGCCTGGGAGGGCGACCGCGCCGCCGGGCTGCGGGTGCTGGCCGGTCCGCTGGTGCCCTGAGCAGAGGGCCCGGGACGCCTCCGGGTCCCGGAGAGGGCACCGCCCCCGGTGCCGCCGCGGGCGCGGCACCGGGGGCGGCGGCACGGTCTGCCGGACGGCCTACCGGAACAGCCTGCCGGGGATGGCGGCGGCCAGCATCCCGTAGCCCTCGGGGTTCAGGTGCAGCCAGTCGCCGTCGTGGACGTCCGGGTGCAGCCGGTCCGGGTTCCGCGGGTCGCGCACCACCCGGTCGAAGTCGAGCACCGCGTCGAACTCACCGCTGGTGCGGATCCACTCGTTGACCCGCTGCCGGGCCGCCTCGCGGTTGCCGGTGGGGTCGGCGTAGTAGTCGTTGCCGCTGAAGGGCAGCAGCGTCGCGCCGTACACCTTGATGCCCTGCGCGTGGGCGCGGGTGACGATCTGCTCGTAGGCCGCGATCAGGTCGTCCGCCACCTGCTTCTGGGCGGCCTCGGCCGGCTCCGCGGTGCCGATGTCGTTGATGCCCTCGAAGACGATCAGCCACTCGACGCCGCTCTGCGCCAGCACGTCGCGGTCCAGCCGGGCCAGGACGTTGGGACCCAGGCCGTCGTTCAGCACCCGGTTGCCGCCGGCCCCCTGGTTCAGCACGGCGATGCCGGAGGTGCTCCGGCGGGACTGCAGCCGGTCGAACCACTGGTCGGGCCAGCGGTTGTTCGCGTTGGTGGTGGAGCCCCGGCCGTCGGTCAGCGAGTCGCCCACGATGGCGACCGCCCTGGTGGACGGCCTGGACCACGCCTCGATGCCGCTGAGGAAGTACCAGTGGTCGGTGGGCGTCGCCCCGGGCAGGTCGGCCTCGCCGAGGTGGTTGCCCCGCAGCAGGTACGAGGTGGTCCGGGAACCGGGGTGCGAGGTGATCTCCTCGGAGGCCTGCCCCTCGGCCAGATAGACCGTCACGGTGAGGTTGGTCCCCGGTGCCACCTTCAGGTCGAGGGGATCGGAGACCATCTGCGCCCCGACCGGGATCACCGTGCCGGGGCGGCCGTTGAAGGTCAGCGGGCGGGACGTGCCCGGCTCGATCGCGCTGACCCCGGCCCTCCCGTCGAGCGGCAGCGCCACGGAGGCCGCGGTGATGGGCAGCGCCGTGCCGCCGAAGGCGTTGGAGAAGCGCAGCCGCAGCTTGTTCCCGCCGGTCGAGACGCGGACGGTCTGCCGCAGCGTGGTGTCCTCCATGACCAGGCCGTCCTGGGTGAACGGCTCCGGCGGCATGTTGTGCGGCTCCGTCAGCTGCGGCATCGAGACCCAGGTGTTGACCCAGTGCCCGCTCTTCTTCGACGGGTGGTGGGCGGCGGGGCCGGTCCCGGCGCGGTTCTCCTGGGGCCCCAGGGAGCCGGTCACGGCGGAGGCGGTGAAGACGGTGGCCGCGAGGGCCACCGCGGCCACCAGGCCGGTTAAGGGCGATCTCCTTCTCATGGGCTGCATGTCCTCCGATGGGATCGGTCGTCGCGTGCGCGTGCGACGTTAACCGGTCGTGCCGGAGGGACAAGAGTGCCTCCCGGGCGTGCGGTGTACGGCAGTGCTATGCGATGTACGGCGGTTCCGTGCGATGTACGGTGCCGACGCGCTCCGTGCGGTCGGGCCGGCCGTGCGGGCGCGTTCAGCCGTTCCGCCGCAGTTCCGCCAGCACCGCGTCGGTGAACGACGGCCAGGCGTCGATCGCCCAGGGCCCGAAGTCACGGTCCGTCAGCACCGCGCAGGCGGCGCCCGCGTCCGGGTCCACCCACAGGAACGTGCCCGACTGCCCGAAGTGGCCGAAGGTGCGCGGCGAGGAGGCGGAGCCCGTCCAGTGCGGCGACTTGCCGCCGCGGATCTCGAAGCCCAGGCCCCAGTCGTTGGGCCTCTGGTTGCCGTAGCCGGGCAGGACACCGGGCAGTCCGGGGAAGGCCACCGAGACGGCTCCGGCCACGGTCCGCGGGTCCAGCAGCCGCGGGGCCTGGAGTTCGGCGGCGAAACGGACCAGATCGGCCAGGGTGGAGACGGCGTCCTTGGCGGGGGAACCGGGCAGTTCGGTGGCGGTCATGCCCAGCGGCGCCAGGACGGCCTGGCGCAGGTACTCGGGGAAGGGGATGTCGGTGGCCTTGGCCAGATGGTCGCCGAGCACCTCGAAACCGGTGTTGGAGTAGATCCGGCGGGTGCCGGGCCCGGCCATGGTGCGCTGTTCGTCGAAGGCGAGACCGGAGGTGTGGGCGAGCAGGTGCCGCACCGTCGAGCCCTCCGGCCCGGCCGGCTCGTCCAGCTCGACCGCGCCCTCCTCGGCGGCGACCAGCACGGCGTACGCCGCGAGCGGCTTGGTCACCGAGGCGAGGGGGAAGCGCCGGTCAGCGGGGCCGTGCGTGCCGGCCACCGTGCCGTCGGCGCGTACCACGGCGGCCGCCGCCGTGGTGACCGGCCAGTCATCGATCGTGCGCAGGCTCTTCATATGCGTCCTAGTGGGGAACGAACCACCGGCTTCAGTCGGTGGGGGAATCACTTCCCTGATGTGCGGTAATTCTCCGTTCGTCCCGGAAGGGGGCGGTTCGGGCTGGACCGCGGCCTTCGGGCCGGAAGCCCCCTCTCGACAGGTGGGGGAGCGGAGTCACGCCCCGAGCCTAACGCGGGGCGGCACGGGGGAAGGGCGGGGGACCGACGGCGGGGTGTGCGGGGGAACCGCGGGCTCCGCCGCCGGTCCCCCTTGCCTGGAGTGCACTCTAACTCCGTAGCGTTGAGTCATGACCGTGACGCAGACGCAGACGCAGCCCCCCCAGCCCCAGCGGCCGGACGGCACCGTGGCCGGGATTCCGTCGGACCCCCGGTCGGCCCAGTGCGCGTCGGCGGAGGTGAGGCACCCGCGGCCGGACGGGCAGGACCGTTACCTGATCAGCGAGGTCGCCGCGTTCACCGGGTTGAGCGCCCACACGCTGCGCTGGTACGAGCGGATCGGGCTGCTGCCGGATGTCGACCGCTCGCACACCGGTCAGCGCCGCTTCACCAACCAGGACCTGGACTGGCTGTCCTTCGTCGGAAAGCTCCGGCTGACCGGCATGCCGGTCGCGGACATGGTGCGCTACGCCGAGCTGGTGCGGGAGGGCGACCACACCTTCGCCGAACGGCAGGAACTGCTGCGTGCCGCGCGCGAGGACGTACGGCGCAGGATCGCCGAACTCCAGGGAGCCCTGGCGGTCCTCGATTTCAAGATCGACTTCTATGCGGACGCCCGCCGGGCGTCGGAAAGGGCCTGAGGCCCGGCGAGCTCCGGGAGCGTCCGGACCACCGGGCCGGGGAGCGGTCCTGCCCGCCCGCGCACGGCGGCCCCGGGGGGGCCGCCGCCCGGTGGGCGACCGTACGCCGCGGCCGTCACAACTCGGCCAGCAGCTCGGCCTTCTTCGCGCCGAACTCGTCGTCGGTGAGCAACCCGGCCTCGTGCAGTTCGCCCAGCTGCCGGATGCGGTCGGCGACGTCGGAGGGGGCGGAGCGGGGCGGACCGTCCGGAAACACGGCCGGTCCGGCGGGGGCGGGGGGCGGGGCCGGATCCCGGGCGGCCGGGTCCGCTCCGGCCGCCCGTACCGCCGCCAGCACCGAGGCGGCCAGCGGCAGCGACTCGTGCACCAGGCCGTATCCCAGCCCGAAGACGACGGCCGCCGGATCCTGGTCCGGCTCCAGGGACTCCCGGCCGGGGTGCGGCCCGTGCTCGTCACGGCGGACCAGTCGCAGATGGCCGCCCACGACCTCGGGCGAGCGCCATACGACCCCCGTCAGCTCGCCGACGCCGAACCGCTGGTCGCCCGCCTTCCACTTCGCCGAGGAGGCCCCGGTCCAGAACCAGCGGAAGGACACCGTTCCTCTGTCGAAGGAGACCTTGCCGTCGTACGCCTTGAAGTGCAGCGGCGGTGGGGGCGCGGCGACCAGATGGCGGTCGGCGGGCTCGGCGGCCACCGGGCCGAGCGCGGCGCGCAGCTCGTCGGCCAGGGCGGCCGCCCGCTTCTCCCGGGAGGCCGGCAGCACCAGGCGGTAGGGGTCGCTGGTCTCCCTGAGCTGCCCGGCGGCCGCCTCCATGAGCGGATCGGCGCCCGGCCGCGGTTCGGCGCGCAGCACCACCGTCCCCCGCCGGGGGCCGGGCGTCAGCCCGACCGAGCTCAGCGCCTCGTACGGAACGCGCCGTTCACCCAGGACGTGGAACAGCTTCGGTGTGCGGATCCCCCGTTCGAAGCGGATGAGCACGGAGTCGGTGTCGAACTCCCAGGAGGAGTTGGTTCCGGCCAGTACGTCACCCATGCGGGTTATCGTATGCGGCGGCCGTGCGGTCGTCCTCCCCGCCGCGACTACGCGCGTCACACCGGCCGTGCCCGAGCCGTGCCGTGCCCGCCGACCGGCCTCCCGGCGGGGCCTCGCGGGGCACCCGCGCCCACGGCCGTCAGGACGGCCGGTGCCCGGCGCGAAGCAGCCGCCGCGGCCTTCGCCCCGGTGGTGGTCGGGCGCCCGGCGCCGGCGGCGGGGGAGACCGGAGTCACCCCTCTGCCGTCCCGGGGGAGGCGCGGAAGCGCCCGTCAGCCGTGTGGCCCGTCCCGCGTTCCTCCGGGGCCGGGCCCCAGTTCTCGGTCAGCGCCGGACCGAGCATGCCCAGGTAGCCCTGGAAGAGCCTTCTGGCGCCGTCGACGGTCACGTCGTCACCGGCGGCCCAGCGGCGTCCCGCGAGCTGTATCACTCCCGCGAACGCGGCGACCAGCACATGCGGCCGCGGGTCGCCCTCCGGATCGACACCGGCCCGTCGGGCGAGCTCGGCGGCGAGCCGGTCGCCCTGCTCGGCGGAGTGGCGCAGATGGACGGCGACCAGGGCCGGGGTCGTCTCGATGAGCTGCCACATCCGCATGTACAGCTCGATCGGCACGACCTCCCGGATGGCCTCCCTGATGCCGTGCCAGGAGTTGCCGAGCGCGTTGCCCAGCACCTGTATCGGCGTCTCGTGGCCGGGACGCTCGGCGACGGCGGCGAAGAAGCGCTCCTCGACCATCCGCTGGAGGACGAAGGCCACCTCCTCCTTGTTCGCGAAGTAGCGGAAGAAGGTCCGCTGGGAGACCTCCACGGCGTCGGCGATCTCGTCGACCGTGGTGCGTTCGTACCCCTGGGTGACGAACAACTCGTGGGCCGTGCGGATCAGCGCGTCCCGGGTGCGCTGCTTCTTGCGTTCACGCAGTCCGGTCACTCCGCTCACCTCCCGCCGACCGTGTCGGTGCAGGGCACCCTACCCGTCCGGGCAGGTCGTCCGGGGGGAAGCACACGAGCTGTGGACGACAGAGCGGTTGTGGACAACTCCGTTACCCGTCCTGGTGAATCAGGCGGTCCGCCCTTGGCGCGCCAACCGGTCCGCGCCGAAGCTGATCACACGACCGACACGGGGAGTGATCCACATGTACCGCACACAGGACGACCGCGACACCCGGAGCCACGGGATCAGCCGGGAAGTCCGTCACGGCCGGTACGGCCGAGGCGTCCGGGGAGCCCGCGCGGTGGCCCGTCCCGCGCCGCCGGCCCTTCCGGCGGCCGCCACTCTGCTCCTGGTGCTGCTGACGGCACTGGCGCTGCTGGCGGCGCTGGCCCCGCGGACCGCCGCCGCGCCACCCGGGGCGGTACGGCTGGGGGCGTGCGCGGCCGGGCAGCTGTGCCTGTGGGAGGTGGAGGACTTCCGCGGGCAGCGCCACGCCCGCGAACTGGCGGACACCGACATCGAGAGCTGTGTGCCGCTGCCCCGCGGCGCGTCCGTCGCCTCGCTGGCCAACCGCACCGGCAGGCCCGTGACGGCCTATCAGAGTGCGGAGTGCGCCGAGACCGGGGAGTTCGAGACCTACCCGTCCGGCTCCTGGTCCCCCCGGATGCCCTACCGGGTGCGGGCCGTCAAGATCTGGGAGAACTGAGGTGCCCGGCCGTGCCGGAGGCGGGACCGGCGTCGGGACCCCCCGGGGCCGCCCGCTCCTCCCGCAGCTCCGCGACCTCTGTCCGCAGCGCCCGCACCTCGGCCGTGAGCGCCTCGATCGCCGCCGTCTGCCGTTGCTCGATGGCCTCCTCCTCGTCGAACCGCGCGATGAACCAGGCGGCGATGTTCGCGGTGACCACGCCGAGCAGGGCGATTCCCGAGAGCATCAGCCCGACGGCCAGCAGCCGGCCCACACCGGTGGTCGGCGCCAGATCGCCGTAACCGACCGTGGTCATGGTGGTGAAGGACCACCACACCGCGTCACCGAGTGTCTCGATGTTGCCTTCCGGGGCCTTCCGCTCCACCTCCAGCACGGCCAGCGAACCGAACACCAGCAGTCCCGCGCAGGACCCGGCCACATAGGTGGTCACCCGTACCCGGGAGACCATACGTGCCCGCTGTCCCACCAGCAGCAGGGCGGACACCAGCCGCAGCAGCCGCAGCGGCTGGAGCAGGGGGAGGAGCACGGCGAGCAGCGCGAGCGGCTGCCCGCGGACGAACCGCCACCGCCGGGGGCTCAGCCAGAGGCGTACCGCGTAGTCCACGGCGAAGACCGCCCAGACACCCCACTCCACGGCCCGGCACGCGTCCTTGACCCACGGGGCGACATCCGGGCGCACGATCGGCACGGCATAGGCGACGGCGAAGAGCACCGACAGCAGCAGCAGTGGTCCTTGCGTCCGTTGCTCCCAGCGTTCCCGGGCCTGTATGTCCGCCATGCCCGGCATCGTACGGGGGACTCGGGGTATCCGGAGTCACAGCCCGACTCGACGAGCCCGGGAGGGAAGATGACGGGCACGCGGTACTTCGAAGGCAAGAAGCGCGGCGGTGGGGATCTCAGCGGCGACGAACGCTCGACGTTCGGGATCATCGGCCTGGTCTGCGCGGTCGCCGGATTCTTCGTGATGGGTTTCGTTCTCGGCCCCATCGCGATGGTCTGCGGCTGGCTCGCCATGGGCCGCCGCTGGATCGGGGCCCGGTCCAAGCCGGCCCTGGTGGCCATCGTCCTGGGCGCGATCGACACCGTACTCGCCCTGATATGGCTGGCCACCGCGCCCGCGCCGTGGGGGCTGTGGCCCTGACCGGGACACCGGTCCGGATCCGGCCCGCGGATCCGGACCTCGCGGACGGCCCACGGATCCGCCCCGCACAGGTCTGACCGCCGGCGGCGGCCGAGGACGGCCGGGGGCGGGACGGAGACCTCTCCGTCCCGCCCCCGGCCCGTCCCTGGAGTCCGTCAGGCGTCGCCGCCGGCGGAACCCGGGTCGGCGGCGGACACGTCGAGCAGCTGGTAGCGGTCGATGGCCTGCTTCAGCACGGAGCGGTCCACCTTCCCCTCCCCGGCCAGCTCGGTGAGCACGCCCAGGACGATCGACTCGGCGTCGATGTGGAAGTAGCGCCGGGCGGCGCCGCGGGTGTCGGCGAAGCCGAAGCCGTCCGTGCCCAGCGACTGGTACCGGTTCGGCACCCAGCGGGCGATCTGGTCCGGTACCGAGCGCATCCAGTCCGAGACGGCCAGTACCGGGCCCTCGGTGCCCTGGAGCTTGCGGGTCACATACGGCACGCGCTGCTCCTCCTCCGGGCGGAGCAGGTTGTGCTTCTCGGTCTCGACGGCCTCCCGGCGCAGTTCGTTCCAGGAGGTGGCCGACCAGACGTCCGCCCGGACGTCCCACTCCTCGGCGAGGATGCGCTGGGCTTCCAGGGCCCAGGGCAGCGCCACACCCGAGGCGAGGACCTGGGCCGGGATCGACCCCGCCTCGCCCTCCCGGTAGCGGTACAGGCCCTTGATGATGCCCTCGGCGTCCACGTTCTCGGGCTCGGCGGGCTGCCTGATCGGCTCGTTGTAGACGGTCAGGTAGTAGAAGACGTCCTCGGCGTTCTCGCCGTACATCCGGCGCAGACCGTCCCGCACGATGTGGGCGATCTCGAAGCCGAAGGCCGGGTCGTAGGAGACGCAGGCCGGGTTGGTCGAGGCCAGCAGCTGGGAGTGGCCGTCCGCGTGCTGCAGCCCCTCGCCCGTCAGCGTGGTGCGGCCGGCGGTGGCGCCGAGCACGAAGCCGCGCGCGAGCTGGTCGGCCATCTGCCAGAACTGGTCGCCGGTCCGCTGGAAGCCGAACATCGAGTAGAAGACGTAGACCGGGATCAGCGGCTCGCCGTGGGTGGCGTAGGCCGATCCCGCGGCGATCAGCGAGGCCGTGCAGCCTGCCTCGGAGATGCCGTCGTGCAGCATCTGGCCGTTCGGGGCCTCCTTGTAGGCCAGCAGCAGCTCGCGGTCCACCGACTCGTAGGTCTGGCCCAGCGGGTTGTAGATCTTGGCCGAGGGGAAGAACGAGTCCATGCCGAAGGTGCGGTACTCGTCGGGCGCGATCAGCACGAACCGCCTGCCGATCTCCTTGTCCCGCATCAGGTCCTTCAGCAGCCGCACGAAGGCCATCGTGGTGGCCACCTGCTGCTGGCCGGAGCCCTTCTTCACCGTGGCGTAGGTCTTGTCGCCCGGCAGCGCCAGCGGCTTGGCGCGGACCACGCGGGTGGGCACGTAGCCGTCCAGCTCCCGCCGCCGGTCGTGCATGTACTGGATCTCCTCGGAGTCCCGCCCCGGGTGGTAGTACGGGGGCAGGCCGGACTCCAGGTCCTTGTCGGAGATCGGCAGGTGCAGCCGGTCGCGGAAGCGCTTGAGGTCCTCGACCGTCAGCTTCTTCATCTGGTGGGTGGCGTTGCGGCCCTCGAAGTTCGGCCCCAGCGTCCAGCCCTTGACCGTCTGGGCCAGGATCACCGTCGGCTGGCCCTTGTGCTCCCGGGCCGCCTTGTAGGCCGCGTACACCTTGCGGTGGTCGTGGCCGCCGCGGCCCAGGTGGAGGATCTGCTCGTCGGTCATGTCCTCGACCATCCGGCGCAGCCGGTGGTCACCGCCGAAGAAGTGCTCGCGGATGTACGCGCCGGTCTCGGTGGCGTACGTCTGGAACTGGCCGTCGGGGGTGGTATTCAGCTTGTTGACCAGCACACCGTCGCGGTCCTGCGCCAGCAGCGGGTCCCAGGAGCGGTCCCAGACCAGCTTGATCACGTTCCAGCCGGCACCGCGGAAGTACGACTCCAGCTCCTGGATGATCTTGCCGTTGCCGCGCACCGGGCCGTCGAGCCGCTGGAGGTTGCAGTTGACGACGAAGGTCAGGTTGTCCAGGCCCTCGCGGGCGGCGATGGAGAGCTGGCCGAGCGACTCCGGCTCGTCCATCTCGCCGTCGCCGAGGAACGCCCACACGTGGCTCCTGGAGGTGTCGGCGACGCCGCGCGCCTCCATGTAGCGGTTCATCCGGGCCTGGTAGATCGCGCTGATCGGGCCCAGGCCCATGGAGACCGTCGGGAACTCCCAGAAGTCCGGCATCGACCGCGGGTGCGGGTAGCTGGACAGCCCCTCGGGGTACTTCGACTTCTCCTGGCGGAACCCGTCGAGCTGGGTCTCGGTGAGCCGGTCGAGAAGGAAGGCGCGGGCATAGATGCCCGGGGAGGCGTGACCCTGGAAGAAGACCTGGTCACCGCCGTCACCGGCGTCCTTGCCGCGGAAGAAGTGGTTGAAGCCCACGTCGTACAGCGAGGCCGAGGAGGCGAAGGTGGCGATGTGGCCGCCCACCCCGATGCCCGGCCGCTGCGCTCGGGACACCATCACGGCCGCGTTCCAGCGGGTCGCGTTGAGGATCTTGCGCTCGATCTCCTCGTTGCCGGGGAAGAACGGCTCGTCCTTGGTGGCGATGGTGTTGACGTAGTCCGTGCTGCGCATCTCGGGCACGGCCACCCGCTTCTCGCGGGCCCGCTCGATGAGGCGGAGCATCAGGTAGCGGGCACGTTCCCGGCCCCGCTCGTCGACGGCCGCGTCGAGCGAGTCGAGCCATTCCCGGGTCTCCTCGGGATCGAAGTCCGGGACCTGGCTGGGAAGGCCACCAATGATGATCGGGTTGCGATCGGATCCGGAAGCCACGCTGTTCCTTCGCTGTTAGGTCTTGCTCTGTCGGGGTGTCGCGCCGTCTCCCATCGTGTACCGCAGGGGCGGATACGTCATCTCTACCGAGGGGTAACACCACTTTGTGAGATGTCCGGACGCCCGGGCCGGCGCGGCCGGGACGTTGACCGGCCGAACGGCAACCCTACGCCTGTCGCGCATGTGATCCGGGTACGGCCGTTCGACCCCGTCATACTCGGCACCCAATGGGGCAAAATAGGCATACAGTTGTGTCACGCGCCGCGCCGGTTGAGGCGGTGTGCGGCGACAAGTCAACGTTTGGGCTGGCTCGGCGGCGGGGTACTTGCGCGATCGGTCCCGCACGTGTGGACTACGCCCAATGCTTCGCGCGTATGCGCGGGCACCGTACTTTTCGAAAGATGACAGGAGGCAATCCGTGAGCGCGACCGCGGACCACGCGGAGGAGCGGACCAACCCTGCCGCAAGGCTGGGTTTCCAGCCCGGGCAGGTGGTCCAGGAGCTCGGCTACGACGAGGATGCCGAGCAGGCACTCCGTGAGGGAATCGAGGCCATCACGGGCCAGGAGCTCGTCGGTGACGACTACGACGACATGGCCGACGCCGTGGTCCTGTGGTTCCGCGAGGAGGACGGGGATCTGACGGACGCGCTGGTGGACGCCATCACGTTGATCGAGGACGGTGCCCCGGTCTGGCTGATGACCCCCAAGACCGGACGGCCCGGGTACGTCGAGCCGAGCGACATCGGCGAGGCGGCCCAGACCGCGGGCCTGGCCCAGACCAGCACCGTCAACGCGGGCAAGGACTGGACCGGCAGCCGGCTGGTCACCCCCAAGGCCGCCCGTACCGGCAAACGCTGATCATCGCGGCCTCGTGAGCCGCCGAGCCCCCGTACGGCACCCGCCGTACGGGGGCTCGACATGTGGGGACGCGTAGGGTGGATGCGCGGACTTCCAGCGAGGGGACACATGTCCATGGCGATCGAGGCGGGCGTCCGGGCCCCGGGGTTCGAGCTGCGCAGCCAGCACGGCGAGGCCGTGCGGCTGGCGGACTTCGAGGGCCGGCGGAACGTCCTGCTGCTCTTCTACCCCTACGCCTTCACCGGGGTGTGCACCGGCGAGCTGCGCGCCCTGCGCGACGAGCTGCCCCGCTTCGTCAACGACGACGTCCAGCTGCTGGCCGTCTCGTGCGACTCCCCGTTCTCGCTGCGGGTCTTCGCCGAGCAGGAGGGGATCGGCTTCCCGCTGCTGTCGGACTTCTGGCCCCACGGCGAGACCGCGCGGGCGTACGGCGTCCTCGACGAGGAGAAGGGCTGCCCGCTGCGCGGCACCTTCGTCATCGACCGGGCGGGTGTGGTGCGCTGGACGGTGGTCAACGCGATGTCCGACGCGCGGGACCCGGGCGAGTACGCGAAGGCACTGGAAAGCCTGTGAGAACCCTGCCGGGGCAGGGAACCGATCACTAGGATCGACTCGTTGTTTACCGACATCCGATGATACGGGGCACACGGTGCTCCTTACGAACAACCGGGAGGACTCGTGGGAGTCAGCCTCAGCAAGGGTGGCAACGTCTCGCTGACCAAGGAGGCACCCAACCTGACCGCCGTGATGGTGGGTCTCGGCTGGGACGCCCGCACCACCACGGGTGCGGACTTCGACCTGGACGCCAGCGCCCTGCTGACGAACGCCGAGGGGAAGGTCTCCAGCGACCAGAACTTCGTCTTCTTCAACAACCTCAAGAGCCCCGACGGTTCCGTCGAGCACACCGGCGACAACCTCACCGGTGAGGGCGAGGGCGACGACGAGGCCATCAAGGTGAACCTGGCCGGGGTGCCGGCGGACGTCGCGAAGATCGTCTTTCCGGTGTCGATCTACGAGGCCGAGGCCCGCCAGCAGAGCTTCGGCCAGGTGCGCAACGCCTACATCCGCGTGGTGAACCAGGCCGACGGCCGGGAGCTGGCCCGCTACGACCTGAGCGAGGACGCCTCCACCGAGACCGCGATGGTCTTCGGTGAGCTGTACCGCCACGGCGCGGAGTGGAAGTTCCGGGCCATCGGCCAGGGCTACGCCTCCGGCCTGCGCGGCATCGCCCAGGACTTCGGGGTCAACGTCTGATCCTCGTCCGATCTCCCAGGGGCCCGCGGGTCCCGGGGACGTCGTCCGCCGGCGAGCGGTTCCACCCGGTCCCGGCAGTGTCCGGCGCCGCAGACTTCCACAACCGGGAGGTGTGCGGCGCCGGGCGGTTTGATCACACTGGGCGCACCACACCGGGGAGAGGAAGCAGGAACATGGGCGTCACGCTCGCCAAGGGGGGCAATGTCTCCCTCTCGAAGGCCGCACCGGATCTGACCCAGGTCCGGATCGGTCTGGGCTGGAAGGCCCGTTCCACCACGGGTGCCGCGTTCGACCTGGACGCCAGCGCCCTGCTGTGCGCGGGCGGGCGGGTGCTCGGCGACGAGTACTTCGTCTTCTACAACAACCTCACCAGCCCCGAGGGCGCCGTCGAGCACACCGGTGACGAACTGGTCGGCGGAACGGGGGATGACGACGACGAGACGATCATGGTGGACCTCCCCCGGGTGCCCGAGCGGGTCGACAAGGTGGTCTTCGCGGTGTCGATCCACGACGCCGACGCCCGGCGCCAGGCCTTCGGCCAGGTCACCGACGCCTACATCAGAGTGGTCAACCAGGCGGACGGCAACGAGCTGGCCCGCTACGACCTGAGCGAGGACGCCTCCTCGGAGACGGCCATGATCTTCGGAGAGCTGTACCGGTACGGCGGCGAGTGGAAGTTCCGCGCGGTGGGACAGGGGTACGCGTCGGGCCTGCGGGGCATCGCCCTAGACTTCGGAGTCAACGTTTCGTAAAGCGGGCCCGCGGAGTGTCTTCCGCCGCCCAGGACGCGGGGGGATTCCCACGCGAGAGAAGATTGGGTAACCAGTGGTTCTGAGGACATTCGGCTGGTCCTTCGGCGTCACCGCCGCCGGGCTCGTCGCCGCCTTCTTGTTCGGGGGGTGGGAGGCGTTCGCCCTGGTGGCGATCCTCTCCATCCTGGAGATCTCGCTGTCGTTCGACAACGCGGTCGTGAACGCCGGTGTGCTGAAGAAGATGAACGCCTTCTGGCAGAAGATCTTCCTCACCATCGGCATCCTGATCGCCGTCTTCGGTATGCGGCTGGTCTTCCCCATCGTGATCGTGTCCGTCTCGGCCCAGCTCGGGCCGATCGAGGCGGTCGACCTGGCGTTGAACGACCAGGAGCGCTACGAGCAGCTGGTCACCGACGCCCATCCGTCGATCGCGGCCTTCGGCGGCATGTTCCTGTTGATGATCTTCCTCAACTTCATCTTCGACCAGGACCGCGACATCCACTGGCTCAAGCCGATCGAGCGCCCGCTGGCCCGCTTCGGCCAGGTCGAGGGTCTGGCCGTGGTCATCGCCCTGATCGTCCTGCTGGTCTCGGGCAGTGTGCTGGGCACGAACGCCGTGCTCTACGAGGGCCACGCGGACGAGTCCGCGGCGGTCTATCTCGCCGGCATCGCGGGTCTGCTCACCTATCTGATCGTCAACGGGCTCTCCAGCCACTTCGAGAACAAGATCGAAGAGGAGGAGGAGCAGGAGCACGAGGCGGAGGAGGCCGCCAAGCGCGCCGGCCGGGAGCCCTCGCCGGTGCTGCTCGCGGGCAAGGCGGCGTTCTTCATGTTCCTCTACCTGGAGGTCCTGGACGCGTCCTTCTCCTTCGACGGCGTCATCGGCGCCTTCGCCATCACCAACGATCCGGTCATCATCGCGCTCGGCCTGGGCATCGGCGCGATGTACGTCCGGTCCATGACCGTCTACCTGGTCCGCCAGGGCACCCTGGACGAGTACCGCTACCTGGAGCACGGTGCCCACTACGCCATCGGCGCCCTGGGAGTCCTGCTGCTCATCACCATCAGGTGGCACGTCAACGAGGTCGTCACCGGCCTCATCGGCGTCGCCCTGATCGGTGCGGCCTTCTTGACCTCCATCCGCCACAACCGCGCCGACGCCGCCGGCAGCGGTGAGGGCGGCGAGGGCGGCGCCCCGGCGCAGAAGCCGGAAGTGCCCTCCGGGGTGTGACGGCGGCCCGATTGCGGAACGCTCTGTGCGGGGCGGCCACGCGGTGGAACCGCGCGGCCGCCCCGCGGCGTTGGGAACGGGGGACGTGACAGGAACGGCAGCGGACGATCCGGCCGGAGCTGGGGGTGGGAAGAGATGGTCTCCCTGTGGGAGAACTGGCGCGGCGGCATGCGCAGAGGCCCGAGGTTCGACACCGTCGGCGGCTCGTCGACGTACGCGACGGAGCTGACCAGACGGCACCCGACGGTCTCGCTCACCCGGCAGGGCGCCGACAGCGGCCATCTGCAGATCAACCTCTCCTGGCGGGCGAGGACCTCAGACCTCAACGGCCGGCCGCGGCGCGGCCGGCTGCCGCGCAATCCGCTGGAACTGTTCAAGCCCGTCCCGGTGCAGGGCCACACCCAGGGCGTGGTGACGGTGGACCTGGACCTGGCCTGTCTGTACGAGCTGACGGACGGCAGCAAGGGCGTGGTCCAGCCGCTCGGCGGGCTGCTGGGGGAGATCAACGCGCCGCCGTACGTCAAGCTCAGCGGCGACGACCGGTTCGGCGGGACATCGGGCGAGACCATCTACGTCAATCTCGACCACAAGGACAAGATCAAGCGGCTGCTCGTCTTCGTCTACATCTACGACGGCACCCCGGCGTTCGACCGTACCCAGGCCGTGGTCACACTGATCCCCAGCAGCGGCCCCCGCATCGAGGTCGGCCTGGACGAGCGGGAGCCCGACGCGCGCTCGTGCGCGGTGGTGCTGATCGAGCGGGACGGCAAGGGACAGCTGGTGGTGCGCCGGGAGGTCCGGTACGTCTACGGCTTCCAGTCCGAGCTCGACCGGCTCTACGGCTGGGGCCTGCAGTGGGGACGCGGCTTCAAGAAGAGCGGCCGGTCGTGACGCCGGCCCGCCCCCGCTCCGGACCGGTCCCCGTGCCGGTCTAGCGCCCCACGAACTGCGGCCCCTGCGGAGGGAGCGTGAAGCCCGGGCCGGGCTGCGGGTAGCCGTACGCGGGCCGGGGCGGCGGACCCGGTGGCTGCGCGGGCGGCCGTACGGGCGGGGGCGGCGGTATCTGCGGGTAGCCGTACGCGGGCGGGGCCGGTGGCTGCGGGTGGTCGTACGCGGCGGGCCGGTCGGGTATCCGGGCGGTGCCGGCCGCCGCCGCGGCGGGTTCGGGGCCCGGTCCGGGCTCCGGCCCGGGCTCGGGAAGGGGACGCGGGCCGGGACCGGGCTCCGGCGGGGGTGCCGGCACCGGGTCCGGCTCGGGGAGGTCCGGCTCCGGCGGCGGCTGCGGAACCGTCCCCGACGGCTCCCCGGAGGCGGCCGGCGAGCCCTCCTCCACCGAGACCCCGAAGTCCGTCGCCAGTCCGGTCAGCCCGGTGTCGTAGCCCTGTCCCAGCGCGCGGAACTTCCAGCCGTCCCCGCGCCGGTACAGCTCGCCGCAGATCAGCGCCGTCTCCGAGCCCGTCTCGGGGTGGATCTCGAAGTGCGCCACCGTCTCCCCGCCGGTGGTGTCCACCAGCAGCAGCACCAGATCGCGCACGTCCGCGAAGGTGCCGCCGTCCGCCGAGGCGGTCAGCAGCACCCGGTCCACGGACGGCTCCAGTCCGGCCAGCTCCACCTCGACGGAGTCGGTCAGTCCTTCGGGCTCGCGCCTCTTGGGCAGGTGCCGGACCAGTCCGGACGGGTGGCGGGGCTGGTTGTAGAAGACGAAGTCCTCGTCGGAGCGCACCCGGCCGTCCGCGCCCACCAGCAGTGCGGAGGCGTCGACGTCATGCACGCCCGTGCCCGGCGTCCAGCGCAGCACGGCGCGCACGGCCGTCGTCTGGAGCTGGATGTTCGACCCCTTCAGCATCGCGTGCGTCATGACCGCCATCCTGCCTTCCCGGGCGCACCGGGACAACGCGAGTGCTCAGGAGCGTCCGGTTTGCTCGTGGGTAATGTTTTGTTCATGTATTCGGGCAGCGATTGAGTCGTGTTCATGCTTATTGTGCATATGACAAATGGCCGGATCTAGTTCATGACAGGCATGAGACCGGCGAGGATCGGGGGATCTGTGCGGCACTTCGGGCACCTTGCGCCGGATGTCCGGCATGAGCTGTTCCATCGGGAACCGGTGGAGTTCTTCCCGGATTCCCCGGCCCGGCTGCTGTCGGCCGCCCTCGGCGCGACTCTCTACTGTCCGGCCACCCGCCCCCGGCTCGCCGACGACGTCCGCAAGCAGACCCGGCGCGGGGTGGTCTCGATGGTGCTCTGCCTGGAGGACTCGATAGACGACGCGGACGTGCCCGGCGCCGAGGAGAACCTGGTCGGACAGCTCGCCGAGCTGGCCGCGTCCGGTACCGGGGAGCTGCCGCTGCTGTTCGTCCGGGTCCGCGACCCCGCCCAGATCACCGACCTGGTCCGGCGGCTGGGCCCCGCCGCCGGGCTGCTGTCCGGCTTCGTCCTGCCGAAGTTCACCGAGGAGCGCGGCATCCCCTTCCTGGAGGCGTTCGACGGCGCCGAGGAGGCCTGCGGGCGTCGGCTTTTCGCCATGCCCGTGCTGGAGTCCCCCGAGCTGCTCCATCTGGAGACGCGCCTGGAGGCGCTCACCGGGATCGCCCGGACCGTCGACAAGTACCGCGAGCGGGTCCTGGCGCTCCGGCTGGGCGTCACCGACTTCTGCGCCGCCTACGGGCTGCGCCGCAGCCCCGAGATGACCGCCTACGACGTGCAGATCGTCGCCTCCGTCATCGCCGACGTGGTCAATGTGCTCGGCCGGGCCGACGGCACGGGCTTCACGGTCACCGGGCCGGTGTGGGAGTACTTCCGCCTCCAGGAGCGGATGTTCAAGCCGCAGCTGCGCCGCAGCCCCTTCACCGGCCGCGCCGAGGAGCTGCGCACCGCGCTGATCGCGCACGACATGGACGGGCTGCTGCGCGAGATCGAGCTGGACCGGGCCAACGGACTGCTGGGCAAGACCTGCATCCATCCCTCGCACGTCGCCCCCGTGCACGCCCTGTCCGTGGTCAGCCACGAGGAGTTCAGCGACGCCAGCGACATACTGTGCCCCGAACGGGGCGGCGGCGGCGTGCTCCGCTCGGCGTACACCAACAAGATGAACGAGGTGAAACCGCACCGCGCATGGGCCGAGCGCACCCTGCTGCGGGCCGAGGTCTTCGGCGTCGCGCGCGAGGGTGTGGGCTTCGTCGAGCTGCTGGCGGCGGCGACCGGATGAGCGGTGGCGGCGACGGCAGCGGCTACCGTGACGGACACGGCGACGGCAGCGGCAGCGGTGAGGAGCACGGCACGGTGACACGGCAGGCGGCCAGGGACACGGGGACGACCGGACAGGCGGACACCGGGACGCGGGGCGCGCCCGGCCACGGGCGGCGCCCGGAGGACCCGCCGGACGGCCTGCCGGGGGAGGAGTGGTCCGGGGAGTGGGTCGCCCGCCGGCTCGGCGTCCGGCTGGAGCCCGCGCCGGGCGAACCCGACGGGCGGCTGCGCGGCCTGCTGGGCCTGGCCCTGCGGCGCAACCCCCGCCGGGCCCATCTGCTGGTCTCCCAGGTGCTGGGCAAGCACGTCCCCCAGCTGCCCCGGGTCGTCCACGGCACCGGCCTGGCCCTGGGCGAGCGGGTCCGCGAGCTGCTGGGGGCCGACGCCGACCGCGCGGTCGTCCTGGGCTACGCCGAGACCGCCACCGGGCTGGGCCACAGCGTCGCCGACGGGCTGCGCACCGCGCCCTACCTGCACTCCACCCGCCGCGCCGTTCCCGGCGCGGTGCCGGTGGGCGGTTTCGAGGAGGAGCACTCCCACGCCACCTCCCACCTGCTGCTGCCCGAGGACCCGGCGCTGCTGGCCGGGGACGGCCCGCTGGTGCTGGTGGACGACGAGTTCTCCACCGGCACCACCGTCCGCAACACGATCACCGCCCTGCACCGCGCCTTCCCGCGCGAGCGGTACGTGATCGTCGCCCTGAGCGATCTGCGCGGCGCGGCCGACCGCGCCCGGCTGGAGAAGTTCGCCGCCGAACTCGGCGCCCGCATCGACGTGGTGGCGCTGGCCACCGGCACCGTCCGCCTTCCCGCGGACGTGCTGGAGCGCGGCGCCGCCCTGGTCGAGGCCCACGACGGCCCACCGCCGGAGCCAGCCGGGGAGCCCGGCGAGATACGCCGGGTGGAGCCGGGCTGGCCGCTCGGCCTGCCCGACGGCGGCCGGCACGGCTTCACCCCCGCCCACCGCGCCCGGCTGGAGGCCGCGCTGCCCGCGATGGCCGGCCGGCTCGCCGCCGCGCTGCCGCCGGGGGCGCGGCGGGTGCTCGTACTGGGCTGCGAGGAGCTGATGTACGCGCCGCTGCGGCTGGCCGGTGCCCTGGCCGACCTCCTCGCCGACGGCTCTGCCGACGGCACGGGCGGGCCCGGTGCCGAGGTCCGCTTCTCCACCACCACCCGCTCGCCCGTCCTGGCGGTCGACGAACCCGGCTACGCGATACGCACCCGGCTGGTCTTCCCCGCCCACGACGATCCCGCAGACGCCCCCGCGGGCGGTACGGGTCCGCGCTACGCCTACAACGTCCACAGCACCACCGGCGCCGGCTTCGACGCGGTGGTGGCCGTGGTCGACTCCGCCGCCGACACCCCCGCCCTGCACGCCCCCGACGGCCTGCCGGCCCAGCTGGCCGCGCACACCGGCAGGGTGCTGCTCGCCGTGATCCCCTCCCACCGCCCGCTGCCCGCCCCGCTGCGCGGCCCCGCCTTCTCCTCCTACGCGCCCGGGGAGGTCGGCTGGCTGCTCCAGGACCTCTCCGAGGCCGCCCTGGAGGCGCCGACGGAGGAGCGCGAGGAGGCCATCCAGTCCGGCGGCGCCCACTACGCCGAGTCGCTGCCGGTGGAGTACCAGCCGAGCGAGGCGTACCAGAAGCTGTTCCACCAGGCGCTGGACGCCTCCGCGGCCCGGATCGCCCGCGCGGTCGGCACCGTCACCGACACCCTGCTCGCCGAGCGCGGGCGGCGGGACGGCGGCGGCGGTGGTGACGGCGGCGGTGGCGTCGTGCTGGCCTCCCTGGCGCGCGCCGGCACCCCGGTCGGGGCGCTGATGCGCCGCTGGGCACGGCAGGTCCACGGCCTGGAGCTGCCGCACTACGCGGTCTCCATCGTCCGCGGCCGCGGCATCGACACCACCGCCCTGCGCTGGCTGGCCGCCCACCACGACCCGGCCGACGTGGTCTTCGTCGACGGCTGGACCGGCAAGGGCGCCATCACCCGCGAGCTCGCCGACGCCCTGCGCCCCTTCCCCGGCTTCGACCCCGAGCTCGCGGTCCTGGCCGACCCCGGCGGCTGTGTGCGCACCTACGGCACCCGCGAGGACTTCCTCATCCCCTCGGCCTGCCTGAACTCCACCGTCTCCGGACTGGTCTCGCGCACCGTGCTCCGCGCCGACCTCGTCGGGCCGGACGACTTCCACGGTGCGAAGTTCTACCGCGAGCTGGCCCCCTCCGACGTCTCCGGACTCTTCCTGGACACCGTCACCGCCCGCTTCGACGAGGTGCGCGAACAGGTCGCCGCCGACGTCCGCGCGCTGCTCGCCGCCGACCGCGCCCCCACCTGGGCCGGCTGGCGGGCGGTGGAGCGCATCAGCGAGGAGTACGGCATCGGCGACGTCAACCTGGTCAAGCCCGGAGTCGGCGAGACCACCCGGGTGCTGCTGCGCCGGGTGCCCTGGCGGGTGCTGGCCCGGCGCGGCGCGGGCGCCGACCTGGACCACATCCGGCTGCTCGCCGAGCAGCGCGGCGTACCCGTCGAGGAGGCCGACGACCTGCCGTACTCCTGTGTCGGCCTGATCCACCCCCGCTACACGCGCGGCGCGACCGGCGCCGACGGAAAGGCCGCGCGATGAGCTCGCCCGCCCCCGCCCCCGCCGCGCCGGTGCTGGTGGCCAGCGATCTGGACCGCACCCTGATCTACTCCGCCGCCGCCCTCGGCCTGGCGATGCCGGACGCCGAGGCGCCGCGGCTGCTGTGCGTGGAGGTCTACCGGTCCCGGCCGCTGTCGTACCTCACCGAGACCGCCGCCGCGCTGCTGGCCGAGCTGGCCGGACGGTCCGTCCTCGTCCCCACCACCACCCGCACCCGCGAGCAGTACGGCCGCATCCACCTGCCCGGCCCGCCCCCGCGGTACGCGATCTGCGCCAACGGCGGCCATCTGCTGGTGGACGGCGAGTCCGACCCCGGCTGGCACGCCCGGGTGCGCCGCGCCCTGGACGCCGACTGCGCCTCCCTGGCGGAGGTCCGCGCCCGGCTGACCGCCACCGCCGACCCGGCCTGGCTGCTGAAGGAGCGCGTCGCCGAGGACCTGTTCGCCTACCTCGTCGTCGACCGCGCCGAACTGCCCGAGACCTGGGTCAAGGAGCTGGCGGACTGGGCCGGGCCGCGCGGCTGGACGGTCTCCCTCCAGGGCCGCAAGATCTACGCCGTGCCCCGCCCGCTCACCAAGAGCGCCGCCGTCGCCGAGGTCGCCCGCCGCACCGGCGCCGGACGCGTACTGGCCGCCGGGGACTCCCTCCTGGACGCCGACCTGCTGCTCGCCGCCGACGCCGGCTGGCGCCCCGGCCACGGGGAACTGGCCGAGCTGGGCTGGAGCGCCCCGCACATCGCCGCCCTGCCCGAGCGCGGGGTGGCCGCCGGTGAGCGGATCCTGCGGGAGGCGCTGCTGCACACCGGCCGGGGCTGAGTGAGGATGCCGGTATGACGACACCGGCACCACACGACAAGCGCCCGCCCCAGACCCCCGAGCTGTACCAGTACGTCCTGGACCACAACCCGCCGCTCCACCCGGTGCTGAGCGAACTGGTGGAGACCACGTACGCCCGCTTCCCCGAGCGGGCGAGTCTGCAGTCCGCCCGGGAGCAGGGGCCGCTGCTGGCCTTCCTGATACGGCTGACCGGCGCCCGGCGGGTGGTGGAGGTCGGCACCTTCACCGGCTTCTCGGCCCTGGCGATGGCCCTGGCGCTGCCGCCGGACGGGAAGCTGATCGCCTGCGACATCTCCGAGGAGTGGACGGCCCTCGCCCGCGAGGCGTGGGAGAAGGCCGGGGTCGCCGACCGCGTCGAGCTGCGCATCGCCCCCGCCGTCGAGACGCTGCGCGCCCTGCCCGCCGAACCGGAGCTCGACCTGGTCTACCTCGACGCGGACAAGGGCGGCTACGTCGACTACTGGGAGGAGGTCGTGCCGCGGCTGCGTCCCGGCGGGCTCGTCGTCGCGGACAACGTCCTCCTCCACGGCGAGGTCACCGACCCGGACGCCACCGGCGCCGCCGCCGCTATCCGCGCCTTCAACGAGCATGTCGCCGCCGACCGGCGGACCGAGGCGGTCATGCTGACGGTCGCCGACGGCCTGACGATCGCCCGCCGGCTCTGAGACGCCTCCGCGGCTCCGCACCGTGGCTCCGCACCGAGACCCCGCGCGGCGGCGGAGCGGGACGACGGGCACCCGACCCGGCGCCGGGGAGCGGTGTGAGGCAGGACACAGCCCGTTGACTGTCCGATCGGTCAGTCCTGACCGATCGGACAGTTAGGCTGGAGCGCATGGCACGCTCCGCTTCCGCGCTGCGCGGACAGATCCTGGAGGCGGCCCTCGAGCTGTTCGCCGCCGGCGGCTACCGGGGCACCTCCCTGCACGACATCGCCGTCCGGGTGGGCTGCTCCAAGGCGTCCCTGCTCTACCACTTCACCAGCAAGGACGCGATCCTCACCGAGTTGCTGGCCCCGGCCGGCGAGGCCCTGGCCGCGCTGGACGCCGAACTGGACGGTCTGCCGGACGACCGGGCCGCGACAGCCGCCGTCACCGGATACGTCGACCTCGCCCTGCGTTTCCGGCGCGAGGTCAAGGTCCTCTTCCAGGACATCAACGAGATGACCGCCCATCCGGCCCTGGCGTGCATCCCCGAACTGGCCGACCGGCTGACGGCCACCCTGGCCGGCCGCTCGGCGGAGCCGAAGAAGCTGGTCACCGCCTACATGGTCCTCGGCGCGGTCTTCGTGACCTGCGCCAGCGACGTGGACGTGCCGGCCGGCGCACTGCGCGAGGAACTGATCCACGGCGCGCTGCGGACCCTCGGCGGCCCCGCCCGCTGACGCCCCGCCGGCCCGCCCCCGGCGGCCCGCCCCCGGCGGCCCGCCGCGACCCCGCCGGACCCCGACGAGCTCACCGAGAACTGCCCCGCACATCCGCCGAATCCGAGGAGAGACCCTTCCGTCATGGCGACCCTGCTCTACCGGCTCGGCCGGTTCTCCTTCCGACGGCGGCGGCACGTCGCCGCCGCATGGCTGCTCCTGCTCGCCCTGCTGGGCGGTGCGGCCGCCGCCTTCATGGGCACCACCACCGACAAGTTCTCGATGCCCGGCACCGAGTCCCAGCAGGCCCTGGATTCGCTGAAGCGGGAGTTCCCGCAGGCCAGCGGTGTCACCGGCACCATCGTCATCGCCGCGCCGGAGGGGGAGAAGCTCACCCCCGCCAAGGTGGCGCCGGTGGTGGCGGAGGCCGCGGACATACCCGGCGTCGTCGCCGCCGTCGATCCCTTCCAGGCCCGTTCCGTCTCCCAGGACGGCCGCTACGCCCTCGTCCAGGTCCAGTTCGGGAGCCCCGCCGAGGACATCACCGACGCCCAGCGGGAGGCCTACGAGGAGGTCGGCGAATCGGCCGACGGGCTGCGGGTCGAGCACGGCGGCGAGATCATGACCAGCAAGGTGGAGGTCGGCTCCACCGAGGCGCTCGGGGTGCTGGTCGCCGCGGTGGTCCTCGTCATCACCCTCGGCTCCCTGGTGGCCGCCGGCATGACCATGCTGAACGCGCTGATCGGCGTCGCGGCGGGCATGGCCGGACTGTTCGCCCTCAGCGGCGTCATGGAACTGACCTCCACCGCCCCCGTCCTGGCGCTGATGCTGGGCCTGGCCGTCGGCATCGACTACTCGCTGTTCATCACCTCCCGCTACCGCCAGTTCCTCGCCGAGGGCATGGCCGCCGAGGAGGCGGTCGGCCGGGCGACCGGGACCGCCGGCTCGGCCGTCGTCTTCGCCGGCGCCACCGTCGTCATCGCCCTGGCCGGGCTGTCGGTGGTCGGCATTCCCTTCCTGGGCGTCATGGGCCTGGCCGCGGCGGGCACCGTCGCCGTCGCCGTCCTGGTCGCCCTCACCCTGCTGCCCGCCTTCCTGGGCTTCATCGGCGGGAAGGTCCTGCACCGCAGGCACCGCACCGGGCACCAGGGCGTGTACGAGGCCCCCGAGGGAAGCACCTTCGGCTTCCGCT
Source organism: Streptomyces rubellus (assembly GCF_036323805.1). NCBI lineage: Bacteria > Bacillati > Actinomycetota > Actinomycetes > Kitasatosporales > Streptomycetaceae > Streptomyces > Streptomyces rubellus. The sequence goes on from NZ_JAZDCX010000007.1 coordinate 67,695, forward strand.
GGGGCCGGCTCGTCACCCGGCTGCGCGTCCCCGTCCTGCTGCTCGGCATCGTGGGCCTGGGCGCCCTCACCCTGCCCGCCCAGGACATGCGCCTGGCGCTGCCCGACGCCGGCACCGCGGCCGCCGGCTCCCCGGAGCGCGAGGCCTACGACCTGACCACCGAGGGCTTCGGACCGGGCTTCAACGGCCGGCTGCTGGCCGTGGTCTCCGGCGACGACGCCCAGGCCACCGGTGCGGCCGCCGAGGAGACCGCGAAGCTGATCCAGGGCACCGACGGCATCCTCGCCGTCTCCCCGCCGCAGTTCAACGAGCAGGGCACCACCGCGCTGCTGACCGTCATCCCCGAGACCGGCCCCACGGACGTCGCCACCGAGGAGGCCGTCGAGGACATCCGCGACCGGGTGGCCGGTGTGGCGGGCGCGGAGGTCGCCCTGACCGGTGTCACGGCCCTGGGCATCGACGTCTCCGAGAAGCTCGCCGACGCCATGCCGGTCTACCTGCTGCTGGTGGTCGGCCTGTCGATCCTGCTGCTGATGCTGGTGTTCCGCTCCTTCCTGGTGCCCGTCAAGGCGGCCCTGGGCTTCCTGCTCACCATCGGCGCCACCTTCGGCATCACCGTGCTCATCTTCCAGGAGGGCCACCTGGCCGAGCTGGTGGGCGTGGACGTCCCCGGCCCGCTGGTGAGCTTCCTGCCGATCCTGCTGATCGGCATCCTGTTCGGCCTGGCCATGGACTACGAGGTGTTCCTCGTCTCCCGGATGCGGGAGGACTTCGTCCACGGCGACACCGCGCAGCAGGCCACGGTCAACGGCGTCGGGCACAACGCCCGGGTGGTCACCGCCGCCGCGCTGATCATGACGTCCGTGTTCGGCGGGTTCGTGCTGATGCACGACCCGATCATCAAGTCCATCGGGTTCGCCCTGGCCGTCGGGGTGCTCATCGACGCCTTCGTCGTCCGCATGACCCTGGTGCCGGCCGTGATGTCCCTGCTCGGCCGCGCCGCCTGGAAGCTGCCCCGTCCCGTCGACCGGATCCTGCCCAACCTCGACATCGAGGGTGAGAGCCTGCGGGACCGGCCCGCCGAGGAGGAGCCGGAGAAGGCGTCCGCCGGGGTCTGACCTCCCCCTCCCACGGTCCACCGACACACGGACGCCGCGGCGCCGGGCTCCTCGCCCCGCGCCGCGGCGTCCGTACGTGTACCGGTGGGCCGTGCCCCGGTGGGCGTCAGCTGCAGCAGCCGCCCCCGCAGCAGCCCCCGCCGCCACCGGGCGCGGGGGCGGGCGCGGGGGAGGCGCCACGGGCCGCCGTACCGCCGACGGCCACCGTGGACAGCAGCTTCACCGTGTCGTCGTGGCCGTCGGGGCAGCTCGCGGGTGCGCCGGACTCGGCCATCGGACGGTTGACCTCGAACGTGGTGCCGCAGGAGCGGCAGCGGAACTCATAGCGCGGCATGGGAGCAGCATAACCGCGGGCCGGAGGCGTACGCCGGTGCTGTGCCGCGGCCCGCGCCGGAACGCGCCCGGCTCGGGGACCGGGCTCAGGCACCCGCGGCGCGCGCCTGCCGGATGTCGCGCACCACCTGCGCCACCGTCTCGCGGATCGCGTCCAGCTCCACCACGAAGTGCCACCAGTCCGGATGCCGGCCGGCCAGCCCCGCCACCGCCCGGTCCAGCCGCTCCACCGCGTTGTCCAGCGGACCCGCGTGCCGGGGATCGGGATGACTGCGCCCGGCCATCGCCAGCCGCTGGGCGTCGCGGATGGCGAAGCGCACCTTCTCCACCTCACCGCTGTGGTCGAAGGAGACCTCGTTCAGCCGCCGCAGCCGGTCACCGGCCGCCGAGACCGCCTCGTCGGCGTCGTTCAGCAGTGCCCGCACCGTCGACAGCAGCGCGGTGGCGTCCGCCCACCGCTGCTCCTGACGGGCCCCGCGCGCCTCGGCCAGCCTCTCCTCCGCCTGCCGCACCGCGCGCACCGCCTGCTCGGGAACGTGCTGCAGATCCTCCCAGCACGCCACCGTGAACCGCCGCCGCAGCTCGCTGAGCACCGGCTCGACCTGCCCCGTCCGGTTGTGCAGCGCCTCGGCACGGGTGCGCAGGGAGCTGAGCCGCCGGTCGATCTCCGCGGCCCGCTCCGGCAGCCGCGAGGCCTCCTCGCGCACCGTCTCCGCCTCGCGCAGCACCCGGTCGGCCCGCTGCACGGTCTCCCGCACCCCGTGGCGTCCGGCGCCCTCGTTGAGCCTGGTCAGCTCGGGGGAGAGGGCCGCCAGCCGGGCCGCCAGGTCGTCCGCCCGCAGCCCGGTGGCCCGTACGGTGTCCAGCGCGTTCGTCGCCGCCAGCAGCGCCTGCCGGGCCCGCTCCACGGCGGGCGCCAGCCGGGCCAGCTGGGTCTCGGCCTTCTCCAGCAGCGGCCCGAGCCCCCGCCCGAACCGCTCCAGGTCCTTCCGGACGCGCTCCAGATCGTCCCGGGCCCTGGTCAGGTCCTGCCGGGCGCGGCCGGCGGTGGCGGCGTCCAGATCGTCCCGGTCCAGGTCGTGGGCGTCCACGGCGGTGATGTACTCGTGGCTGACCTGGTCGATGCGCCGCCCGAACTCGGTGAACTCCGTGACGGCCCGGCGGGCGGCGGGGGAGTCGTCGACGGCGGCCAGGGTCTCGATGGAGATGCGCAGATCGCGCTGCGCGGTGTCCAGTTCGTAGAACGCGGCGGCCGCCTCGTCCTTGGCGGCCTGGGCCTCCGCCCGCTGGCTCTCGGCACGACCGCCGCCTCCCCAGCCCCAGCGGCGTGTGCCGCCGCCGCTCATCGCCGCCACGTGTGTCCTCTCCCCGCGTACGTGCTCGCCGGCCCGGCTGCCATTCTCCCACCCGGCACCGGCGAACACACGGGGCGATCAGTTCACGTTCCGTACCGTGACGTCCCCGTTGTCACTGTGGGCGCTGACGACGCGCTTCCCGGCCCGGTCCCTGTCCACCGCCACCTCCGTGTCCCCGTCGCCGGATGTGGCGTCCACCCGGTACGCGGCCCGGGGCAGCTCGACGGTGACGTCCCCGTTGTCACTGCGTGCCGCCACCCGGTCCGGCACCCGGGCCAGGGCCAGCTCGATCCCGCCGTTGTCGGACTTCGCGGACACCCGGCGGGAGCCGACGCCGGTGGCCCGCACGGAACCGTTGTCGCTGAACAGGTCCAGCGGCCCGGAGGAGTCCCGGACCCGGACGTCACCGTTGTCGGAGACGACGCCCAGCGCACCGCGGAACCCGCGCGCGGTGACGTCCCCGTTGTCGTTCTCGACCCGCAGCGCCAGCCCCTCCGGCAGCTCCACCCGGTGCCGGATGTCGCAGTTCGCGGGCCCCTTGCAGGCCGTCCGCAGGGTGAGGGTGCCGTCCTTGAGCGACCACTTCGCGCCCGTGCTGCCGCCGTAGGCGTAGCCCGCGAACCAGCGGGTGACCCGCACGTCGGAGCGGTCGGCGGCGACCAGCTCCAGATCGCCGTTCGTGTCGACGACCAGCGGCTTCCCCGCCTCCACCGCCTTCTCCGCCTTCTCCGGGTTTCCCAGCGCGAAGGTCCGGTGCTCGGGCTCCGCGTCTCCGGCGTCCGCGCAGCCGGCCGCCGCGGCGGTGACGGCGGCCGCGAGGACGACGGCGACCAGGACGCGTACGGCGCTGCGGCGGGCTTCGGTGGTCATGGGGTTCTCCGTCTCGGTCCGGAAGGGGGGGTGCGCGGGCTCCGCGCACCCTCCGACCGTATGGACCACCGCCCCCTCCCCGGCATCCCGGCGGCCACCGGATCAGTGGTGGGGCCAGCCCCCCTCCCGGGCCCCCGCCCGCCCCACCCGAGCCCACCTCCACGGCCTTCCCGCGCGGTTTGCGGCCGGGGGCGCGCGGCAGGGTACGCTGTGAGCCGTCCCCGGGCGCATAGCTCAGCGGTAGAGCGCTGCCCTTACAAGGCAGATGTCGGCGGTTCGAACCCGTCTGCGCCCACCGGCGGCAGCAGTGCCGATGCGATCAAAGCCCAGGTGAGAGGAATTCCTCCCCTGGGCTTCCGTGTTCGCGTGAGCTCGGAGGCATGGGCGTGGGTTCAGGGTGGGTGCTCGTCTCCCGCTCGGGGCCGACGACGGCCCGCAGACAGCAGGACACATCGGGACTACGCCACCTGGTCGTCTGGACAGGAGACGTCGAGGCGATCCTGGAGTGGCCGGGAACGCGGGCACCACGCCCACAGCTTGTGCCCCCGTCTGTATGAGCATGTGCCTGCGAGCGCGCGAGCCGGAACGAGCCGCGCACCGGGCAGGTGTGGTCGCGGAGCTTCCGCTGTCTGCCGGGAGCGGCCACTGTCAGCCTCTCCCGGCATGCTCTGCCCATGCTGACTGCGACTGACGGCCGGGGCCATGTGGTGAAGCGCCCCTCCAAGCCGACGACAGCCACGATGCTCGCCAGCCTGTGTCGAGGCAACGATCACATGATCCTCGACTGGCAGGACGAAGACCGCGAAGGCGACTGGTACATCCAGGTGCTGCTCCGTGACAACAACACCTACCAACTGGAGTACCGGAGCGGTGTCGCCGCGGAGCACTACCAGACGCTGACCGTCTCACAGGAGAAGGTTCTCCGGGCGCTCCTCGGCTGGGCGGCCGGAAATCCGGAGTGGCGGGACGGCTTCATGTGGAACAACATCAGCGCCATGTTCGAGCCGTCCGTCACCGAGGCCACGAGCCGGCCCGCCGTTTAGCGCTGCGCTCTTACGGGTCATGCACTTGTTACCGGCCTTGGGCCAAGGGCCGCGGACGGGCCGGGGGCAGGGGTGAGTGGTGGGCTCAGGTCAGGTTCTTGCCGAGCACCAGCATGACGTGCTCGTGATCGCCGTACCGGACCGTCTCGGTACGCCGGAAGCCGTGTTTCTCCAGCAACCGCATCGAGCCGGTGTTCCCGATGAAGGGATCGGCGTGCAGGGGACGGGTCGACGGGTCTTCTCCCGCTCCAGGAACAGCGCCAGTGCCCGCGTACCGATGCCCCGGCCCCAGTACCGCCTGCCGAGCCCGTACCCGGTGAAGCGCCGCCCCTCGTCCCACCACGCCACCACGTTGCCCGCCAGTTCTCCGTCGACGGTGACGGCCTGCACGAAGACGGTGGGATCGCCGAGAACCCTCGTCGTCCAGTGGGTCATGAAGGCCTCCGGGTTCTTCACGATCCAGCCCTGCCGGGGGTGGTTGGCACGATGGGGCGAAGCCAGTCGGTGAGCGCGTCGAAATCGTCGTCGGTGAGTCCCACGCCCGGGTCGACACGGTGGAGCAGTGACGGTCCCGGGTGCTGGGCAGCGACCCAGAGCCGGTCCATGTCGCTGATCTCGTCATCGACCCAGATGAAACGGCGGTGACCGGCCCACTCGACAAGGTGGCGGGTCTTCCAGTGCAAGCCGCGTGGTCCCTCGTCGGTGAACGTGTCCGGCCACCTGAGGACAGGCAGCGTCGGCAGTCCGAGCCGCGGGGCGGCGGCCTCGTTCGCGTCATCCATCCATGTCGAGGCCCACACCATGTCGCACCCCAGGGCGGTCAGGCGCGGCCCGACGGCGGGGTCGAGGCGGTCCAGCAGTGGATTCCCCCGGCGGTGAGGCTCCGCGGAACCGGAGGAGTCGCCCTCCTGGGGACGATGGAACGACGGCCCGAACGGAATCAGCGGTCCGTCGATGTCGAGGAAGAGGACGGGGCGCTCCGCCGAACTGGTCACAGCGGCACGATAGCTCCGCCGAGGCAGGAGGGACACCCGGTCCTGGGCCGTCTCCGGGCCGTGCGAGGGCGGCCGACGAAGACAGAGGACGGTCGCGAACGGCCACGGCACCGCCGCTCCGGCCTGGACTGTCGGAGTCGGCCTGCGACATCGGAGGGGTTACGCCTGCACCCGGAGAACTGGCATGACGAAGCCGGTCCGGCTGGCTACTGTGGTCCCGTGCCGGAAGACGACGGCGGCCTGACCGCCTGGCTGGAGTCGAAGCGGCTGCTCGTCAGCCCTGAGCGCCGCATCGACACGTTGCGAGGCCTCCTCGCCGAGGACGACGACGCGCTCCTGCTGCACGACTACGACCTGATCAGTGATCCGCAGACAGTTGCCATCGTGAGGGCCCAGCAGCGTGCAGCGGGACAACGCCGCCGCAGGTTGCGGCGCCTGGCAACGCGCCGACACTTCGCGAAGTGACATCAGCAGATGACATCAACGTCCCCGGACAGCAGCGGGACGAGGCAGCCGTACAAGGAGGCCGACCTGTTCCGGAGCCAGTTGTCGATCCGCGAGGCATACGACGCCGCCGCTCCCACCTATGCGCGGCTGTTCCGCGACGAGCTGCGTGACAGACCCCTGGACCGCGCGATCCTGGGTGCCTTCGCCGAGGCCGTACGCGCGGGTGGGGACGGGCGGGTCGCGGACCTGGGGTGCGGGCCCGGCCATGTCACCGCTCACCTGGATGAGCTGGGGCTGGCGGCGTTCGGTGTCGACGCCTCTGCCGCGATGATCGAGCTGGCCCGGCAGGCCTATCCGGGCCTGCGGTTCGACGTGGGCTCGATGGCCGCGCTGGACATCGCCGGCGGCGCGCTGGGCGGCGTACTGTCGCGGTGGTCCGTCATCCACACCCCGCCGCGCGAACTTCCCGTCATCCTGGCCGAGTTCCACCGCGTGCTGGCACCTGGCGGCCACCTGCTGATCGGTTTCTCGGCAACCGACGGCCCGTCTCACCCGACACAGGTCTTCGACCACGCGGTCGCACCGGCCTACCGGTGGTGGCCTGATCACCTCGCCGCGATGCTGCGCGAGTCCGGGCTGGCCGAGGTGGGCCGGATGATCCGCGAGCCCCAGCCCACCGACCGGCGGCAGTTCCAGGAGGTTCAGTTGCTCGCCCGCAAGGCCGGGGCAGAGGCTGTCTGACCGGACCACGTCCGCGTCCGGTTCGCCGGACGGGGAGCCGGCCGGCGTACGGACCCCCGGTCCCTCGCCCCACGGCGGCTCCCGTCCGAAGCCATGCGCCGCCCCTCCGCCGGATTCGCCGCCGGATCTCACGTCCGGAAGCCACGGACGGTTTCTCATCCGTTCGACTGCGTCCCCGAGCGCCCGAGCACCCGGAGGATCAGCGGCACTCCCACGGCGAGTGCCACCTCGATCGCCGCCAGAACGACGAGATCCCGGCCGGTGCCCGCGGACAGGGTGATACCCGAGGCGACCAGGGCGCCTGCGGAGATCCCCAGCGACGGACGCCAGTCGTCGGTACGGATCACCGTCCAGCCCAGCGGGGCCAACGAGAAGAGCGCGACCATGCAGGCGGCGAAGTACCGGCCGTAGCCGTCCGGAACCCCGCACCCCCTGGGGTTCCGGTCGCATCCGCCCTCGACGAGCCCGGTCAGTCCCCAGCCGAGCGCGAGAGCGAGGCACAGCCCGTAAAGAGTTCCCCATCCCTTGCTGTTCATGGCCGGAGCCTACTGGCGGTACGCCGGTCACGGCGGTGCCGCCGCGGCACGTCGGCCCTCGAGGGCGAGTGCCGGACGAGCAGCGGGAACCACCCCCTGCGAGGGGCCGGCTCTCGGCTGTGCGACCGCGTCGGCTCCGACGCGGTCTGCGGGGGAGGCGGATGGTGACCCTGGTCCCCACTCCCACCTCCGACTCCACGTGCACCTGGCCGTGGTGGGCGTGGACGATGGCTTCCACGATGGCCAGACCCAGGCCCGAGCCCCCGTAGGCGCGGCTGCGGCTCGCCTCGGCCCGCCAGAAGCGTTCGAAGACGCGGGGCAGGTCCTGCGGGGAGATGCCGGGTCCGTCGTCGATGACGGTCAGCAGGACGTCGTCACGCCGGTGGACGATCTCCACGAGGACGGTGGTCCGGGCGGGGGTGTGCTGGACGGCGTTGCCGACGAGGTTGCGCAGCACCTGTTGCAGGCGGTCGGCGTCGCCCACGACGGGAGCGGGCGGCGCGGGTGCCATGGTGATGCCGCGCTGCGGATAGATGATCTGGGCGTCCTCGATGACGCTGGCGGCCAGGACGGTGAGGTCGACGTCGTCCTGCTCGACGGGCCGGCCGGCGTCCAGGCGGGCCAGCAGGGCGAGGTCTTCGACGAGCAGGCGCATCCGTCCGACTTCGTTCTCGATGTGCGCGAGGGCTTTTTCGAGGTCGGGACCTGACAGGCCCCCTTGGCGGTGCAGGTCGAGCCACCCGGAGATCGTGGAGAGCGGGGTGCGCAGTTCGTGGGACGTGTCGGCCGCCAGGGAGCGCACGGTCGCCTCCGCCCGGGCCTGGGCGTCGAAGGCCCGGTTGACGGCTTCGGCGAGCCGGTCGACCTCGCTGCCGTTCCGTTCGGCCGGCAGGCGTTCCGTGAGGTGGCCCTCGGCGATGGCGTCGGCGGTGCGGGCCATCCGGTCCAGGGGCCTCATGCCCAGGCGCAGAACGATGACGGCCAGTGCCAGCAGCACCAGTAGCGCGCCGCCGACGAGGGCGAGTTGCCGCCCGATGAGTGAGCCGATCGCGCTGTCTTCGACGGAGGTGTCGATGGTGAGGATGAGGGCGGCGGGTTCGACGAGGCCGTCGCCGTGCCCGCGGTCGACGGTGAGTCCGGGGCTGGGGACGCGGACCGCCGCGAGGTCGTGCCCGCCTTCGCCTCCGTTGTGGGTGACGATGGCGCCGGCCGGTGCGGTGGCGCAGAGCACGGCGATCTCGTCGGCCGCCGCGGTCGCGGAGCCGGTGCTCTCCAGGATCCTGTCGTCCGTGTCGACCACGATGACCCCGAGCGGTGCGCCCAGGAGGGCGGCGAGCTGGTCGGCGTCGGCGGTCTGAGGTCCTCGGCCGATCACCTCGGCGACCCGGTCGGCGCTGGCTTCGAGGACCCTTTCGTGGCGTTTGTCGACGAAGTCCTCCAGGAGGAAGGCGCTGACGACCGCGCTCGCCGTCAGGCCGGACACGAGCAGGGCGGCCAGACCGGCCAGCAGGCGCAGGCGGACGCTGGAACGGGGCCAGGCGACGTAGCCGCGGAGATTCACTTGCGGGCCTGTTCCCGGAGGGTGTAGCCGACACCTCGGACCGTGTGCAGCAGCGGGGCGTGCCCCTGGTCGACTTTGCGGCGGAGGTTGGAGATGAAGCGTTCGACGACGACGGTGTCTCCGCCGAAGTCGTACCGCCAGACGGCCTCGAGGATCTGGGCCCGTGAGAGGACCTGCCCCTGGTGGGTCAGAAGGTGGTGCAGGAGGCGGTATTCGGTGGGGGAGAGCTCGACGGCCCGGTCCGCGCGGCGGACCTCGTGACGGCGATCGTCCATGACCAGGTCCGCGCAGCGCAGCGGTGCTTCCTCCGGGGAGGAGGCCCCGCTGCGCGCGCGGCGCAGGAGAGCCTGCAGGCGGGCGCCGACCTCGACGACGCTGAAGGGTTTGGTGACGTAGTCGTCCCCGCCCAGACGCAGGCCTCGTACGCGGTCCTCGACGGCGTCACGGGCGGTGAGGAAGAGGACCGGCACGTTCACCGCACGGGCTCTGAGCAGTTGGAGGATCTCGAACCCGTCGGCGCTGGGGAGCATGACGTCGAGGACGATGACGTCGGGAGGCCGGCGGTCGATCTGCTCCAGGGCTTCCGTCAGGTCACCCGCCACGTCGACCTCGAAGCCGGCGAAGCCGAGAGCCGAGATCAACAGGCGCCGGATACCGGGGTCGTCGTCGATCACCAGAACGCGGTCCGTGGTCTGTGGTGTGTCGACGGTGCTCATACGTGCTCCTTGAGTGGGCTGGGTGTGGTGCCCGGCATCCGCCACCGCTTGCGGCCGTGCGGCGGGAGCGAAGTGAGTCCCGGTACCGGCGTGCCTGTTCACCGGGTCACATGCCTACGGGGACCGAGGGGTGGACGGGAACCTGGGGTGCGGTGTCGGGGGCGTGGAAGTCGGTGCCCTCGACATCGAGACGGGGCAGGGCGCGGTCCAGACGGCGGGGCAGCCACCACGCCCGGTCACCGAGGAGGGCCATGACCGCGGGAACGAGGGTCATGCGGACCAGGAAGGCGTCCACCAGGACTCCGAAGGCCAGGGCGAAGGCGATCGGCATGATGTCGGCGTCGTGCGAGAACAGGAAGCTGATGAACACCGAGATCATGATAAGAGCGGCCGCGGTGACGACGCGGGCGGCGTTGCGGGCGCCCGTCACGATGGCGGCGCGGGCGTTGCGATGGTCGACGTAGTCCTCCCGCATGGCGGAGACGAGGAACACCTCGTAGTCCATGGCGAGACCGAAGAGCACGGCCATGACGATGATGGGCATGAAGCTGGCCACCGGTCCCTCGCCGCTCACCCCCAGCGGGCCTGCCAGCCATCCCCACTGGAAGACCGCCACCGTCGCCCCGAAGGCCGCGCCCACCGAGAGCAGGAACCCGATGGTGGCCTTGAGGGGGATGGCGACGGACCGGAAGGCGATCATGAGGAGGAGCAGCGAGAAGCCGACGACGACGATCGCGAAGGGGATCAGCGCGCCGTTGAGCTTGTCGGCGACGTCGATACCGACGGCGGTCATACCGGTGACGGCGATGTAGCTGCCGGTGGACTCCGCGAGGGGCCGCAGCTCGACGCGCAGGTGGGACACCAGGTCGCTGGTCTCCGTCGTCCGGGGTCCTGTGCCGGGGATGATCTGGATGCGGGCGGCTGCCCCGCCCTCGGCCACGTCGACGCCGCTGGTGTCCGCGATGCCCTTGACGCCGTCCAGCGTCCTCTCGACAGCGCTGGCCGTGGAGGCGATGGCGGCCGGGTCCTCGTCCTCGACGAGGATGACGAGAGGACCGTTCGCCCCCGGCCCGAAGGCGTCCGCGACGGCGTCGTAGGTCTGACGGCTCGATGATGTGGCGGGGCTGTTGCCCTCATCGGTGACCGTGGCCCTGAGCTGCAACGCCGGAAGGGCGAGGGCGATGATGCCGACGACTCCGAGGATCAGGGTGAGCACCGGCCGGCGCAGTACCCCCTCGGTCCAGCGCACGCCCAGCGGCGTCCGGCCGCTGCGCGCCTTCCCGCGGCCCATCCGGGTACCGGGCTTGGGGACGAGCCTGCGGCCGAGCATTCCCAGCAGCACCGGCAGCAGGCCCAGGGCCAGGACGACGGCGGCGACCGCTCCCGCGGAGGCGAGGCCCATGGAGGTCAGCACGGGGACGCCGGCGACCGAGAGGCCGGCGAGGGCGATGATCACGGTGGCGCCGGCGAAGACGACGGCGCTCCCCGCGGTGGCGTTGGCCCGGGCGACGGACTCCGTGACGGGCATGCCGGAGGCGAGCTGGGAGCGGTGGCGCGAGACGATGAACAGGGCGTAGTCGATACCGACGGCGAGTCCCAGCATGATCGCCAGGGTGGGCGCGTTGTCGCTCACGCCGAGTACCGTCGCCAGCCCCATCATCGCGGCCATGGATCCGGCGACTCCGAGGACGGCGGTGAGCAGCGGCAGTCCCGCGGCGGCGAGCGATCCGAACGTGATGACGAGGATGACCAGCGCCACACCCATTCCGATCAGCTCGGTGGGCCCGACGGGAGGGTGCGACTCCTCGTAGGCGTCACCACCGTAGATCGTCCTGAGACCCGCCTGCTCGGCCTGACCGCCTGCGGCTTTCACCGCGTCGAGCGTGCCGGCCGGTACGTCCTCGTCCGCCTTGGTGGTGAAACCGACCTCGGCCACCGCCGTGCGTCCGTCGTCGGAGACGGTGCCCTCCTCGGCCGGGTCGCTGACCTCGCGCACCCCCTCTATGCCACTCGTCGCGGCGAGGGTGGACGCCAGGGACTCCCGCAGACCGGGATCCGTCACCTTCTGGCCGGGAGGGGCCTGGAAGACGATCCGCGCGGACTGCGTGTCCGGGGAGGGGAAGTGGCGGTCCATCTTGGTCAGAGCCGTCTGCGCCGGTGACCCGGGAATGGAACCGCTGTCCTGGAAGGAGCCCGCGAACGAGAATCCGAGACCGATCACCGCGCCCAGGGCCAGGAGCCATGTGACCAACATCGTTCGCCATCGCCGAGCGCCGAACGCGCCCAGCCGGTACAAGAGCGTAGCCATGCCTGCATCCCTCATCGGTAGTGGAGTGATGCTCTGATCCTTCTCGGCGAACTTGACGGGTGCCCGTCGACGAACCTGAGGGTTTCCTGACGGTCCTGCCGCACTGCCCTCAACCGCGCCGCGGGCCCGTCACCGGGCGGGGAAGCGGTGTCCTGCGCTTCCCCGCCCGGTGACGGGCCCGGCCTGCAGTGGATCCGTGTCGTCGGTCAGTGCCACGAGCGCCCGTCCCCGCCCGGCCGTCCGCGGGCGGCCCTTCACCTCATCAGGGACCTGGCGCCGCGGTCAGCGGGGGAGCCGTCCGGCGGCCCGGTCCGGCACGGGCAGCGTCGCCAGCGGGACGTGGTGCTGACCGGAGTGGACGTCGCGGTCACGCAGCGAGGCCTGGCTGACGGGGCGCGGGAAGGAGATCTTGACGACGTTCAGGGACGGGATGCGGAACATCTGGATGTCGCTCTCGTCGACGCCGTAGAGCTCGGCGACCCTGCGCTCGTCGAGGAACGACTCGTCGGCGGCGACGGCGTAGGCGTCTGCGTCGCGCATGAACAGTTCCATGGTGACCCAGAAGGGCCCGGCGTTCTTGGACCGGACTTCGTACGCCAGGTCCGCGAGGGTGGTGGGGGCGTTGTCAGCCACGGTGCGGGGCCTCCTCGATCTCGATGCGGAACATGTCGGTGGGGGTGATGCTGTCGACGGTGTGGTTGAGCACGAACTCGTAGGCGGGTCCGCGCTCGGTCTCGGCCGGCGAGGTGGCGAACGCGAGGCTGGGCAGGTAGTTCATGTCCGGTGTCGGCAGGTGCAGCATCAACGGGTTGGCGATCTTCGCCACGGCGGTGGCGGTGCTCTGCTCCGGCGCGCTGACGAGGAGCATGACCCCCACCTCGCGCGGGGCGCCCTGGACCGGTTCGAGGTCCCCCAGGACGGCGTTGTGACCGTAGAGGCGTACGTCGAAGTCGTACTTGTCCTCACCCAGGCCGAGTGTCTGCGCCACGCGCTGCCTGATCATCGTGCGCAGGAGGTCCGACCAGTCGTCGATGTTCTCCAGGATGTGCGGATCGCGGATCGCGCTGAACGACATGGTCTCGTACCCGGTGATACGGGCGCCTTCGAGCTTGACGGTGTGCTGGTCGGCGACGTGGAAGCGGGAGCCCTCGACCCGCACCCGACGGTCGTCCAGAGCCGTGTAGGCGGCCTCCCGGACGTCCAGGGTGCCGTCGGGTTCACGCATCTGGAAGGGGTTCACCGTCTCGTAGAGCATGTGGGCGGCGACCAGGATCGGGGTGCAGGAGACCGCCGGGTCGAGCGGTTCGATGGTGAAGCCGTCGGCGTCGATCGTGGCCAGCACTCCGCCGGCCCGGGGGTCGGTGGTGCACTGCCCGCCGCACTCGATGATCTTGGAAGCGTGCCAGGTGGGTCCGGCAGGCATGCCCTTCATCAGGGGGTAGGCGGCCGCGACGGCCGTGTCGGTGGCCCGGCCGGCGAGTACCACCTGCGCGCCGGCCTCCAGGGCCGCGACGATCGGCTCGTGCCCCATCATGGCCACGATGTGCGTGCAGCTTTCCAGCGTCTCCGCCCGCAGCTCGCCCAGGGGCGGCAGGGCGCGGATCCGGCCCGCCTCCAGATGCTCGGTGAGCGTGCCGGCCTCCTGCTCGCTGTAGACGCGCGCGACCCTGAGATCGAGCCCTTCGTCGGCCAGGATGCCGGCGGTGATTCCCGCGATCCAGTCGACGCCGGCGTCGGTACCGCTGGTGCCGCACGACCCCACGATCAGCGGGATGCCGGCGTCCGCCGCGGCCCTGAGCAGGACGCGCAGGTCACGGGCGACCGCCGCGCGCGTGGTCTTGGGCTGCGCGGATCCGAGGTAGTACGGGCCCGAGTCGGTGCTGCCCGCGTCCACGGAGATCACGTCCGCGCCGAGCGCCAGACCGCGCTCGACGGTGGCCTCGGGGAAGCCGGCCCCGAGCATGCCGGTCGGCGCCAGCACCCTGACGCTGTCCATCCGTTCGTTGTCCATGGTCCTCGTCCTCTTCCTTCCCGACTTCCCCGGCGTCCGGCACGTGGTCGCGCCGGAGTTCATCCGATGTCGCCGGCGGCGGGGCCGCCCGCCGGCACAGGGGCGTTCACCGCGAACCGCGGCCGCCCTTCGAGGGCGGCCAGCAGTTCGGCCGCACCCGCCCGTCCCGCGGCCGCCCGGGCCTCGGCGGTCTGTCCCGCCATGTGGGAGTAGACGACGATGCCGTCGACGCCGCGCAGCGGGCTGTCGGCCGCCAGCGGCTCCTCGCTCACCACGTCGAGGGCCGCCCCGGCGATCTCGCCCGCGCGGACGGCGTCGGCGAGCGCCTGCTCGTCGACGACGCCTCCACGGGCGGTGTTGACCAGGACCGCTGTCGGTTTCATCCGCCGGAACGCGGCGGCGTCCAGCAGTCCCCGGGTCCGTTCCGTCAGCGCGGTGTGCACCGACACGTAGTCGGAGGCGGCCAGCAGTTCCGGGAACCCGACGAACTCCACCGAGGAGCCGGTCCGTTCGCTCTCGGGCACGCCGGTCGTGCAGAGGATCCGCATGCCGAACGCCTGTGCGAGCGGTACCACGGCGCGGGCGGCCGCCCCGTAGCCGATCAGCCCGAGCGTCGACCCGCGCAGCTCGTGGCCGTCCTCCCGCGGCCAGCCACCGGCCGCTACCCCCGTCGCGCTCTGCACCAGGCGCCGCGCCGCCGCCAGCAGCAGACCGAGGGTGTACTCGGCGACGGCGCCCGCGTTGACACCCGGCAGGTTGCTCACCGTGATGCCGAGTTCTTCCGCGGCGGCCACGTCGATCGAGTCGTACCCCACCCCCGTGCGCACGACGGCTCTCAGGCGGGGCGCGCGGGACAGGACGTCGGCGGTCAGGGGTTCGTTCGCGACGAGTGCCCCGTCGATTCCGTCGAGGGCGGCCACGAGTTCCGCGGGATCGCGTCGGCCGGTCAGCGGCGCGTGGACCGTGGTGTGGCCGTGCTCGCGCAGATACCGGTCGACCTCGTCACCGGGCCGCAGATAGTCCGTCGTGATCAGAATGCGGGGCACGGAAGGTTCCTCGTTTCTCGGCTGTTCCCGGGCTGTTCCCGGGCTGTTCCCGGGCTCCGCCCTCACCCGGTCCGGGAATCGCGGGGCGGGGCGCGTCACGGGGCGAGGGCCAGGCCGGAGGCGCGGCGCTGCAGCGCGGTGATCCTGATGACGACGGCGATCGCCAGTGTGGCGACGAGGGCGATGTCGAGGAGCATCAGGGACCAGCCGGTGATGTCGACCATGCCGCCCACCACCGCCGGGCCGAGGAAGCCTCCGCTGGCCCAGCCGACGGTGTACAGCCCGGCGTAGGTGCCGAAGACCCGGGCCGAGGGGGCGAGGTTCCACAGCACCACCACCGCGTTGACGAGGAAGCAGGCCGCGCCCGCTGCCGCGAGGCACAGGGCCACGACGGTGCCGGTCGGTGTCTGGACGATCGTGGCCAGCACCATGGCGGCGGCGAAGACCGACATGCCCCCGGCCATGACCCGCAGCCGTCCGTAGCGTTCGGCGAGAACCGCCGCGGGATAGGCGGCCAGGATGAAGGCGATGCCGCTGGGCAGCGTCAGGCCGCCGGCCGCTCCCCGTGACACGTCGAGCGCTTCCATCCCGTACGGCGTCATCAGGGTCCGCGACGAGGCCCACGCGCAGCCGAAGAGCAGGATCGCGACGAGGACGAGGAGCCGGCTGCGGTCGGTGTCCCTGAGGATCTCCACGAAGGTGTCCCGCACCCGCGGTTCCTCGCGCTTGACGCCCTTCGCCTCGCGGCTCTCCGCCAGCACGGTCCGGTAGGCCGGGGACCGGCTGTCGCGCACGGTGCAGGCGAGCACCACGACGGAGACCAGCATGATGACCGAGGGGATGGCGAACGCCAGATTCAGGTGGTGGTCGACCAGGAAGATGCTGATGAGTGCGGCGACGATGGCCGTGACACTGGAGGCGATCTTGACGGCGGCGTTGGCGCGGCTGCGTCTCTCGGGCGCGATGAAGTCCGGGACGAGCGCTTCGGCGATCGGTTTGAAGGTGTTGGCCACGAGTGCGTAGCTGAACATCACCGCGATCAGCAGCGGCAGTGTCGCCGCCGTGTGCGGGATGAGGACGAACAGCGCGGCGGCGACCGGCATCCCGACCACCAGGTAGGGCATCCGCCGGCCCCAGGAGGTCCGGGTGCGGTCCGACCGGTTGCCGATCCACGGCTGGATGAAGATGCCCAGCAGGTTGTCCATGCCCATCAGCAGGCCCACGACGGCGGCGCTGGCGAGGTGCTCCTTCAGGAGGGGAGGCACCTGTGACTCGTAGAAGTTCCACGTCGACTCTTGGGCGAAGACCGCGAGAGCGACCAGGAACGTGATGCGCCGTGTCCCTTGGCGCTGCCCTGCCGACATCGTCGTCATAGGGGTCGTCCCTTCGCGCCGCCACCGTACCGGAGGCTGCTGGATGAGGTGATGTGTGCGGGCGTACGGTGCGGCGCCGAACGCGGCTGCGTCCTGCCGGCACGGCTCTGGCCCGCTTGTTCTCAGGCCACGGCGGTCGGACGAAGTGGACGGGCCGCCCCGCGCACCCGGGTGCTGGGACCGCCTCGGTGCCCGGACGCTTCCCGGAAGGCCGCGCGCGTCGTGGTGTCGGTCACGGGCATGGTCATGACGCCGTTCCGGCCGGGCGGCCGGCCCGCCCGCGGGCGCCGTGCCCCTCGGGCGGGCCCGCGGCGATGCGGTCCGCGATCGCCTTGCCCAGGCCCGCCGTCGTGCCCGAGCCGCCGAGGTCGGGAGTGACCTCGTCGGGCTGCTCGTCGAGTACGCCTTCGATCGCCGCCAGGACGTGTGCGGCCGCCTCGGGCTCGCCGAGGTGGTCGAGCATCATCGCGCCGCTCCAGATCTGGCCGACGGGATTCGCGATGCCGAGGCCGGCGATGTCGGGAGCCGACCCGTGGACCGGCTCGAAGAGGCTGGGGTGGGTGCGGTCGGGGTTGATGTTGGCGCTGGGGGCGATGCCGATGGTGCCGGTGCAGGCGGGACCGAGGTCGGAAAGGATGTCGCCGAAGAGGTTGCTGGCGACCACGACGTCGTACTGGTCCGGCCGGAGCACGAACTTGGCGGTCAGGATGTCGATGTGATCCTTGTCCGCGGTCACCTCGGGGTACCTGGCCGCCATCTTCTCGGCACGCTCGTCCCAGTACGGCATGGAGATCGAGATCCCGTTGCTCTTGGTCGCCCAGGTGAGGTGCCTGCGCGGGCGGGAGGAGGCGAGGTCGAAGGCGTAGCGCAGTACGCGGTCGACGCCGGTGCGCGTCATCACGGTCTCCTGCATCACGGTCTCGCGGTCGGTGCCCTCGAAGATGCGGCCGCCGATGCTGGAGTACTCGCCCTCGGTGTTCTCCCGGACGACGAGGAAGTCGATGTCGCCGGGCCCGTGGTCGCGCAGCGGGCTGCGTACGCCGCGCAGCAGCCGGACCGGGCGCAGATTGACGTACTGGTCGAACCCCCGCCGCAGCTGCAGCAGGCTGCCCCACAGCGAGACGTGGTCCGGGACGACCTCGGGCCAGCCGACCGCCCCGAAGAAGATCGCGTCGAAGCCACCGAGCACCTCCCGCCAGTTCTCGGGGAGCATCGTGCCGTGTTCGAGCCAGTAGTCCGCGCTGGCGAAGTCGAACTCGGTGACGGCGAGCCGGAATCCGTGGACGCCGGCGGCGGCGCGGAGGCTTCTGAGCCCTTCGGGGACCACCTCTCGTCCGATCCCGTCACCCGGGATCACGGCAATGCGGTAAGGGTTCGGCACAGGCCACTCCTCGGTTCACATGAGCTGTGCGCTCGTCGTCGGTGAACGCCTCGGCCAAGGGACCGGTCACCGCGTGGACCCACCATGGCCAGCTATGACATGCGGAACAAGACGCGGACCGGCAAGGTAGGCTTTCCGCCATGGAAAGTCCGCGGCCCTCCGGTCGGCGACCGGCCAGGAACCGTTCGCTCGTGGACGACCTGCAGTTCTTCCACGTGGTCGCGTCGAGCGAGACCCTGACGGCCGCTTCGCGGGAACTCGGCTGCTCCCTCCCGGTCGTCAGCAAGCGCCTCAGCGCGCTGGAGCGCCGCCTCGACGTCCGGCTCGTCCAGCGCGGCGCCCGGCGGCTGGTGCTGACTTCGGAAGGGGAGCTCTACGCGGCCCGTGTCGAGGCGATCCTCGACCAGGTGCGTGAACTCGAGGACACGGTCACCGACGGTTCCGGCGCACTGCGCGGCTCCATCGTCGTCGAAGCCACG
Organism: Streptomyces rubellus; assembly: GCF_036323805.1. Classification (NCBI taxonomy): domain Bacteria; kingdom Bacillati; phylum Actinomycetota; class Actinomycetes; order Kitasatosporales; family Streptomycetaceae; genus Streptomyces; species Streptomyces rubellus. The sequence goes on from NZ_JAZDCX010000007.1 coordinate 86,008, forward strand.
CTCGGGCTCGGCCGTGCGCACATAGCGCCGCTGCTCGGGGATTTCACGGCGGCCCATCCGGGGCTGCACGTCCGGATGCAGACGTCCGCACTCCCTCTGCGGCCGCACCGGCGCGAGTTCGACGTGGCCGTCCACGTCGGCACGCCCCCCGATTCCTCCCTGCGCATGCGGCGGCTGGCCGAGAACCGGCGGTTGCCCTGCGCGGCGCCGTCCTACCTGGCCGAGCACGGCGCCCCGAGCAGCATCGAGGACCTGGTGGACCACAACTGCATCGTGCTGCGCGAGAACGAGAGCGACTACGCGCTCTGGCGGTTCGGGGACGCGGACCGGCCCCGGCACGTACGGGTGCACGGCAGTCTGTCGAGCAACGACGGTGACGTGGTGACCGGTTGGGCACTGGAGGGCCGCGGCGTGATCATGCGCTCGGAGTGGCACGTCAGGCCTCATCTCGACCGCGGCGAACTCGTCCGTGTCCTGCCGCACGTGCCCACGCCCGCCGCCGACATCTACGCCCTGCTGGAGGACGACGGGCATGTCCCCCGGCGGGTCAGCGCACTCATCGACCACCTCGCCGCGCGTCTGCCCGGGCGGCTGCGGCCCGCGCCCGATTCCTCTTCCGCGCCGGGGGAGTAGCGCCTCTCGCCGGCCGTGACCGACCGCGCTGCGCGCGCCTCGCCACATCCCGCGGTCGGCGTTCCTCGTCGCCCACGGCCGGAGCCCGCCGGTCGCCGGGCGGTTCGCGGACGGTCTCAGGGTTCCGGGCGGGCCCGTCGTACCAGCGGCTGATCCGCCCGGCCGGTCCGTACTGCGTTCTCAGTAGGGGAACTGTCGACGGGCGCACGACGACAGGGCGGCCTGCCGCGGAGAGCCTGGGTGGACAGTCGGCACCGAGAACCTGGAGACCCCCTGTCGTGGCTACCTTCCTTTACCGAGTGGGCCGTCTGGCCTTCCGGCGGCGCTGGTACGTCGCCCTGGTCTGGGCGGCCGTCCTGGCCGCCGTCGGGCTGGGCGCCCTCCGGGCACCGGAGGCCCCCGACGAGGGGTTCTCCATGCCTGGCATCGAGTCCCAGAAAGCCTTCGACCTGATGGAGGAGCGCTTCCCCGGAGCCGCCGCCGACGGCGCGACCGCCCGGGTCGTCTTCGTCGCGCCGGACGGGGAGAAGGTCACCGCCGCCGGGAACAGACGGGCCGTCGAGGAGGCCGTGGCCGACCTGGCCGACGGCGCGCAGGTCGCCGACGCCGTCGACCCGTTCCGGGCGAGGACCGTCAGTGAGGACGGCACGACGGCGTACACGACCGTGACCTACGAGGTCGCCGTCCAGGACCTCACCGACGACGGCAGGACCCAACTGGAACAGGCCCTCCACGCGGCCCGGGACTCCGGGCTGACCGTCGAGGCCGGCGGAACCGCGATGGAGGAGAACGAAGCGGCCGGCAGCGCGGCCGAACTGATCGGTGTCGCGGTGGCCGCCGTCGTGCTGCTCATCACCTTCGGTTCGCTGGCCGCCGCCGGACTGCCGCTGCTGACCGCCCTCATCGGCGTCGGCGTGAGCATGGCCGCCATCACGGCCCTGGCCGCCGCGCTGGGCCTGTCCACGACCACCGGCGTCCTGGCGATGATGCTGGGTCTCGCGGTCGGCATCGACTACGCGCTGTTCGTCGTCTCCCGCTACCGCGAGGAGCGCGCCGGGGGCCGTGCGCCGCAGGAGGCGGTCGGGCTGGCGGTCGGCACGGCCGGCTCCGCGGTCGTGTTCGCCGGGCTCACCGTCGTCATCGCGCTGGCCGGGCTCACGGTGGTCGGCATCCCGATGCTCACCGAGATGGGGCTGGCCGCGGCGGGCGCGGTCGTCGTCGCCGTACTGATCGCGCTGACGCTGGTCCCGGCGTTCCTCGGCTTCTGGCCGAACGCCGTGCTCCGGCGGCGGGCCCGCCGAGGCGGGCGGACGGGGAAGGCCGGGGAGGCCGGGGAGACCGGGGCGGAAGCCGTCCGGGACAACGGGGGAAGCCGCTGGGCGCGGCTCGTGCTGCGGCGCCCGCTGCCCGTGCTGCTGCTCGGCGTGGTCGGCCTCGGCGTCCTCGCGGTACCGGTGGCGGGCCTGCAACTCGGCATATCCGGGGACGAGGCCAAGCCGGTCTCCGCCACCGAGCGCCGGGCCTACGACGCGCTCGCCGACGCCTTCGGGCCGGGCTTCAACGGGCCGCTGACCGTCGTCGTGGACGCGGAGGGCGAGGCCGATCCGGAGGGTGCCGCCGAGACGGTCGCGGAGCGGATCCGCGATACCGACGGGGTCGTCTCCGTCTCCCCGGCCACCTTCAACGAGGCCGGTGACACGGCCGTCCTCCAGGTCGTGCCGGCCACGGCGCCGACCGACGAGCGGACCGAGGAACTGGTCACGGCCATCCGGGACGAACGGCCCGGGGTCGAGTCCGAGACCGGGGCGACCTTCGAGGTCACCGGCGTCACGGCGCTGAACATCGACATCTCCGACAAGGTGCAGGCCGCCCTGATCCCCTACCTGGTCATCGTGGTGGGCCTGGCGGTGCTGCTCCTGATGGTGGTCTTCCGGTCCCTGCTCGTCCCGCTGAAGGCGGCTCTCGGCTTCCTGCTGTCGGTGCTGGCCTCCCTCGGCGTGGTCGTCCTCGTCTTCCAGCAGGGCCACGGGGCCGGACTCCTGGGTGTGGAGCAGACCGGCCCGATCATGAGCCTGATGCCGATCTTCCTGGTGGGCATCGTCTTCGGTCTGGCCATGGACTACGAGGTGTTCCTCGTCTCGCGGATGCGGGAGGCGTACGTCCACGGCGAGGGGCCCGGTCAGGCGGTCGTCTCCGGCTTCCGGTACAGCGCCCGGGTCGTGGCGGCCGCCGCGCTGATCATGACCGCGGTGTTCTCCGGGTTCGTCGGGGAGAGCGATCCCATCGTCAAGACGATCGGGTTCGGGCTCGCCGCCGCCGTCCTGTTCGACGCCTTCGTCGTGCGGATGGCGATCGTGCCAGCCGTGCTCGCCCTGCTCGGCGACCGCGCCTGGTGGCTGCCGAAGTGGCTGGACCGGCTGCTGCCCGGCGTCGACGTGGAGGGCGCGGCGCTCAGCCGCCGGCCGGAGGCGGACCCGGAGGCGGGAGCGGCCGGGGCGGCCGAGCCGGAACTGGTCCGCACCTGACAGGGCTTGACAGGGCCTGACAGGTGCGGTTCCCGCCGGGCCGCCCGTGGCGGAGGGCACGGGCGGCCCGGGGCGGGCGTTCACACGGGGGACGGCCGACGACGGCCCAGAGCACCGACGGGGGAGCCCGATGAACCACACCGGCCTTGAGCGCTGCGCGACCCGCTTCGAGCGGTACGCCGACCGCCATCCCCGCGTCGTCGACGTGTTACTGGTCCTGACGGTGACGGGCTGCGCGATCCTCGGCGACAACCTCTCCTGGCACGACGCCGGTTCGCCCGACCACGACCAGGCCGCCGCCGCCCTCCTGGGCGTGTCCTGCCTCGCCCTGCTGAGGTACCGCAGCCGCCCGCGCACCGCCGTCGTCGTGACCGCGGTCTGCGCCGTGGCCGCGGCCGCGCTGGGGTACCAGTTCACCCCGCTGCTGCTGGCCCCCCTCATCGCGGCGCTCTACTGGCTGGCCACACTCACCGAACTCACCGACCGCAGGACCACCCGCGTCTACGGCGTCCTCGTCATCGTGGCGGCGCTGGTGGCGGCGTCGGCGGTCGCCGGCCCCGCGGACGGTCACTCTCTCGTCCTCAGGGCAGTCAGCTACCTGTTCTGGCTGCTGCTGCCGCTCGCCGCCGGCAACATGACCCGGCTGCGGCGCGCCTACCTGGCATCGGTGCAGGCCCGCGCCGAACACGCCGAACGCACCCGGGAGGAGGAGGCCCGGCTGCGCGTCACCGAGGAGCGCATGCGCATCGCCCGCGAACTGCACGACGTCGTGGCCCACCATCTGGCACTGGCCAACGCCCAGGCCGGTACGGCCGCCCATCTCGTGCTCACCGATCCGCCCAAGACGAAGGAGATCCTCACCGACCTGACCGGCACCACGTCCTCCGCGCTGCGCGAACTGAAGGCCACGCTGGGACTGCTGCGCCAGAACGACGGCCCGGCCGCCGCCCCGCTGGAGCCGTCCCCCGGCCTCGCGCGCCTGCCCGAACTGGTCTCGGCGTGCGCGTCCGCGGGGCTCGCCGTCACGGTCACCACCACGGGGGAGCCCCGCCCGCTCTCCCCCGGGGCGGACCTGACCGCGTTCCGGATCGTGCAGGAGGCGCTCACCAACGTCACCAAGCACGCCGCCGCGGACTCCGCGCACGTGCACCTCGCCTACTCGGGACCGCGCCTGCTGATCACGGTCAGCAACGACGGTCCGGACGCGGCCGGCACGACCGGCGCCGCGGCGGCCGCCGGGGACGGGCCGGTCCGGGGCTTCGGCATCATGGGCATGCGGGAACGCGCCCACACCGCCGGCGGTGAACTCCGGGCGGGGCCCCGTCCGGAGGGCGGCTTCGAGGTCACCACCGCACTGCCGCTCCAGCCCTCGGAACCCGGGGCGGCCGGGCACGCCACAGACGCTCCGGAAGGAGGAGCACAGCCATGGCCGTCAAGGTACTGCTCGCCGATGACCAGGCCCTACTACGGGCCACTTTCCGGGTCCTGATCGACTCCTGCGAGGACATGACGGTGGTCGGTGAGGCCTCCGACGGCGCGGAGGCGCTGGAACTGGCCCGTGTCCACCACCCCGACATCGTCCTCATGGACATCCGGATGCCGGGCACGGACGGCCTCGCCGCCACCTCCGCGATCTGCGCCGACCCGGAGCTGACCGCCACCCGCGTCCTCATCCTGACGACGTTCGAGACCGAGGACTACGTCGCCCAGGCGCTGCGCGCCGGTGCCAGCGGCTTCCTCGGCAAGGACGTCACCGCCGACACCCTGCTGGCCGGCCTGCGCACGGTGGCCTCCGGCGAGGCGCTCCTGTCACCCGCCGCGACCCGCACCCTCATCACGAACTTCCTCATGGCCCCCGCCCCCGAGGCGCACCTCGCGCCCCCGGGGCACCTGGCGGAGCTCACCGTCCGCGAACGCGAGGTGATGGGCCTGGCCGCCGAGGGCAAGTCCAACACCGAGATCGCCGAGGTGCTCACGCTCAGCCCGCTGACCGTACGCACCCACATCCACCGCGCGATGACGAAGCTGGGCGCCCGCGACCGCGCCCAACTGGTCGTCATCGCCTACCAGACGGGACTGGTGCGGGCGGCCCCGCCCGCACCGTGACCGCGGCCGCCGTGGTCCGGGACGTGAACTGCCGCGGCCACGGGCCGGGACGGATCTTTACGGAGCCGTTGCCGGGCGCTACCGTCGGCTCCGTCGTATCCGCCGGGGGCCATCAGCTTGGAGTGCTCATGCGTCGATCCGTGCTCGCGGCGGTTCTGGCCTCGTTAGTGCTCACCGGATGCGGTTCCGGGGACGACTCCGCCGCTCCCGAACCCTCCGTCCCGGTCAGCACCGCACCGTCCGCCGAGGTGGCTCCCGCGCCGACACCGGTGCCGGTGGGGAAGACCTTCACCTGGCCGGACGGTCTGGAGGCGACGGTGACCGTGCTGGGGGAGCTCCGCCCGGGCAGCCGTACGGACCTCGAGGGCGGCACGGTGGAGAAGGCGCGGCTGGCCGAGGCCCGCAAGGCGGCGCTGGACCAGAGCGGCGAGCCGATGGGGCTGCGGGTGAAGCTGGCCAACACCGGTGACGCCCCCGTCGATCTGGACAAGATGGCGGTCCAGTGGGTGGGCGTCGAGGTGGGCGGCATGGCCCAGCGGGCCGCCGACGACGGCGCCTTCGAGGGCGAGCTGGCACCCGGCGAGAGCACGACACAGCTGAGCGCCTGGTACGTACCGGACATCGTGACCGTCGGCTACCGCGTGCTCGTCTGGCCCCAGGGTGAGCAGAAGGGCCAGGTCGGGCAGTTCTCCGGCGCCGTGCCGAACGCGTCCGTCCGCCCGCCGGAGCACGGGCACGGCGGCCACTCCGGCAGCCCCTCCGAGGACCACGGCTCCGGCGGACACTCGGGTCACTGATCCGGGCGCTCCGGGCGTCGGAGTCCGGCCTGTCCCCTCCGTCCGTCACCGATCACATCCCCGAAGTAACCATTTGGATGCGATCGGTGACGGGCCGGGTCGCGAAGCGATACCGTCAATCTTTCAACAAACGGTGTGTTTCGGGGCCTTGAGGGCTCGGGGAGGGCAACGCGTACATGAGCCGCCGTTCTCGCGGACTGGTCGCCACCTGGGCGGAGATCCAGCGTCAGCAGCAACGTCAGGAGGAGGCGCAGCGCCGCGCCTGGGCACAGCACCAGCGTGAGCAGGAACGTCAACAGCGGGCCGCGGAGCGGGCGGCCGCACGCAGCCGGCGGGAGCAGCAGGCGGCCTACCGGGAGCGGCGGGAGGCCGACGCACGGCACCGCACCGACAAACTCGACCGCCAGGTCCGGGTGTTGCGCGACCTGCTGGTGACGGGCTGCGCCGCCCCGGCCTTCACCCCCGAGACGCTGAAGCGCTCCGAGCGGGTGGAGCCGTTCAGCCCCGGGCAGCTCGGCGTCCCCGTTCCGATGCCGGACCCCGCCGCGTACCAGCCGCGGCAGGGCGGCTGGGGATTCGGCGGGAGCTGGCAGGCACAGGAACAGGCCCGGGCGCGGTACGAGAGCGACTGGCACGCCGCCCAGGCCGCCGAGGCCCAGCGGCAGCGCCAACTCGCCGCGTACCGGCAGCAGTACCAGCGGTGGGCGGACGAGCGGCTGGCGGAGATCAGGGGACACAACGCCGGTGTCGAGGAACTGGTCGCGGGACTGAGGCGCGGCGAGCCCACCGCGGTCGTGGAGTACTTCACCGCCGCGCTGTACGCCTCCCGGGGCTGGCCGGACGACTTCCCCCGCCAGGTGTCGGCCTCCTTCGACCCCGCCTCCCGCCTGCTCGTCCTCAACTGGGAGCTGCCGGGCACCGCCGTCGTGCCGGAAGTCTCGGCGGTGCGGTACATGCCCGGCGCCGACCGGGACAAGGAGGTCCGGCGCCCGGTCACCGAACGGCGTGCCCTGTACCGCGACGTGCTCGCGCAGTGCATGCTCCTGGCGGTGCGCGAGCTGTTCGCCGCGGACCGGTTCGGGGTGCTGGAGGCGGTCGCCCTCAACGGATTCGTGGACGACACCGATCCCGCCACCGGCCACCGGACGCAGACCTTCCTGGCCACCGTGATGGTGTCGCGAGCCGACTTCGACCGGCTGAACCTCACCCAGGTCACCGCTCCCGACTGCCTGGTGGACGGCCTGCGCGGTCAGCTCTCCGACCGCCCGGACCGCCGCGCCGGGGTGCGTCCCGCCCGGCTGCCCGGCGACGCCGGCCGCGCCGTGGTCACCCACGGGGACGACGACGAGCCGGACCTGTGCGCCATGGACCCGGTCGAGTTCGAGGACCTCGTCGCGGAACTCTTCCGGGCGATGGGCATGCAGGCCGTGACCACGAGCCGGTCGGGCGACGGCGGGGTGGACGTGGACGCGCTGGACCCCGACCCGATCCGGGGCGGGAAGATAGTCGTGCAGGTCAAGAGGTACCGCAACACCGTGCCGCCGAGCGCCGTACGGGACCTGTACGGCACGGTCCAGAGCGTCGGCGCCAACAAGGGCGTACTCATCACCACCTCCGCCTTCGGTCCCGGCTCGCACGCCTTCGCGGGCGGCAAGCCGCTCACCCTGGTCCAGGGGACCGAACTGGTGGACCTCCTCCACCGCCACGGTCTGAACGGCCGGCTCGGAGGCGGGCCCGGCTCCGAGCCGGACACCGCTTCCGGCGCGCAGCCGGACGGTGGACCGGGGGACGAACTGGACGGCACCACCGTCCTGGGGCTGACCTGGTCCGGCGGTGCGGCCCTGGACGTGTGCGCGCTCGTCTGCCGGGGGCAGCGGGTGCTCGGGGAGGAGTGGTTCGTCTTCTACAACAACCCGGCCGCCCCGGACAGCAGCGTCCGGATGATGCCGGGCCACGGTGAGGACAGGGCGGCGGTCTGGGTGCGTTTCGGGGAACTGCCCCCGCCGGCGGACCGGCTGGTCCTGGTCGCCGCCGTCGACCCCGAGGCCGATCCCGGCGCCGACCTGTCCTGCTTCACCCGCGCCCGGATCCGTCTCTCGGAGCCAGCGGGCACGGCGGCCGACGAACTGGCCGTCTCCGACGGCCGCCCCGGCGAGACCGCCCTCGTCCTGGGCTCGTTCCGCAGGCGCGCCAACGGCGACTGGGAATTCGTCCTCGGGGGCAAGGGCTACGAGGAGGGGCTGGTGCAGCTGGTGGAGGAGTACGGGATCGAGGTCGGCTGACCCGCGCCCCCTGGGGCGGCCACGCCGATGGAACGGATGGCCACCCTGGGGCGTTGGGAGGAGACAGGCCGTCACAGGACGGGCAGTGAGCGAAGCCGAGGTGGCACCAGTGGCGATGTGGAACCGGATCAAGGACCAGGCCGTGAGCCAGGCCAGGAGTCTCCAGCAGTCCCGGGGCACGGGAGGAGCGGGTGGCCGGGCTCCGGCCCCGGGGCACGGCCCCGGCCAGGGCGCGGGCCCGCGGTCCGGCGGGGGGTCGCGCGCCCAGCTGGTCGGCATGCTCAAGGCCCAGCTCACCTCGGCGAAGGCGGAGTTGAAGAGCGGCGCCTACCGGGACGCGAGCATGGCGATGTGCGCGCTGGTTGCCGCGGCCGACGGGCATGTGGACCCGGCCGAGCGGCAGCACGTGGAGTCGCTGATCGTCGGCAACGACGTCCTGCGGAACTTCCCGCCGGACCAGCTCCGCCAGCGGTTCAACAAGCATGTGGACCGGCTGACGGCCGACTTCCAGGCGGGCAGGGCGGAGGCGATGCAGGAGATCGCCAAGGCCGCCAAGAAGCCGGCGGAGGCCAGGGCGGTGATCCAGACCGGCATCGTCACCGCCGGTGCCGACGGCGACTTCGCGCCGGCCGAGCAGAACGTCATCCGGGAGGCCTGTGCCGCGCTCGGGCTCTCGCCCACGGAGTTCGGCGTCTGAGCACCGGCCGGACGGCCTGGCGGCTTCCGGCCCGGACGGGCCGGCCCCACCGGAACCCCGGCCGCTCACGGTCCGTCAGCGGCCGGCCGGATCAGCCGCCGCGCCTGCTCGTCGTCCGCTTCCGGTAGCCGAAGGGGCCGGGGAGGTTCATGGACGTGGTGCGGTGGCCGGCCGAGTTGAGCGTGTGCTTCGGTCCCTTGCCCTGGCCCAGGGTGACCGACCAGGAGCGGCGGTTGATGTTCAGCCGGACCCCGGGCAGGATGCGGAAGCTCTTGCGGAACGTGACGGCCATGGCGTCCTCTCGGTGATCCTCGGGGCGGTGGTTCCCCGCCCTCGGTGATACGGGGGCGAGGTACGCGTTCCCCCTGCCGCACCGGACGAACGCGGCGGGTCAGCCGTTCGCGGGCACGGGGCCGGGACCGCCGGGAGCGGCCGTCCGGGGCGGGGCCGGCGGACCCCGCCCGCGGTGGAGGGGCCGTTATCCGGCGCTGTCCTCGGGCAGGTTGGCCAGGGCCTCGGTGTAGGCGTCCCGCAGGTCCGCTCCCCAGGTCAGGGTCCGGTCGTCCGGCCTGACGAGCCAGCAGCGGTCGGAGACGCGGCACGGATCGGCGGACCGCGGGTGCGGCAGCAGGGCCAGCCTGCCGCGGGGGAGGAGGGAGGCGCCGGGGACGGTCCAGCCGTCCGCCGAGCCCAGGGAGACGAAGAACTCCGCGCCGAAGGGGGTGGCGATGACGGGACCGATCGGCGCCCGGGCGGCGGTCAGCAGCCGCAGTGTCTCCTGGACCGTCACGGCCGGGACGCGGACGACGTCCCAGGCGATTCCGGTGGGGACCTCGGCCAGGGCGTCGCGTCCCCAGGCGGCCAGCACGTCGGGAACCCGGCCGGTGGCGCGCAGCCAGCCGGTCGGCAGCCGGGTGTCGGTCCCGTCGGACAGGACGGTGCCCAGGGACCGGTCCGTCCGGTGGGGGGTGATGGTCACGGTGTCGCCTTCCTGTCCGGTCCGGGGGACCGCCCGGGCAGCCCGCCGGCGTCACGGGCCGTCCGGTGGACGGTGGCCGTCCGGGCCGGCCCCCCGCCCGCGTGGTGGGGGAGCGGGCGGGGGGTGCGGGGCGTCGGCTGCACGGGCGGTCTCCCGGACATCGGTGCTCGACTGATCGCTTACGGCCCCAGAGTGGCGGCGCGACAACCCCTCAACTGTCACTCTTCGGTGACACACTCTCCGAGCACGGTGTCTTCCGGGTGAGAGATGACGGAGAACAGCGGGCGGGTCGCGGGCGGGGGGCGGCGGGCCCTGCTCTCAGACCCCGATCCAGGTGGCCAGCCGGGTCAGGGCGTCCGGCGACCGGCGCCGTGACTGCAGCAGATCCAGCACCGTCTCCCGCACCCGGGGGTGGAAACGGGTCTGCTGGGGCGCCAGTCTGCGGGCCTTCAGCAGCGAGGCCAGCGCCGCCTCGTTCCGGCCGGTCGCCAGCTCCGCGCGGGCCACGTCCACCAGAAGGGCGGCCTGCCGGGACGCCGCCCAGCCGCGCGGCGGGCGGATGGCGCGGGCCGCCGCCAGCGCCTCGTCGTACTGCCGCAGTTGCAGCCGGGCGAACACCTCGTGCGCCCCGACGTTCGAGGGGCCGAAGGACAGCCAGTGCACCGTGCCGACCTCGCCGGTGCGCGCGGCCGTCTCGGCGGCCCGCGCCAACTGCTCCTCGACGGCCGGCCGGTCGCCCGCGCGGGCGGCGAGCACCGCGCCGCCCAGGTGCAGTTGCCCGGCGACGGCCAGTTTCCCGGTGCTCTCCCGCGCCTGTTCCAGCAGCCGGTGGCCGTACGCCACCATGCGCAGGCCGATGCCGTGCTCGGCGTCCGGACTGCGGTAGGACAGGGCCCGCTTGTACTGGCGGATCGCGCCGAGCAGTGGGTCGCCGGCGTGCTCGGCGGCCCAGCCCATCCGGTCCAGCGCGATGACCGCGAGGTCGTGGCAGCCCAGCTTCACCGTCACGTCGTGGGCGCTGCGGCAGGCGGAGGCCATGGCCCGCCACAGTTCCGTGCTCGGGCGCTCGTGGCAGGCGGCGGTCAGGTCCGTGAGCAGATCCGGCAGGCCCGCCGCCGCCTGGTACAGCCGGGCCTCGCGCACATCGCGGCACAGTGCGTCGGCCGAGGCGATCAGGTCGGAGGGCGAGGCGGTGGCCGTACGGGGGTCGGTGGGCAGGTCGTACAGGTCGAGCGCCTCGCGGATGGGCCGGACGAGGGCGGCGACGCGGTCGGGCCGCAGCGGGTGCTCGGACGGCTGGCCCGTCAGGGCGGTGACATCGACGCGCAGAGCCCGGGCGACGGCGTCGACCAGCTCCGGGGAGGCCTTCTTGTGGCCGCTCTCGACATGGCGCAGCAGGCTGTAGGAGTAGGGGATGCGCTGGGCGAGGCCGCGCTGGGTGAGTCCGGCGCGTTTCCGCTGCACGGCGATCCGGTTGCCGATGTGCTCGTCGTCCGGCAGGTGCATCCCGGGTCCCTCCGTTCCTCCCGGTTGGTGGGAACGTTACCCGCAATCCGTTCCCCCGCCCCTTTCACCAGGCCGGTCGCCGGGGCTTGTCGGGGCTCGTGTCCGTGGTGAACCTTCCGTTATGAAGAACCGAGTGCTGTATCTCCTGGGTTGCGCCGCCCCGCCGGTCGTATACGCCGACCGGGCGGTCCGCGAGGCCCAGGCACGGGGATGGGACGTGTGCCTGGGGGTGACGCCGACCGCGCGCGACTGGCTGGAGGGCCGGCTGCCGGAGCTGGAGCGGCTGACCGGGCACCCGGTGCGCAGCGCCTACCGGGCCCTGGGCACCCCGGACGTCTGGCCCCGGGCGGACGTGGTGGTGGTGGCCCCGGCGACCCTGAACACGGTCAACGCCTGTGCGCTGGGCATCGCCACGACGTTCGTCGCGGGCTTCACGATGGAGGCGATCGGCAAGCGCATCCCGCTGGTGGTGATGCCGTGCGTGAACTCGGCGTACGCCCGGCACCCGCAGTTCGGGCGGTCGCTGGAGACGCTGCGCGAGGCGGGGGCGCGGGTGCTGTACGGGCCCGGCGGGTTCGTGCCTAACCCGCCGGGGCAGGGACGCCCGGAGGAGTACCCCTGGCGGCTCGCGCTGGCGGCCGCCGGGCAACTGGCCGGTGCCGGTGCCGACACCGGTGGGGACACCGGTGGGGACGGTGGCGGTGACGGGACGGCCGGGCCGGCGGAGTGACGGGTGCGGCGGCCGGTGCCGCGCCGCGCTTCCCGGTACGGCACTAGCGGTCCCCGCGCTCGCCGTTCCCGCTGTCCCCGCTGCCGCCGGGGTCCTCGTCGGGGCGGCCGGCGAGTGCCCGGGCGGCGGCCACCTCCTCGTCGTCCAGGCCCCGGTGCCCGCTGTCCGGGTGCCGCCGGGCCTGCTCGTCGATCCACCGGTTGTGCGCCTCCCAGGCGGCCTGCTTGCTGGTGCCCAGGGCCGCGCCGATCCGGGACCAGGAGGCCCCGGCCCGGCGGGCGGAGCACACCGAGAGCTGACGCCCGTGGGCCGCCTTGCGGATGATGACCTCGCCCAGTGCGAGCAGTTCCAGTGCCTCCTCGCGGGACAGCGGCCGGCCGTCCCCGCCGTCGCCGTCGTCCTCACCGCCGTGCGGGGCCAGGGTGTCGCGGGCGCGCAGGGCGTCATGGCGCGCGGTGGCGGTCAGCAGGGTGTGCCGTTTCTCGAGTTCGTCCGGAGTCGTCATGTCCCCACCTTCTCGTCAAGGTGACTTGACGTCAAGGCAGCTTGACGGCATGCGGCCGCGGACCGACCGGAGCGGGCACGGGAAGTCGGGCGCGGCGGCTTCGGCCCTCCCTAGCGTGGGGTCTGTCAACGGAGGGAACCGAAGGGGCCGGACGAGCGGGAGGAGGACCTGGTGCTGGACCGGCTGAACCAGGCACTGGAGCACATCGAGCGGAACCTCGGCGGGCCGGTCGAGGTGGCCGAGCTGGCGCGGATCGCCGCCACCTCGGAGTACCACTTCCGGCGGCTGTTCGCGGCGCTGGCGGGCATCGGGCTGTCCGAGTACGTCCGCCGCCGGCGGCTCACCGTCGCCGGTGCCGAGGTGCTCGCGGGGGAGCGGACACTGCTCGACATCGCGGTGCGGTACGGCTACGGCTCGGGCGAGGCGTTCGCCCGCGCCTTCCGCGCGGTGCACGGCGTCGGGCCGGGCGAGGCCCGCAGGACCGGCGCGGCCCTGCGCTCCCAGCCCCGGATGTCCTTCCGGCTCGTCGTCGAAGGGAGTGCCAGCATGGAGTACCGAGTGGTGGAGAAGGGGGAGTTCCGGGTGGTCGGGCTCAACACGCGCGTCCCCCTGGTGCACGAGGGGGAGAACCCGGCCATCGCGGAGTTCGTCCGCGGTGTCGGCCGGGAGGTGAACCGGCGGCTGGCGGAGCTGTCCGACCAGGAGCCGGACGGCATCGTGGCCGCGGTCGACAACCTCGCCGGGGACCGCGCGGAGGGCAGTGAACTCGACTACTGGCACGGGGTGGTGACCGGCGCCGAGGCGCCGGAGGGCCTGGCGTCCCTCGCCGTCCCGGCCGGACTCTGGGCGGTCTTCGAGAGCTCGGGCGAGTCCCCGCGGGCGGTCCAGTACCTGTGGCGGGACGTGTTCACGCAGTGGTTCCCCGCCAACCCGTACCGCACCCGGCCGGGCCCGGAGATCCTGCGCACCCGGCTGTCGGAGGACGGGGAGTGGGCACGGTCGCAGCTGTGGATCCCCGTGGAGCGGATCACGGAGTAGGGCACGGGGGTTGAGCGGGTGGGGCGGCGGCGAGGGGGCCCGAGCCGCCCCCACTCGGCTCGAGCCCCCCGCTTGTGTGCGGCCCGGGTCCCGTCCCCTCGCCGGGACGGGTCCCGGGCCCCTCGCGCGTCATCCGGCCGCTGGACGGCTCAGGGACGGATGACGGCCCAGACGATGTGGCCCAATCCGGGGCCGGCGGATTCGACACCCCACGTCTGGGCGATGGTCTCGATCAGCAGCAGACCGCGGCCGCGCTCCTCGTCGGAGCGCGGGAAGTGCAGCATCGGCGTGCTCGCGTAGCTGCCCTGGTCGCGCACCTCGATGCGGATCTGGTCGTCGGCGACGTGCAGCAGACAGCCGATCCGGTCGCTGTCGGTGTGCAGCACGGCGTTGGTGAACAGTTCGGACACCACCAGCCGGGCGGTGCTGCAGGCGTCCGGCGCGATGCCCCACTGGCGCAGCCGCTGGTAGGCGCGGTTGCGGGCGTCGGCCACGGAGACGGCCTGGGCGGGGAGTTCGAAGGTCTCCTGGCGCAGGTCGGGGCAGAGTCCGACCCGGTTGGGGATCGTCATCGTGCCTTGGGGTAGCGCCACGGCTTCCGCCTTCCAGTCCGTCCGTCCTCCTGCGGGGACCCTCACTATCCTCGCTGCGGTAGGCAGAAGGCAAGAGGCGTCTTGCAAATTGCAGAATATCGACGGCAAGCTGTTAGCGTCACCGACGGTGTGTCAGACTCGCTGTTCAAAAGCCTTGTGAGGGAGGGAACGTGACGACCGTCGGGCGGATAGTGCTCGGCCTGAGACTCCGCGACCTGCGGGAGAGGGCCGGCTGCTCGTACGAGGAGGCCGCCCGCGCCCTCAGCGTCAACGCCGCCACGGTCCGCCGCATGGAGAAGGCCGAAGTCGGCCTCAAGCCGCTCTTCGTGGAGAAGTTGCTGGAGACCTACGAGGTCGCGCGGCCGGAGATCGACGCGTTCCTCTCCCTGGTGGAGGAGTCCCGCAGACCGGGCTGGTGGCACCGTTTCCGGGACGTGCTGCCGGACTGGTTCGGCCTGTACGTGAGTCTGGAGAGCGCCGCGAACACCCTCCGCGGCTACGAGCCCCACTGCGTCCCCGGTCTGCTCCAGACCGAGGACTACGCGCGTGAACTGCTGCGCACCGGCTTCCCCACCGCTCCCGAGGAGGAGTTGGACCGCCGTGTCGCGCTCCGCATGAAACGGCAGTCGCTCCTCGGCGGAACCGGGGCGCCGCGGCTGTGGGTCGTCATGGACGAGACGGTGCTGCGCAGACCCGTCGGGGGACCCGAGGTCATGCGGGCCCAGATCGACCGGCTGCTGGAGGTGATGGTGATGCCGAACGTCACGGTCCAGGTGCTGCCGTTCGAAGCGGGGC
Organism: Streptomyces rubellus; assembly: GCF_036323805.1. NCBI lineage: Bacteria > Bacillati > Actinomycetota > Actinomycetes > Kitasatosporales > Streptomycetaceae > Streptomyces > Streptomyces rubellus. The sequence goes on from NZ_JAZDCX010000007.1 coordinate 101,194, forward strand.
CGCATCCGGGCATGTTCGGGCCCTTCCAGTTGTTCCGCTTCGACATACCGGAACTGCCGGACATCGTCTACAGCGAGAGCCTCACCGGCGCCGTCTATCTCGACGAGCGCCCCGACACGGCCGCGTACCTGGAGGTCCTGGACCGGATGGTCGCGCAGGCCGTATCAGTACGACGCACCGGGGAGTTCCTCGATGCCATTCGCAAGGAGTTCTGACCGATGGGCCACATTTACAACGGCATGCCCGCCAGGGAGCTGGGAAACGAGGGCTGGCACAAGCCCTGGAGCGGCACCAACGGCGGCAACTGCGTGGAAGTGATGAAGCTCGGCGACGGCCGCGTGGCCCTGCGGCAGTCCAGCGACCCCGACGGTCCCGCCCTGATCTACACCTACCAGGAGATCGAGTCCTTCATCCGGGGCGCCAAGCTCGGTGAGGCCGACTTCCTGCTCGCCTGAGCCGCCCAGCCGACCACACCCACCCCACGGGAGACCGACAGATGACCGCCCAGGGCTTCTCCGCCGACGACATCGACACCAGCAGGCCGCACTCGGCCCGCATGTACGACTACTTCCTCGGAGGCAAGACCAACTACCCGGCCGACATCCAGGGCGCCGAGGCCGTCATCGGCATCTGGCCCGGGGTGCGGACCGGGGCCCAGGTCAACCGGGCCTTCATGCACCGGGCGGCCCGCTGGCTGGTGCGCGAGGCGGGCATCCGGCAGTTCCTGGACATCGGCACCGGCATACCGACCGAGCCCAACCTGCACCAGGTCGTACAGGGCGTGGCGCCGGAGGCCCGGGTCGTCTACGCCGACAACGACCCCATCGTGCTGCGCTACGCGCAGGCACTGCTGCGCAGCACGCCCGAGGGCCGTACCGCCTACCTGCACGCGGACGCGACCGACCCGGACTCCATCCTGGCCCACCCCGAGCTGCTCGAGACGCTGGACATGAGCCGGCCGGTCGCGCTCTCCCTCAACGCGCTGCTCCACTACATCAACGACGCGAAGAAGCCGTACGAGCTGGTGGCCCGGCTGGTGGACGCGCTGCCCTCCGGCAGCTACCTCACCCTCAGCCACTGCACCCCCGACCTGGACCCCGAGACCTGGGACCGCCTGCACCAGATGTCGATGTCCGGCTCCGCGGCCTCCGCCCAGGACCGCACCCGCGAGCAGATCCTGCGGTTCTTCGACGGGCTGGAGTTCGTCGAGCCCGGCCTGGTCGTCCCGCACCGCTGGAAGCCGGAGCCGGACCAGCCGTACGCGGACGTCACCGACGCCGAGGTGTCCATGTTCGCGGGGGTGGCCCGCAAGCCCTGACGCCGCCGTGTCCCGTCCCCGTGGTCCCGCCTCCGGCCCGTGCTCCGTCGCGCCGCGGAGGCGGGAGCGCGTAGCATGCCGGCCACAGGTGACCGGACGGGGGTGGCGGTGCGCACGTGGGCGGCCCCGGTGGTCGGGCTGGCACTGCTGGGGGCGGTCGCCGGCACGCTGCGGTACGTCAACGCGTCCCCGGACGGTCTCGACCGGGCCGAGCTGCGGCGGGTGACGGAGGAGGCCGCCCGGCGGCTGGACCTGCCGGTGCCGCGTGTGGACGTCGTCCGGTCCACGCTCCCGGAGCACGGCCGCCGGGTCTACCGGTTCCAGCTCGTGGACGAGGAGAGCGGGCTCCGGACCTGTCTGACGCTGAACGAGAGAAGGACCCCCGGGAGGGCCGCTCCGGCCTGGCGGCCGGCATCGCCGAGGGGGAGTGCCGGCCCGGCCGGGCACGGGAGTGAGGGGAGTGCCGCACCCGGCACGGCGGACCGGGCACGCTGGCCGCCTACCTGGTGCGGGGCGGCCGGACTCAGGACGCCTGCGCCTGCGCGGGCCTGCGCCGCACCAGGTAGGCGGCCAGCGTGCCCGTCCCGAACAGGGCCAGCACCGGGACCGCCGTGGCGAGCCAGCCCGCTCCCAGCCACTGCCCGCCGAAGTAGCCGACGCCGACGCCGTATCCCGCCCAGACCAGGCCCGCCAGGGCCGACCAGGGGAGGAAGTCCACGGCCCGCCGGTGAGCCGCGCCGGCCGCCAGGCTGATCACCGAGCGCCCGGCCGGGGCGAACCGGGCCAGTACGACCAGGGGGCCGCCGCCGGAGGTCAGGACATGGCCCAGCCGCCGCTGGGCGGCCGTCAGCCGGCGGGAACGGGCGACGGCCCGGTCGAAGCGCGCGCTGCCGCGCCAGGCGAGCCGGTACAGCACCAGGTCACCCAGGACGGACGCGGTGGTGGCGCACAGCACCAGCGCGCAGATCTCGGGGAGCGGGGCACCGGCGGGCGGGGTGGGCAGGCCGGTCGCGCCCGCGGCGGCGGTCGATCCCGTGGCGGCGGTCGCGGCGGCGATCACGATGACACCGCTGGGCAGCACGGGCAGGAAGACGTCCAGCAGCACGGACAGTCCTATGAGCACGTAGATCCACGGTGCGTGGATCAGCTCCCCCAGTATCTCCTGCACTTCCTGCTCCCCCGGCCGGCCCTGGTCTGGGCGGTATCCCGCCGTCAGCGTACGCCCGTGATCCCCGTGCGGATCGGCCGGGGTGCGCGCGGCACCTTCCTCTCCCGGGAACAGCGGGACCTGACGGAGCATAGGGGAGCGGACCGACAGGCCACGACGGCCTGTAGTGGTACTTCCCGGGTCCCCCCGGAGGACGATGCGTCCCGGGGCGGGACATGCCGTGGTGTGCGGCGCGGCCCGCGGCGTCGGCCGTCGCGGCGGTGAAGGCGCTGGTGAGGACGCGGACGGCGGACGCGGCGGCGTCCCGGGCGGCCGCGTGGCGAATGAGACCTGAGGGGGAGGGCGGGTGGAGCGCGCCGCACCGGCGGGGCGAACGCCGTTGCCCGGCACACCGGTGGCGAGGGGCGCGACGGGGCCGCGCCCCCTGCGCGCCCCGGAGGCGGGACGTCACCGCGGGGCGCGCTTCCGGGCCGGCCTCCGGGACCGCCGTGCCGGACCGCGGCCGGCGCTTCCGTCCGGGCGGGCGCGGTCCGGTGGTGTCCGCGCGGATACGCCGCCCACCCGGAACCGGGGCCGGACCGGGCCGGGCGCGCGGGCGGACCGTCTCACCCCGGGCGGCCGGGCGGGGCGAGACGGTCCGGGACGACGGCGCCGCCGCTGCCTTCACCGGGGCGGGAGGCGGGGCCGGGACCGCTCAGCTCCCGGTCGAGGACCGTCTCCAGGACGGGGCCCCCGTCCTCGCCGCCGTCGTGCGTCCGGTCCAGCCGCAGCCGGGCGCGGCGGCCGTGCAGGGCGAGCGTCATCAACTGGTTCCCGAACCACGGACCGCCGGTCCTCCGCCAGTCGACCGGCGGCCGTCCGGCCCGCCCGTGCCGGGTCAGGATCCGGCCGAGCAGCCGTCCGGCGCGGCTCCAGCCGAAGCGGAAGCCCCAGCGCATCACCGCCGGAACGCTGTTGTGCATCGGCGAGCAGGTCAGCTGCGCCACCCGGGCGTCCACCGGTTCCCCGAAGTCCGGCTCGGCGGTGTACGCGTGGTGCACGTCGCCGGAGAGCACCAGCACCGTCGCCGGGGCCGCCGGGCCCCGGCCCGCCGCCGCGAGCAGTTCGCCCAGCCGTCCGAAGGACTCGGGGAAGGCCGCCCAGTGCTCCAGGTCGGCGGCCTGCCGCACCTTCTCGCCCAGCCGCGCCCAGCGCGGCCCCCGGGTGCCCCGGCACAGCGCGGCGTTCCAGGCCTCGGCGTCGTGGACGGCGGGCGGCAGCAGCCAGGGCAGTGACGAGCCGATCAGCAGATGGTCGTACGAGCCGCGCCCGTCGAACACCTGCTCGCGCAGCCACCGCCCCTCGTCGGCGTCCAGCATCGCGCGGTCGTCCTCGGCCAGGACACGGGCGGCCCGGGTGTCCACCATCAGCAGCCGGACCCGGCCCAGATCGCGGCGGTAGCTCCAGCGGGCGGTGGTCGGGTCGGCGTCGGCACGCTCGGCGAACTCCCGCAGCGCGCCGACCGCGTCGCCGTCCGTGCTCCGCACCGCCGCGTACAGCCCGTCGGCGGCCAGCTCGGCGGGGGAGAGGTTGCCCAGGTGCTGGTGGACCCAGTAGGAGGTCAGCCCGCCCAGCACCCGCTCGCGCCACCAGGAGGTGGCGCGGATCTCCCGGCGCCACGCCTCGCTGGTGTTCCAGTCGTCGATCAGATCGTGGTCGTCGAAGATCATGCAGGTGGGGACGGTGGACAGCAGCCAGCGCACCCGGGGGTCGAGCCAGGACTCCTCGTACAGCCAGGTGTACTCCTCGTAGTCCGCCACCTGTCCCCAGGGCGGTTCCGCCAGGTTCCGGCGGGCGGCGATCCGGCGGCGCATCACCTCGGAGGTCTCGTCCGCGTACACCTGGTCGCCCAGGAGCAGCAGGACGTCGGGGCGCTCGGCGGTGCCGGCCAGGACCTGCCGGGCGAGGGTGTCCAGGGCGTCGGGCCCGATCGCGGCGTGCCCGGCGGCGGAGGGCCGGGCGGCCCAGCGGCAGGAGCCGAAGGTGACGCGCAGCGGCGGCCCGTCCGGTCCGCCGCCGGCCCCGTCCGGCGGCGGGAGGGTGCGGACGACGGGGGGCGGGAAGGGGGAGTCGGGCGGCGGCCAGACCTGTTCGCCGTCCAGCAGCACGCGGTAGGGGGTCTCGGTGCCGGGGCGCAGCCCGGTGACGGGGACCAGGGCGTAGTGGTGCCCGGCGACCTGCCAGGTGCGGCAGGAGGCGCGCGGCCCCCCGCCGTCCCGTGGGGCCTCGCCGCCGCGCGGTTCCGGTCCGCACCGCACCTCGGCCTCGCAGGGCCGGTCGGTCTCGACCCAGACGGTCGCGGAGTCGGTGTCGGCGTACCGCAGCAGCGGTCCCAGGCGCAGTCCGGCCATGCGGGCGGCCCTCCCTCCGTCGTTCGGATGTGTCGCTCCGGTTCTGGATGCTACGTCGGTCCCGGAGCGGCGGGGGAGGGCCGCGGGGGCGGGGAGGCGGTTCAGCAGCCGCCGAGCACGCTGCTGAGCTTGTTCTTCTCGGCGGAGTCCACGGACAGGCCGTAGTCGTACTTCACCCACACCCACATCCGGGCGTAGGTGCAGTGGTAGGCGGTGCGCGGCGGCATCCACTCCGCCGGGTCCTTGTCCCCCTTGGCCTGGTTGACGTTGTCGGTGACGGCGATGAGCTGCGCGATGCCCAGCTCGTTGGCGAACGCCTGGCGCTTCGCGGTGGTCCAGGAGCTCGCGCCCGAGCGCCAGGCCTCGGCGAGCGGCACGACGTGGTCGATGTCCACGTCGGAGGCGGCGTACCAGGTGGCGCCGTCGAAGGGGGAGTACCAGCGGCCGCCGGTCGCCGCGCAGCTGCTGTTCTGCACCACGTCCGCGCCGTCCCGCTTCAGGACGACCTCGCGGGTGTTGCAGCTGCCGCTCTGGGTGATCCAGTGCGGGAACCTGTCGCGGCTGTAGCCGCTGGAGGAGCCCTCGGCGCGGACGGTCAGGGCGTTCAGGTAGGAGCGGGCGGTGGCGGCGCTCGGCGGGGTGGGCGGTGCGGCCTGGGCGGTGGGGCCGGTCAGGAGCAGCAGGCCGGCGCAGAGGGCGAGGAGGGCGCCGAGGACCGTGGCTTGACGCGCGTAGAAGCCGTGCCGTGCGAGGGCGCCGCGGGTGCGGTGCATGCGATCTCCCTTGGGTGGGGTGGTGAGGGAACGGCGTGGGGCGGGGGCGTGACCTCCGTCAGGGTGGCGGCGGAAGGTTTCCTCCCGGTGGGTGCCAGGTAACAGAGTGAGGACATGGACACGTCATATCAAGGGCGCGGTCCGGGGTTTCCGTCCGCCGGGCGCCCGCCCCGCGCGCGGTGGCGCGGTACGGCGCCGCGGGCGGTGCCGCGGGGCGGCCCGGGCCGGGGTTTTGGGGAGGCGGAGGGGATCCCGTAGGGTGAGTGGCGTCTGAAGGGGAGTAGCTCTTCGCCGGACCGTCGACATACTGGCCGGCCCGCCGTCAGGTGGTCCGGCCCGGCGCCCGGAGCCGGTGCCCGCGCACCGTGCCAGCGAGACCTTCGGCCGCAGTGTTCATGATCTTTTCCGTGACGCTGCCGTGCCGAAGTGTGTTCGCTCCCCGGCGGGCCCCCTCGGTTCCGGCGGCCCGACCGAACCAGGAGCCCTCCGTGCTCAGCCTCACCGTCTCGGCCGTGACCTTCGGGGTCGTCTTCCTCGCCGAGCTGCCCGACAAGACCGCCCTCGCGGGCCTGGTGCTGGGCACCCGCTACCGCGCCTCGTACGTCTTCGCGGGCGTCGCCGCCGCCTTCGCCGTCCATGTCGCGCTCGCCGTCGCCGCGGGCAGCGTGCTCACCCTGCTCCCGCAGCAGCTCGTCCAGGGGATCACCGGCGCGCTGTTCCTGGGGGGCGCGCTGGTGCTGCTGCTGAAGCGGGACGACGGGGAGGAGGAGGTGCGCAGGCCCGCCGACCAGTCCTTCTGGAAGGTGGCGGCCAGCGGCTTCATGCTGATCCTGGTCGCCGAGTTCGGCGATCTCACCCAGATCATGACCGCCAACCTCGCCGCCCGCTACGAGGACCCGTTCTCGGTGGCCCTCGGCGCGGTCCTCGCCCTGTGGGCGGTCGCGGCCGTCGGCATCGTGGGCGGCCGCGCGCTGATGCGCCGGGTGCCGCTGAAGATGATCACCAGGGTCGCGGCCGGGGTGATGCTCGTGCTGGCGGCCCTCAGCTTCCACGAGGCGCTGACCGCCTGAGCGCGGGGCGCGTCCTCGGCGGCGCCGGACGGATCCGGCGCCGCCGGAGGCGGCCGCGCCCCGTCCCCGGGCCGGCGGGGAGGAAGGCCCGGTGCGGGGCGCGGGTCTGTGGGGACCGCCGCTCGGGCCGCTCCGGGAACGGGGTCCGGGTGCGGGCGCGGGCGGGGGACAGAGTGGCCCGCCCGCCGGTCAGGGAACCCCGTTGTCAGGTACGGGGAACGGGCGGAACCACTTTGTTCTTCCACCATACAAAATGGTCCGCCTTCGCGCCACCCCGCCGCGGGGCGTCCGGTGCCGCCCCCGGATCAGCGACCGCCGCCGGTGGCCCTCTCCAGCGCCCGCCGGGTGTGGGGCCCGTACACGCCCTCGGGGTCGCCCCGCACGCCGTACCAGGTCTGGAAGCGGGTCACGCCGTCCCGGACCTCGCGGTCGTACACGCCGTCCACGTCGCCCCGGTAGGCGTTGGTGTGGCGCAGCCTGATCTGCAGTTCGTAGACCTCCGGGCCGGTGTCGCCCTCGCGCAGTACGGGCTCCTGGCCGCCGTTCTGCCCGTCGTCGCCGCGGCCGTCCCAGCCGCCCCGGCCGTCGCCGTCACCGTCGTTCCACCAGTCGTGGTCGCCGCCGTCCCGGTCCTCGTCCCGGGGCTCCCCGGAGGGCGAGGCCGCCGGAGGCTCCTGCCCGGCGGGCGGGGCGGAGGAGGCGGGGGCGGTGGACGGCGAGGGGGTCCGGGACGGGCTCGCCGAGGGAGAGGAGGACGGCGAGGGCGGGGCGGAGGAGGGCGCGGTGGACGGGCTCGCCCCCGCCCCCTGCCCGTCGTCGGGCGGCGGGGCGTCCGAGGTGGCGGTCCGGCTGTCGAAGCGGGCCTCGTCGAAGGGGTCGTCGTTCTGCGCGAACATCCCGATGACGAGCACGCTGGAACCGATCACGGCCAGCGCGGCACCGCCCATGGCGAGCGCCGTGCCGCGGCCCACGCGGCGCCCCGGCCGCCGCCGCGGCGCGCCGTCCACGGCCTGCAGGACGACCGTGTCGTCGTCCCCGCGCCGGGCCCGCTCGAACATCGCCAGATCGGCCGGGTCCGGCCCCTCGTCGGGCACGGCCGCCCGCCCGGGCAGCACCTCCACCTCGGCGCACCGGCAGGTCGCCCGGCCGGAGGCGTCGGCAGGCCTCCGGCATATGGGGCAGATCGGCGTATCCGCCACTGGGGGCTCCCCTCCCTCAGAAGTGCCACCTCTCGAAACGTCACAGAGGTTACCAACGGTTCCTGTGTGACGACTCAGCCCTTCGGGACAGGACCGGCGTGTCCCCGCGCCGGGCGGCGTGCGACGGCGCCGCACGCTGCTTGGCCCGCCGTTCCCTGGGCACCCGCCCCCCGTGACGCGCCCCGCGGACCGCCCGGGACGCCCGGCGCCGCGGCGCGCGCACCCGGATCCGTACGCCGGTGAGGAGGCGTCCATGCCGCAGCACGCACCGAACGCCGCCGCCCCGCCCACCGGACCGGGGGCCGGGCAGCCGCGGCGCGCCGTGTGGCCGGCGATCGGCGCTCTGCTGCTGGGCATGCTGCTCGGCGCACTCGACCAGACGATCGTCGCCACCGCCCTGCCCACGATCGCCAGTGACCTCGGCGGTCTGGAGCACCTGTCCTGGGTGATCACCGCCTATCTGCTGGCCGCCACCGCGGCGACCCCGCTGTGGGGCAAGCTCGGCGACCAGTACGGGCGCAGGCGGCTCTACCAGCTCGCGATCCTCGTCTTCCTGGCCGGTTCCGTGCTGTGCGGACTCGCCCGGAACATGCCCGAGCTGATCGCCTTCCGCGCCGTCCAGGGCCTGGGCGGCGGCGGTCTGATGGTGCTGTCGATGGCGATCGTCGGCGACCTCGTGCCACCCCGCGACCGGGGCCGCTACCAGGGGGCGTTCGGCGGTGTCTTCGCCGCCACCAGCGTGCTGGGGCCCCTGCTGGGCGGACTGCTCACCGAGTACCTGGACTGGCGGTGGGTGTTCTACGTCAACCTGCCCGTCGGCGCGGTGGCCCTGGCCGTCGCCGCCGCGACCCTGCGCATCCCGGCCCGCCGCGGCAGGCACCGCATCGACTACCTCGGCACCCTGCTGATCGCCTCCGTCGCCGCGTGCGTGGTGCTGGTCACCTCGCTCGGCGGCACCGCCTGGGCATGGGGGTCGGCCCTGGTGATCGGTCTGGGAGCGCTCGGCGCCGTACTGCTGGCGGCCTTCGCGGTCGTCGAACGGCGGGCCGCCGAGCCGGTGCTGCCGCCCGGCCTGTTCCGGGTGCGCACCTTCACGATCTGCTCGGCGATCGGCTTCGTCGTCGGCTTCGCCCTGTTCGGGGCGCTGGCCTACCTGCCGACCTTCCTCCAGGTCGTCCACGGGATCTCACCCACCATGTCCGGTGTGCACCTGCTGCCGATGGTGCTCGGCGTGCTGGTCTCCGCCACCGGCTCCGGCCGGATCGTCAGCCGCACCGGCCGCTGGAAGGTCTTCCCCCTCGTCGGCACCGCCGTCACCGCGGCCGGCCTGCTGCTGCTCCACGGCCTCGACGAGAACAGCACCGACTGGCGGATCTCCGTGGCCTTCCTCGTCTTCGGCCTGGGCCTCGGCCTGGTGATGCAGGTGCTGATCCTGGCCGTGCAGAACGCCGTGCCCTACGAGCACCTGGGAGTGGCCACCTCCGGCGCCACCTTCTTCCGCTCCATCGGCGCGGCGGTCGGCGTCTCCGTCTTCGGCTCCCTCTTCGCGGGCTCCCTCGCCGACCGGATGGCCGGTGCCCTGCGGGGCGAGCCGCTGCCGCCCGGGGTCACCCCGGAGGGGCTGCGGGCCGACCCGCGCGCCGTCGGCGAACTGTCCCGGACGGCGCGGGAGAAGGTGCTGGGCGTCTACTCCGACGCCATCACGGACGTCTTCCTGTGGGCGGTGCCCGTCGTGCTGGTGGCCTTCGTCCTGGCCTGGTTCCTGGAGGAGGAGCCGCTGCGGACCGGTGTGCGGTCCCCCGACCCCAGCGAGGTCGTACCGCCCAACCCCGTCGAACGCTCCTCCCTGGAGGAGGCCGCCCGCGTCCTGTCCCTGCTCGGCAGCCGGCAGGGGCGGCGCGACCTGTACCGGCGCGTGGCCGAGCGGGCCGGGACGGACCTGGCGCCCGCGTCCTGCTGGATGCTGCTGCGCGTCCACCGGTACGGCTCGGTGGAGCCCGCCCTGCTGGCCGACCGCGGCACCGTGCCGCTGAGGGTGATCACGGCGGCGGCCCGCGAACTGGAGGCGCGGGGCCTGGCCGCGCGCGAGGGGCTGGCGCTGGTGCCCACCGGCCGGGGCCGGGCGCTGGCCGACCGGCTGGCGGGCGCCCGCGAGGAGTGCCTGGCCGAGCTGCTGGGCGACTGGTGGACGCCCGGCCGGCCCACCGACCTGGCCGCGCTCGTCCACGAGCTCAGCGAGGAGACGGGCGGTACCGAGGACGAGTACCCGCGCGCCGGGACGCACCGGAAGGCGGGGAAGGGCGACTGGCCGCCCTGACCCGGCCCGGCGCCCGCGGGCGCCGGGCCCGGCGGCTGCGCCGTCCGGGCGAACCTATCGGCACGGCACACTCCGGCGGGCGTGCCGTCCGGCCGGATCCGCCCGGAGCGTCCCGGAGACTGCGGCGGAGGCCGACGGGAGGGTGTCCGTGTACCACTTCGCCATCGCCGACCTGCCCCTGTGGGCGACGGCGCTGATCATCCTCGGCGGACTGCCCGTGCTGGCCGTCGCCCTGCAGGCGCTGACGCGCAGGGTGCTGCCGCCCGCGAGGGCGAAGGACCACAACGACGTCGCGGGCTTCCTCGTGGCGGTGATCGGGGTGGTGTACGCGGTCACGGCCGGCTTCACCATCGCCGACCAGTGGGAGAACTACGCCGAGGCCAGGCAGGACGTCACCGAGGAGGCGTTCACCGTCGCCTCCGTCGCCGAGGGCGCCGCGGTGGCCGGGACCGGGGAGCGGCGTGAGATCACGGCGGCGGCGGTGGCGTACGGCCGCGCGGTGGTCGAGTGGTGGCCGGACGACCCCGGCGAGGCCGGGGACACCGCCCGCGAGGACCGGGCGGTGGAACGGCTGCACATGGCGGTGCGGTCGGTGCGCCCGGACACCGCGGCGGAGCGGGCGTACGTGGCCGAGGCCACCGGGCAGCTGATGCGGGTGGCCGTGCTGCGCGGCCACCGCCACCACGAGGCCGGTACCGCCCACCTGGAGGCGCCCATGTGGGTGGCGGTGGTGGTGGTCAGCGCGGTGACCCTGCTGTTCAGCCTGCTGTTCGGGCTGGAGCGGCCGTGGCTGCACTACGTCATGGTCGCGGGGGTGGCCCTGGTCGTCGCGGTCAACCTCTTCCTGGTGCTGCTGCTGGAGTACCCCCTCGTCGGGACGCTGGCCGTCACCTCCGAGAGCTTCCGCGAGCTGGCCCGGGAGCCGGCCCTCGGAGGCTGACCGGCTGCGGGCCGCGGGCCGACGGTCACCGGGCCGCCCGCGTCACGCCGCCGTCCGGCCGCGGCCCTCGTACGACAGCGCCCGGTCCAGGCACATCGCGGCGCTGACCAGCCCGAGGTGGGTGAAGGCCTGCGGGTAGTTGCCCAGGTTGCGGCCGGTGCCGTCCATCTCCTCGGCGTACAGCCCCAGATGGTTGGCGTAGGTGTGCATCTTCTCGAAGAACAGCTCGGCCTTCTCCGTCTGCCCGGCCATGGCCAGGCACTGGATGAACCAGTAGGAGCACATGCAGAAGGTGCCCTCGGTGCCGTTCAGCCCGTCCGAGGCCCCCTCGCCCGTGCGGTACCGGTAGACCAGGGAGTCCTCCACCAGGGTCTCCTCGATCGCGCGCAGCGTGGCCGTCCAGTGCGGGTCGACGGGGGAGACGAAGCCCACGATCGGCATCAGCAGACTCGCGGCGTCGAGGGTGAAGCTGCCCCGGTGCTGGACGAACGCCTTGCGCCTGTCGTTCCAGAACGCCCGGTGGATCTCGGTGTGGATCTCGTCGCGGACGTCCAGCCACTTCTCCAGCGGGGCCGGCAGCGAACGCCGCTGCGCGATGCGCAGCCCGCGGTCCAGGGCCACCCAGCACATCAGCCGCGCGTACAGGAACTCCTGACGCCCGCCCCGGGTCTCCCAGATGCCCTCGTCCGGCAGGCGCCAGTTGGCCGCGACCCACTCCAGCGAGTCGCGCAGATGGCCCCACAGCTGGTGGGACACCGGTTCCACCCGCTCGTCGTACAGGTCCGCCAGCATCAGGAACTCGCCGTAGATGTCGAGTTGGAGCTGGTTCCAGGCGCCGTTGCCGACCCGTACCGGGCTGGAGCCGCGGTAGCCCTCCAGATAGGACAGGATCTCCTCGTCGAGTTCGTGCCGGCCGTCGATGCCGTACATGATCTGCAGCCGGCCCGGCTCCTCGCTCTCCCGGTAGCGCTGCTCCACCCACCGCACGAATCCCCTGGCCTCCTCGTGGAAGCCCAGTCCCACCAGGGCGGCGGCGGTCAGCGAGCCGTCCCGGATCCAGGTGTAGCGGTAGTCCCAGTTGCGTTCGCCGCCGACCAGCTCCGGCAGCCCGAAGGTCGCCGCCGCGGCGATGGAGCCGTGCCGCACCGAGGTCAGCAGCTTCATCGCCAGCGCCGACCGCAGCACCTCCTCGCGCCAGCGCCCCGTGTAGGTGGAGGACCGCACCCAGTCGCGCCAGAACGCGCAGGTGTGCCGGAAGGCGCGCTCGGCCCACCGCGGGCCGGCCGCCGGGGTCGCGGTGCCCGGCGGCACGGCCTCCAGGACGAAGTCCGCCGTCTGGTCCGGCCCCAGCTCGAACTCGGCGACGACGTCGCCCGCGCCGCCCGTGCCGCTCGCGGCACCGCTCTCGATCCGGGTCGCCACGGGGGTCTGCAGCCGCAGCGCCGACTCCTCCCGGCCCTCGGGGACGAAGAACACCTCGCCCGGGCGCTGTTCGATCCGGTGCTCGATCCGCGCGTAGTCGAACCGCGGCCCGCAGCGCAGCGCGAAGCGGAAGCGGCCGCGTACGCCCTTCACCCGGCGGACGACCGCGTGGGTGTGCCGCATGGTGCCCACCGGCATGAAGTCCACCACCTCGCCGACCCCGTCGGGGGAGAGGAAGCGGGTCAGCAGGACGTTGGTGTCGGGCAGGTAGAGCTGCTTGAGCCGGGCGCCCTCGGTGGCCGGGCCGATGCGGAAACTGCCCCCGCGGGAGGAGTCCAGCAGCGCGCCGAACACGGTCGGCGAGTCGAAGTCCGGCAGGCACAGGTAGTCCAGTGAACCGTCGAGGGCCACCAGGGCCACGGTGTGCAGGTCCCCGATCAGCCCGTAGTCCTCGATCGGGCGGTATGCCATGGAGGTCTCCTTCGCTCCGGGCTCTGCGGGCTCCGCGGGTTCCGCGGGCCGTTCCGGGGAGGTCCGCGCGGGCCTTCGGAACGGCGGGTGCTCACAGGCCAGTGAGGGTGTGCAGGTACTCGCGGGCCTTCTTGGCGTAGGTCAGCGGGTGGGCCTTGGCCGGGTCCTGCTCGGCCTCGACGACCAGCCAGCCCCGGTATCCGGCGTCGGCCAGGGTGCGCAGGACGGGCCCGAAGTCGAGCATCCCGTCGCCCGGCACGGTGAAGATCCCGGCCAGCACGGCGTCGCGGAAACTGGGGTCCAGGCGCCGGCAGTCCTCCAGGACGTCGTGGCGCAGGTCCTTCAGATGGACGTGCCGGATCCGGTCGGCGTGGTCGCGGACCAGTTCCAGCGGATCGTCCCCGGACCAGGCGAGGTGGCCGGTGTCCAGCAGCAGGTGCACCAGTTCCGGGTCGGTGCCCGCGAGCAGCCGGTCCACCTCGGCCCGGGTCTGCACCCCGGTGCCCATGTGGTGGTGGTAGCACAGCAGCATGTCCTGGCCGGCCGCCATCCGGCCGAGCGTGTCCAGCCCCGTCAGCAGCCGGTGCCAGGCGTTGTCGTCGAAGACCGGTTTGTTGGCGACCAGGGCCACCTGCTGCTGGTGGACGGCCCCGGCGAGCTCCGCGACGACGACCCGGTCGCCGCCGGCCGCCTTGATGAAGTCCAGCTGCCGCCGGAAGGCGGCCACCGTGCGGTCCCACATGCCCTCGGCGGTGAAGTAGGTGCTGGACCAGGGCTCGGACACCCGCAGGCCCCGCAGCTCCAGCGCCTGCCGCAGGGTGCGCGGATCGGTGGGGTACTTGTGGCCGACGCTGCACCCCTCGAAGCCGGCGAGCGCCATCTCGCTGACGCACTGCTCGAAGGGGATGTCGTCGCCGACGGTGGGGAAGTCGTCGTTGGTCCAGCAGGTGGGCGTGATGCCGAAGGAGACCGCGTCCCGGTCGAACAGCGCGCCGTTCCGCCCGCGTACGGGGGCCGGGGAGGCCGGGGAGGCCGAGGTGGTCATGGCGGTCACCACACTCCGGGAGGCGCGTCGCCGAACTCCAGACCGTGCCGGGGGGCGATCCGGTGGGCGTCCGCCAGGTCGGTCTCCCCGGTGGGGGCGCTCCGGTTGTGCTCCGCCACCGCCTCACCGGCCTCGGTCAGGTACTTCTCGAAGCCCGCCGGGGCGAAGAGCAGCAGGATCCTGGCGTCGGTGTCCCCGGAGTTGCGGAAGGCGTGCAGGGTGCCCAGGGGCATGTTGACGAAGTCCCCGGGGCCGACGGGGAACTTCCGGTCCCGGTCCAGGACCTCCATCTCGCCCTCCAGCACGTAGAAGAACTCGTTCTCCCGGTGGTGTATGTGCGGCGGCGGTCCGGCGTGCGGGAGGATGACGGTCTCCACCACGGTGAGGGTGTCGCCGGTGTCCTCGCCGGTGGCCTTGAAGGTGTCCAGATCGCTGTAGACCCAGTAGGCGGGACCACCGCCGGCGGGCACGTGGGAGACCCGGACGTGCTGCTCGCTGTCCATCTCGTGCAGGCTCATGGCGTTCTCTCCTTCGGGGAGTCAGTGGTGCGAGGGGAATGCCTGGGACATCTCCTCGACCGTCACGATGAGGATCGGCCGGATCACCCCGCGCAGCAGATGGCCGCCGCGCGCGGTGCCGTCGGGGCAGCCCAGGACGACATGGCCGTGGACGTTGGGGCCGTCCTCCTGGGGGGTGATGTCCCCGATGAGGCTGAGCACCTCGGCCTGGTCGTACGGGAACGGGATGTGGTCGAAGCCCTTGGTCCCGATGTTGTAGAAGCCGATCTCGACCCCGTGGAAGCCGCCGATGGCGGCGAACGAGGCGGGGCCCAGCCCCTCGTGGCGGGCGAAGTCCGCCAGCCCCCGGACGACCTCCTCGCCCGGGTCGAAGACGACGGTGTAGTCCCGCTGCGGGCCGCTGTTCTGCAGGGTGGTGTGCATGACCGGTTGTCCTTGTCGGTGGGGACGGACGCGCCGGACGGACGGCGCCTTCCGGGGAGCTAGACGGCCCGGTGCCGGCCGGCCGTACGCAGCCCGCCGCCGGAGCGCCGCCGGTCCCCGTCACCGTCGGCGGACACCAGCTGCCGTCCGATGAACTCCCGGGCGTGGCGGGCGAGATCGGCCGAGTCGGTCCACAGGTCGCGCCAGATGCACAGGGCGTCGGTGAGTTCGGGGGCGAGGATCGCGGACGAGAACGACTCGAAGGTGATCGGCCCGGAGTACCCGATGCGGCCGAGCGCCCCGAAGAAGCCGTCGAAGTCCACGCTGCCGGTGCCGAGGTAGCCCCGGTGGCTCTCGCCGATGTGCACGTAGCCGAGCCGGTCCCCGCAGGTCAGCACCGGCTCGGCCATGCCGTCCTCCTCGATGTTCATGTGGTACGTGTCGAGGTGCACGGCACAGGTGCCCGGCCGGTCGATCTCGTCGAGGATCTCCAGGGCCTGCCGGGCGGTGTTGAGCAGGTTGGTCTCGTAGCGGTTGCACAGCTCCAGACCGATGCGCACCCCGCGTCCGGCGGCGTGGTCGGCGACCTGCCGCAGGGTCTCCACGCAGTTGGCGCGGCCCTGCGGGGTGGGCGCGTGGTCGTAGCGCCCGAGCTTGCTGTAGACGGTGCCGCACAGATGGTCGCCGCCGACCGCGGCGACGGTGTCGACCCCGCCGATCAGCCGCCGCAACCCGGCGGCGACGGTCGCCGGGTCGTGGCTGGTGATGTCGTTCGCGTCGGTGAGGAAGAGGTTGCCGGTCATGGCCAGCCCGTTGTCGGACAGGAGCTCCCGGGTCGCGGCGGTGTCGATGCGCCAGTCGTCGAGCAGCGGGATCTCGATCCGGTCGTAGCCGCGGGCCGCCGCGGACTCGATGGCGTAGCGGGCCGTCTCCCGGTTCCAGTCGCCGACCCAGACCAGGGCGTGGATGCCGATGGAGTTGTTCATGGCGGGAGTGCTCCCTCGGTGGGAACCGTGCGCCGGCCCGAGGGCCGCGCACAACGGACCGCCGCCGGGTACCGGAGGGCCGTCCGGGTAATCCGGAAGGGTGCGCTTTCACCCGATATGACCACCCGGGTTGCGGGAGGCGGCCGGACGGCGTATACCGGCCGCCCCCTTCGCGGGCAGGGGTCAGGCAGGGTCAGTCCTCCTTCGGCCTCGGGCCCGTCTGCTGGATCACCTCGAAGGTCCACACGGTGGAGTCGGTGGCCGCCGGGCCGGGCCGCCGCCCGCCCTCCGGACCGTCCGTACGGGGGGCGTTCCCGCCCTGGTGGGCGGACTTCATCGGCCCCTCCATCCACGCCTGGAAAGCCGCCTCGTCGCGCCAGCGGGTGTAGACCAGGTAGCGGTCGGTGCCCTCCAGCGGGCGGAGGAGTTCGAACCACTCGAAGCCGTCCGAGGACTCCACCACCCCGGCCCGGGAGGCGAACCGCTTCTCCAGGACTTCCCGCTGGTCGGCCGGGACGGTGAGGGCGTTGATCTTCACGATGCTCATGCCTCCATCCTGCCCTTCGCCGTCCGGTGCGGCCCGCGCGGCCCGACGCTCAGGTGACCATGGGGTGTCCCGCGTCTGACGTGACGGGGGTGCGTCATGGATGATGGGCCCGTCCGTGGCCCGCGCCGGCGTCCGCGCGCACGGACCTTCCGACCGGAGAGCGGGACCCCGGAGGCCAGGAGCACAGAACACAGGGACACCTGAGGACGGGGAACCGGAAAAACGAAAATGGGGGCAGTGGGGCGTGATTGACACTGACAGGCGCGCTGTGGCGGGGGTGCCGCGCCGGGGATCGTACGGCGGTACGGCACTGGTGGCGCTGTGGCTGCTGGCGCTGGCGCTGGCCGCGCGCCAGGCGGTCGCGGTGCTGGCCCGGCCACCGGAGGAGCGCTTCGCCGATCTCGCCGCGTGGACGGGCGAGCGGGGCGTCCTGGAGGTCAGCGGTCCGCTCTACGAGGGCGGGACGTTCACCGGGACGCCGTTCGCCGGGCTGGCGCTCAGACCCCTGACGAACGCCGCCGAGCAGGTGCTCGGCGTCGCGTGGACCCTCGGCACCCTGCTGCTCGTCGCCGCCCTCGGCGTGGTGGCGGTACGCGCCCTGCCCTGGGTGACCGGCCGGACCGCGCGGCTGGCCGCCGCGCCGGTGGCCATCAGCCTGCTGGTGCTGTCGGTGCCGGTGCGCAACACCTTCCATCTGGGCCAGACCAGCATCATCCCGGTGCTGCTGGCGCTCTGCGGCCTGCTGTACGCCGCCCGCACCCCGCGCGGCGCGGGCGCCGCCGTGGGCCTGGCCGCGGCGATCCAGCCCACCGTGCTGCTGTTCGCCCCGCTGCTGTGGCTGACCGGACGGCGCCGGGCGGCGGCCGTCGCCGGCGGGGTCTTCGCCGGGTGCACGGTGCTGGCCTGGGCCGCCATGCCGTCCGACTCCTGGACGTACTGGGTGCACCATGTCGCGGGGGCCGGGCTCGGCGCACCGGCCGACGGGCTCGCCAACCAGTCCCTGCACGGCCTGCTGCTGCGGCTCGGGCTGCGGGGCCCGCTGGAGATCGCGCTGTTCGCCGCCCTGGCCGCGGTGGTGGCGGTGGTGGCGCTGCGCCGGGCCGCCCGTTACGCGCTGGACGGCCAGCTCCTGCTGGCCGCCGCCCTCACCGGCTGCGCCGCGGTCGCCGTCTCGCCGGCCGCCTGGCAGCACCAGCAGCTGTGGATCCTGCTGGCCGCGGCCGGCCGGGTGGGCCGCCGCTCGGGCGACCGCCTGGTGTGGCCGGTCTTCCTGGTGCTGGTGATGACGCTCGACCCCGCCGCGCTGGTCCCCAACCTGCCCTTCCTCACCCCGTTCGGCGAGAACGCCCCGCTGCTCGCCGCCCTGCTGGCGGCCTGCGTCCTGCCGTTCGTCTCCCGCACCTCACCGCTGTGGGACCGCCCCGAGTACTCCGGACCGTTCAGCCGTCCCAACCTGATGCTGGAGCTGCTGCTCATCCGGGTCGGCTACTGGCTGTACTCCCTCGTCCGCTCCCTGGCGCCGGACGGGCGCGAGCTGGCCGAGTCGCACGGCCGGCAGATCCTCGCGATCGAGGAGGCCCTCCGGCTGGACGTCGAGCACTGGCTGAACCACGCCGTGGTGAAGGTGGGCTGGCTGGAGCAGAGCATGAACCTCTACTACACCAGCCTGCACTTCCTGGTGCCGATCTCCCTGCTCGCCGTGCTGTACGTACGCCGCCCGGTCACCTACCGCTGGGCCCGGACGTCCCTGTCGTTCGCCACCCTGCTGGGGCTGGTCGGCTTCTGGCTCTACCCGCTGGCGCCGCCGCGGCTGATGCCGGGCCTGGGCTACATCGACACCGCGCACGGCCCTCAGGACTTCGACGATCCCGACTTCGGCGTGCTGACCGGCATATCCAACCAGTACGCGGCGATGCCCTCGCTGCACGTCGGCTGGTCGCTGTGGTGCGCGGTGGTCGTCGTCCGCCTCACCCCCAACAGATGGCTGCGAGCGCTCGGCGTGCTCTACCCGGTGCTGACCACCCTGGTGGTGATGGGCACCGCCAACCACTACCTGCTGGACGCGGTGGGTGGTGCGGCGGTGGTCGCCGCGGGCCTGGGCATCGCGGCCCTGTGGCAGCGGCACGGTCCGGTCCGGCGGGCGGCGGCGGAGCCGGCGGCCGGACCGGCGGAACGCACGGACCGGCCGGAACCGGCGGGGCGGACGGTGCCGGCCGGCCGGACGGAGTCCCGGGAGGCCGGAGAGACCGGGGAGACGGCGGAACCGGTGGGCGCGGTGGCGGCCGGGCCGTCTCCGGAGGAGACCGCGGCGCCCCGGCCCTGACCCGGCCCGGCGCCACCGGGGGCACGCACGAGGGCCGCGGCCCGTCTCACCGGCGGGCCGCGGCCCTCGTGCCGTACGGAATGCGGAAGGCACCGGCCTCCGCGCCGCCGCACGGCCGTCTCACAGCCGCGTCAGCCGCTCGGCGGCGTCGCGGTACCGCCGCAGGGCGTTGCGCAGGTCCTCCGTCTCCGCCGTGGCCTCGTTGTCGCGCCAGGGGGCGCGCAGACCGTGGTGGCGCTCGGCGACGAGCGCGCTGATACGGCGGGAGAGCTCCTCGAACAGGGCGTCCGCCTCCTCGACCGAGCGCCGCGGCTCGTCGACGAAGCCGTTCACGGCCTGGTGCATGCGCCGGAGGAACTCCTCGCGCTCGGCGGGCGGCAGGAGTGCGGTGTCGTCCGGCCCGGAGCCGGAGTGCCCCGCGCCGTCGGCCCGGTGCTCCGTCCGGTGCTCGGTCCGGCGGTCCACCGGGTGGTGGGTCCGGTCGGTGCCGTCGGTGTGGTGGACGCGATGGGTACGGTCGGTGGTGGTCATGCCTTGCCCTTCGACGTGTCGTGGCGGTGCAGCATCCGGGAGGCGTGCAGCTTCTCGGTCAGCCGGCCGGAGCGCCGCGGCTCGCCGTCGTGGTGCCCCCGGCCGCCGGTCCCACCGGTTCCGTCGTGCCGGTCACGGCCGTCGTGGCCGTCGTGCCGGTCGCGGTGCCGGCCGCCGTCGTGCTCCTCCCGGCCGCGGCCGGTCCCGCCGTCGGCGGACTGCTGCGCCATCAGGTCCTCGTACAGGGCGCGGGCGTGCACCAGCGCCTCGCGCTGCCGCTCGGTGTCGGCCTGGCCCTCGCGTCCCAGCACGGCCACCGCGTGCATCTCGCGGTAGCCCTGGACGCGCTTGGGGTGGTGCACCGAGAGGGCGGAGACCTGCTCGTCGTACCCGTCGCCCGGGAAGCCGCGCGCCTCGGCCAGCCGGCTCAGCAGCCGGTCCGCCTCGGCGACCGCCTCGGCGGGCGCGTCGACGAACCGCTCCTGCACCGCGGCCCACTGGGCGGCGTACTGCTCGCGCTCCTGCGGCGTCAGCGGCTGCACGCGCAGGTCGCCGTGCCGCTCCAGCCGCTCCCGCAGCTCCTTCTCGGCGGCCTTGGTGTCGCCGTTGTGCTGGGCGACGGTCCGCTCGTACTCGGGGCCGAAGCGCCGCCGCACCGAGTGCGGCCCCTTGCGCCTGCTGCCCAGATACAGGGCGAGTACGAGGACGGCGACCGCCGCCACGATCAAAGTGATGATCCAACCTGTGGACATGGCTCGCCTTCCACGGGTGTCCCCTTGTACGGGCTGTCATCTGTCCGGATTGCCGTCCCTGTTCCCGGCAAACGAAGCGCTGGTGAAGGACACCGGGGCGTCGAACGCCGCCCGCCGGGTGGCCCGTCGCAGCGCCCGCAGCACCGCGGGGCCCAGGGTGAGGGTGAGCACCACCGTCAGCAGCGCGCGGGAGAGGTCCCAGCCCATCGAGGTGGCCAGCACGTAGGCGGCGAACCGCGCCAGGTTCTCCCCGACCGGATCGCCGGGCACGAAGGAGACCCCGGTGCCCAGCCCGGCGATGTACGGCCAGCCCTGGAGGTTCATCACCGTGCCGTACAGCACCGAGGCGGCGGCCCCGTACCCGGCCAGCATCACCGACTCGCCGCGGCCGCGCAGCCGGTGAGGGCCCGGCAGCAGGCCCGCGCCCATCGCCACCCAGCCCATCGACAGCATCTGGAACGGCAGCCACGGTCCGACCCCGCCGGTCAGCAGCGCGGAGGCGAACATCGACACGGCGCCCAGCACGAAACCGAACCCCGGTCCCAGGACCCGTCCGGAGAGGACCATCAGGAAGAACATCGGCTCAAGCCCCGCCGTACCGGCCCCCAGTGGCCGCAGCGCGGCACCCGCGGCGGCCAGCACCCCCAGCATCGCGACGGCCTTGGCGCCCAGCCCGGTGCCGGTGCCGTCGTCGCTGTCGGAGACGGCCGCCACCACCACGCCCAGCAGCAGCGGCAGCAGGGCCGCGAACAGCCAGGGCGCGTCGCGGGAGTGGGCCAGCCCGGAGGCGGAGTCGGCCAGCAGCGGCCACCCGAAGGCGGCGACGCCGACGGCCGACACGAGCAGGAGGGTCACGGCGGAACGCGGCCCGAGCCGTACGGCCCGCACCCGGCGGCCGGAGGCCCGGCCGGGGCGGCTCATCGGCGTGCCTCCGTCTTCCGCGATCCTTCCGGCCCTCCCAGGGCCGTCCGCACCTGTCCGACCGTGAGCCAGCGCTGCGGGGCGAGGATCTTGGCGGTCTGCGGGGCGAAGGCGGGGGAGGAGGTGACGACCTCGGCCGCCGGGCCGTCCGCCACCACCTCGCCGTCGGCCAGGACGACCACCCGGTCGGCGAGTTCGGCGGCCAGCTCGACGTCATGGGTGGCCAGCACGACGGCGTGGCCGTCCGCCGCCAGGGCGCGCAGCATCCCGGTCAGCCGCTCCTTGGCCGCGTAGTCCAGGCCGCGGGTCGGCTCGTCCAGGAGCAGCAGCGGCGGAGCGGCGGCCAGGACGACGGCCAGGGCGAGGGCGAGCCGCTGGCCCTCCGACAGGTCGCGCGGGTGCGCGGTGCCGGGCACGTCCGGCAGCAGGGCGGACACCAGGGCGCGGCAGGTGCCCGGTTCGGCGCCCGCGTCCCGGTCGGCGCCCGCGCACTCGGCGGCGACGGTGTCCGCGTACAGCAGGTCGCGCGGGTCCTGCGGGACGAGCCCGGCGTGGCGCAGCAGCTCGGAGGGCTTGGTGCGGTGCGGTGTCACCCCGCCCCCGGAGTCCCCGGAGCCGTCCGAGCCCCCGGAGCCGCCACTCAGCCGCACCCGGCCGCGGGCCGGTTCGTACAGCCCCACCAGGGCGCCCAGCAGGGTCGACTTGCCCGCGCCGTTGCGGCCCATCAGCGCGACCGTCTCGCCCGGCCGCACCGTCAGGTCCACCTTCCGCAGCGCCGGCACCCGGCCCCGGTGCACGGCGAGCGAGGAGACCTCGGCCAGCGGCCCGCCCCGCGCGGCGGCCGTGCCGGACACCGCGGGGGCGGCGGCACCGGGCGGGGCGAGCGGCGCCAGCCGCTCCCGCAGCCCGGCCGCCCGCCGGCGCGCGTCCCGCACCGACAGCGGCAGCGGGGACCAGCCGGCCAGCCGCCCCAGGGCGACGACCGGCGGGTGGACCGGGGAGAGCGCCATCACCTCGGCCGGCTCGCCGAGCACGGGCGCGGCGCCCGCCCCCGGCAGCAGCAGCACCCGGTCCGCGTACTGCACCACGCGCTCCAGCCGGTGCTCGGCCAGCAGCACGGTGGTGCCCAGGTCGTGGACCAGCCGCTGGAGCACGGCCAGCACCTCCTCGGCGGCGGCCGGGTCGAGCGCGGAGGTCGGCTCGTCCAGCACCAGCACCCCGGGATGGGCGGTGAGCACCGAGCCGATGGCGACCCGCTGCGTCTGCCCGCCGGAGAGGGTGGCGACGGGGCGGTCGCGCAGTTCGGCCAGCCCCAGCAGGTCCAGGGTCTCCTCGACCCGGCGGCGCATGGTGTCGGGGGGCAGGCCCAGGCACTCCATGCCGTAGGCGAGTTCGTCCTCGACGGTGTCGGTGACGAAGTGGGACCGCGGGTCCTGCCCGACCGTGCCGACCACGTCGGCCAGTTCACGCGGCCGGTGCTCCCGGGTGTCGCGCCCGGCCACGGTCACCCGGCCGTGCAGGGTGCCGCCGGTGAAGTGCGGCACCAGCCCGGAGACGGTCCCCAGCAAGGTGGACTTGCCGCTGCCGGACGGGCCGACGAGCAGCACCAGTTCGCCCTCCTCGACGGTGAGGTCCACCCCGTGCAGGGCGGGCGCGGCGGCGTCCTCGTAGGTGACGGAGACCTGGTCGAAACGGATCATGCGCAACTCGCCTCCTCCGCCCGCGGCGGCTTCCCGCTGCGACGGGGACCGGCCGCGGCGCCGGTGTCGGTTCGGGACTCGGTGTCGGCGGTGCCGGTACGGCCGCCGGACGCCCTGCCGGACGCGCCGGCGGGCGTGCTGCCGGAGGGCCCCGGCGGCACGGGCGCCACGAGGGCCGGGAGCAGCCCGGCCAGCACGGCGGCCGCGGGCCACAGCGGCAGCTCCGGCGCGGTCAGCGGGACCACCGGCGGGTGCAGCGCCGCCGGATCGGCGGCGCCCGCCCAGACCATGGCCGCGGCGACCACCGCGCCGGAGCCGGACACCAGCCAGGCGCGCGTCCCCCAGCGGTCGGGCCGGTACCGGCTGCGCACCGAGCGGCGTCCGCCCAGCCACAGTCCGCCGAGCGCGGCGGCCAGCCCGCCGAGCAGCACCGGCAGTCCGTACGCCCCGCCTTCGGCGGCCAGCAGCCCGTACACACCGGCGCACACGCCCAGCAGCCCCCCGACGGTGAGGACGGCGGTGGTGCGGCGCACGGCGGCCGGCACCCGCGCGGTACGGCCGTAGCCGCGCGCGTCCATCGCGGCGGCCAGCGCCACCGACCGCTCCAGCGCGCCCTCCAGCACCGGCAGGCCGATGCGCAGCAGCGCGCCGATCCCCCTGTCGTCCCGGCCGCGCAGCCGCCGGGCGGCGCGCAGCCGCCGGACGTCGGCGATCAGCTGGGGGGCGAACGTCATCGCCACCACCACCGCCATCCCCGCCTCGTACAGCGCGGCGGGCAGCGACTTCAGCAGCCGGGCGGGGCTGGCCAGGGCGTTGGCGGCGCCCAGGCACACCAGCAGGGTGGCCAGCCGCAGGGCGTCGTACAGGGCGAACGCCAGGCCCTCGGCCGTCACCCGGCCACCGATCCGCACCCCCTGTGCCCAGTCGGGCAGCGGCACCTCGGGGAGGGCGAACAGCACGGTGCTGCCGGGGATCGGGGAGCCCAGGACGGTGGCGAACACCAGCCGGACGGCCAGCACCAGTAGCGCGAGCTTGAGGAAGGCGTGGTAGCCGCGTGCCCAGGGGGCGTCGGTGCGGCGGGCGGCGACGACGTATCCGGTGACGGCGACCAGCAGCGCCAGCAGCAGCGGGTTGGTGGTCCGGGAGGCGGCCGCGGCCAGCCCGAGCGCCCACAGCCACCACGCGCCCGCGTGCAGGGCGC
The DNA here is from genome assembly GCF_036323805.1 of Streptomyces rubellus. Lineage (NCBI taxonomy): Bacteria > Bacillati > Actinomycetota > Actinomycetes > Kitasatosporales > Streptomycetaceae > Streptomyces > Streptomyces rubellus. Next base: position 125,209 of record NZ_JAZDCX010000007.1, read on the forward strand.
CCGCCCGGTCCGCCCGGGGGGCGCGCAGGGCGGTGCACACGGCGGAGAACACAGTGGTGGACGTGGCACCGAGCGCGGCGGTGCGGCGTACGGGAGCCGGGCGGCCGGTCATGACCGGCGCCGGCGGGCCTGCCAGACGGCGGCGGCACCGAGGACGGCCACCGCGGCGGCACCCGCGGCCAGCCCCGCGGCGGGACCGCCGGAGTCCTCGCCACCCCCGGCGGCCTCCTGCCCGCCGGCGCCCTCCCCGCCCTTGACCGGCGCGTCGTTTGCGACCTGCTCGCCGCAGCCCGTCCGCGGATAGCCCGCGATGGCGCACAGCAGCGACCCCGAGTCGTACCGCAGCGGCCTCAGCACGGCGGCCAGCGCGTCGGCGGCGGTGCCGTCCGCGGGGACGCGCGCGCAGGCGGTACGGCCCTTCGGCGGGGTCTCGCCCGAGGGGGCGTCGGCCGGGGTGCCGAAGTCGACGCTCAGCGCGATCCGCTTGGTGCCCGGCGCGGGGTCGGCGCGCCCGCAGATCGCCGCGAAGGAGGACTCGCCGCGTGGCCGGTCGACGTCGGCGGAGTCCTCGCCGACGGCGAACCGGAAGCCCAGTACCTCGCCGTCGACGGGCCGGAGCGTGCCCGGGCCCTGGGTGGCGTACGTCCACTGCCGTCCGTCGTGCTCCCAGAAGGACCAGTAGCGGTACCCCGCGGCGTGCGCGGGCGCCGCGCCGGCCGCCGCCAGGACGGCGGCGAGCAGCGCGCACAGCAGGACGGCGCCGGGCAGTGTGCGGCGCGGCGCGGTCACTTCGACCGCCTCCGGTTGCGTGCGCTCACCAGCAGCGCCACGACGGCGACCAGGACCGCGAAACCCGCCGCCGCGGCGACCGGGACGCCGCTGCCGTCCCCGTCCCCGCCGTCACCCCTCGTGCCCTTCCCGTCGTCCTTCCCGCCGCCCTCGGCCGCGCCGTCCTCCGCCGGGGCCGGACCGGTGGCGTTCAGGAGCTCGACCAGGTCGGTGCCGCCGAAGTCGCGCGGGTCGCCGCCGGTGGCATGGGCGGCCAGCACCAACTGGCCCAGGGCGGCCGGGCTGTCGCCGAACTTGTCCCACCGCGGGGCGTTCTCCGCCAGCCAGGCCAGGGACTTCTCCGCCGTGTCGTGGCGGCCGGCCGCGGCCAGGGCGAGTACGGCGTCGGCGGTGTTGCCGTAGTCCGGCTGCTCCTCGGCACCGGGCATGGCGGACAGCAGATGGCCGCCGTTCCGTGTCAGCACCCTCTCCAGATAGGCGGCGCCGCCCGCGGCGGCCTCGGCCGGGGTGGGCGTGCCGTCCGCACCGTCCGCGCCGCAGTCCGGAGGCTCGGCACCGGCCCCGCTCCCGTCGCCGTCCGGCTCGACGGTCAGGTCCCCGCCCAGCGCGGCCAGGACGGCGGCGGCGGTGGCGTCGTCGTTGGCGTACAGCCGGCCGTCCTCGGGCTGGAAGGCGAAGGCGCCGCGCTCGTCCGGCTCCGCCTCCTCGCAGCCGAGCCGGAAGCCCAGCAGGGCGTCGTAGGGCGAGTTGCGCTCCCCGGCCGAGAGCACCTTCGCCGGATCCTCGTCCGCCGCCACCAGGGCACCGATCACCACCGAGACGGAGTTGGCGTCGCTGGCGCCGCCGGGGTTGTAGCCCCAGCCGCCGTCGTCGTTCTGGACCAGCCGCAGCCACTCCACCGCCCTGGTCACCCGCTCCTCGTGGCCGCCGAGCGCGGCCAGCGCCTGCACGGCGACGGCCGTGGCGTTGGTGTCGGCGGTGGTCCCGGCCGTGCACGGCTCGGCGGGGTCGGGACGGTAGGAGGCGAAGGAACCGTCCTCGCACTGCTGCCCGGCCAGCCACTCCACCGCCTTCGCGGCAGGCTTCACCCCGGCCGTGTCCTGGGCCAGCAGGGCGACGGACTGGCGCCACACACCGTCGTACTGCGGGTCGCCCTTCCCGTACAGCGCGGCCGGCGGGTCCGGCTGCGCCGGGGCCGACGCGGACGGCGACTCGTCGGCGGCTGCTGCCGGGACCCCGGCGGCCGCCACGCAGAGCGCGGCGGGGACGGCCAGGGCCGCGGCGGTGCGGCGCAGGGACAGTGGCATGGCGGTGTGGTGCCTTTCTCGTGGGCGACAGGCCGGACGCAACCGGGCACGGAAGCCGGCCGCGCTCGCCGCACGGGGCACACCGGGCTCGGCTCCGCATTCCTCGACGGTGCCGGACCGGGGCCGCCGCCTCCACCCCGTGGCGGATGCGTCCGGCGGCTCCGGGAGCCTGCTCGTGCCCGGGCGGGTGCTCCGGCTCGTACGGCGGGACGGGATGTCCGCCGTGCTCACGGTTGCGGGTCAGCGCCGGATTCGCACCGGCTTCCCCCGTTCGGGCACATGACGTTCGTCGGGTCACTCTAACGGGCGGCCGCCCGGTTCCCCGGCGGCTGGGAGCGGGATCACACCCGGAACGCGCCCGGTCGCGTCCCGGGCCGGGGGCCGGGTGGCCTGTCCGCGAGGGCGCGTCCGCGGATGTCCGGACCGGTGGCCGGAAGGCGGCCGAAATGCGGATCGGCGCGCACAACGCCGCTTCCGTTCCCTTCTGTCCGGCGGTCCGGGCGGCGAATTCCCGGAAATTCACAGGTGGTTCATTGACGTCCGCGGTGCCGGTGCGGCACCCTCCGACGCCGGGTCCGACCGGTGTGCGGACGGCCGTGCCGCGGAGGTGTATGCGCAGGTGGCGGCGGACGGACAGGAAATGAGTCGGTTTTCGGCCAGAGTTTTCCGGTCCTGGTGCGGAATTCCTGTGGCAGGTGAGTGAAAACAAGCGGAAACTCCCCGCGCTTTCTTGACGTGATCATGTCTCGCGGATAGAAGTTCCTGCCGACCACGGGCGTGAGCGAGCAGCCACTGCTCACCCCCACGCACATGCCCACCGGAGGAAGAATGCCCAGACGTCCCACGGCCCGGCGGCGCCCGGGAGCGCCCGCCCTCGCCGCGCTGGCCACCGCGGCGCTGCTCGCCGCGGCACCCCCGGCGGGCGCCGCTCCGGCGGATCCCGCCGACCCGGCCCCGCGCGCCCCGGTGGGCCGGGCCTTCGACCGCGCCGCCGAGGAGTACCAGGTCCCACGGGACCTGCTGGTCGCGGTCGGCTACGGGGAGACCCGTCTCGACGGCCACCGCGGCGAGCCCAGCCACGCGAACGGCTACGGGGTGATGCACCTGACCGACAACCCCGCGCACCGCACCCTGGCGGAGGCCGCCGCACTGACCGGCGAACCCGAGGCCGAACTGCGCGAGGACACCGCGGCCAACGTCCGCGGCGCCGCCGCCGTACTGCGCTCCTACGCCGACGAACTGGACCTGGACGTCGCCGAACGCCGCGACGCGGACGCCTGGTACCCGGCGGTGGCCCGCTACGGCGGCGCCTCCGATCCCGGCACGGCCCGGCTGTACGCCGACACCGTCTACGAGTTCCTCTCCGCGGGCTTCAGCGCGCTCACCCCGGAGGGCGAACGGGTCACCGTGGGGCCGCGGGAGACCGAGCCCGAGCGGGGCCGCTACGCGGCGGTCCGCTCGGCCGCCGACCCCGCGCCCCCCGGCGCCCGCCCGGCGGACACCCCGCGCGCCTCGCGCACCCCGAACACCCCCGACACCACCGCCCTCCTCAGCGCCGACTACCCGCCCGCGCGCTGGGCGGCGGCCCACCCGGACAACTACGCCGCCGGCCGCTCGGCGCCGATCACCCATGTGGTCGTCCACGTCACCCAGGGCACGTACGCCGGGACCATCTCCTGGTTCCAGGACCCCGCGGCGGAGGTCAGCGCCCACTACGTGGTCCGCTCCTCCGACGGCGAGGTCACCCAGACGGTCCGCGACCGCGACACCGCCTGGCACGCCCGGTCGGGCAACCCCTACTCCATCGGCATCGAGCACGAGGGCTACGTCGACGACCCGGCGTGGTTCACCGACGCGATGTACCGCTCCTCGGCCGCGCTCACCCGCCATCTGACGGACCGTTACGACATCCCCCGGGACCGGACCCACATCGTCGGCCACCACGAGGTGCCCGGCAACACCCACACCGACCCCGGGCCCAACTGGGACTGGAACCGCTACATGCGGCTGGTCCGCGACGACGGCGCCGCCGCCCCCGTCCGGCTGAGCTTCCGCTCCTACGACACCCTGCGGTCCGGCTCCACCGGCGAACAGGTGCGGGCCGCCCAGCAGCTCCTGAACGACCACGGCTTCGACGCGGGAGAGGTGGACGGCGTCTTCGGCCCCGTCACCGCCGCCGCCGTGCGTGCCTTCCAGGACAACCGCGGGCTGGCCGCCGACGGCGTCGTCGGCTCCCGCACCTGGACGGCCCTGCTGTCGGCCGGTACCACGCCCGCCCTGCGGCAGGGTGCCTCCGGCCCGGCCGTCGAGCGGCTCCAGCGCGCGCTGACCGCCGCCCTCGGCCGCACCGTGGACATCGACGGCGCCTTCGGGCCGCTCACCGAGGCAGCCGTCCGCGACTACCAGCGCGGCCGCGGGCTGGTCACCGACGGCGTCGTCGGCTCCCGCACCTGGGAAGCCCTGCAAACGGGCAGGTGACCCCGCCTGTGCCCCGGCCGGCCCGCACCGCCGCACGGCGGTGCGGGCCGGCGCCGTTCCGGCGGCCCCGGCGTCGGCTCCCTTCTCCCCGACCCCGGTTACCCGTGAGTTCTTCACAGCCGACTCGTGACAGCTGTGACTGTTCCGCCCCCCGGCCCCGTGGAAGAGTCGGAACCAGTCGCCGCCGGTGCAGCCGGACGGACCGACCGGACCAGCCGACCGGACGAGACGGACGAAGGGGATGAGATGAGCAAGGGGTACGCCGTCTTCTGCGACGCGGACCGTCAGTTCTACGACGCCCCTCACCGCATCTCCGACGACAGCGGCCGCACCGGCGGCTACGAGGCCGCCCGCCGCCCCGTCCCCGCCGGCTGGCAGAGCCACCGCTCCGGTGACTGGCTGGCCTTCCGCCCGCTGGACGCGAAGCTCCCCTACCAGGGCTGGAAGATCCACGTCTCCGCCTGCCTGGACAACGCCGGGCGGATCGCGGAGAAGGTCTGGGACTACTGCGTGCCCCGCGGCATCGCCTTCAAGTTCGTGCCCAGCCGCTACCTGCTGCACAACCGCAACGCCAAGTACGCCGAGCGGGCCGGCAGCGGGAAGTTCGTCACGGTCTACCCGGCCGACGACGAGCAGTGCCGCACCATCGCCGAGGACCTGGCCGAGCTGCTGGCCGGCGAGCCCGGCCCGTACATCCTCAGCGACCTGCGCTGGGGGAACGGCCCGGTGTACCTGCGCTACGGCAGCTTCACCGAGCGGCACTGCTACGACGCGGACGGCGAGCTGCGGCCCGCCGTCGAGGACGCCGAGGGCCGGCTGGTGCCCGACCGCCGGGAGCCGTCCTTCCACGTACCGGGCTGGATCACCCTGCCCGACTTCCTCAAGCCGCATCTGGCGGCGCGCAACGCCACGAAGATCGGTTCCATCCCGTACCGCATCGAGAAGGCCCTGCACTTCTCCAACGGCGGCGGCGTCTACGTCGGCACCGACACCCGCACCGGCGAGAAGGTCGTCCTCAAGGAGGGCCGCCCGCACGCCGGCCTGGCCGCCGACGGAGCCGACGCGGTGACCCGGCTGCGGCGCGAGAAGGAGGTCCTGGAGCAGCTCTCCGGACTTCCCTGCACCCCCGAGGTGCGCGACTGGTTCAGCCTGGGCGACCACTGGTTCCTGGTGCTCCAGTACATCGAGGGCAAGCCGCTCAACGGCTTCTTCGCCCGCCGCCACCCGCTGATCGAGGCCGATCCGGGACCCGAGCGGCTCGCCGAGTACACCGGCTGGGCGCTGCGTGTGCACCGGCTGGTGGAGGAGGCCGTCGAGGCCATCCACGGGCGCGGCATCGTCTTCAACGACCTGCACCTGTTCAACATCATGGTCGCCGAGGACGAGTCCTCGGTGGTGCTGCTGGACTTCGAGGCCGCCGCCCACATCGACGAGGGCCGCCGCCAGACCGTCGCCAACCCCGGCTTCGTCGCCCCGGCCGACCGCAGGGGCTTCGACGTCGACCGCTACGCGCTGGCCTGTCTGCGCATCGCCCTCTTCCTCCCGCTCACCAGCCTGTTCGCGGTGGACCGGGGCAAGGCCGCGCATCTGGCCCGGATCGCGGCCCGGGAGTTCCCGGTACCGCGCGAGTTCCTCGACGAGGCCGTCGAGGAGATAACCCGGGGGTGGCCGGGCCCGGAGTCCGTCGCGACCGGTCCGGGCGGTACGGCCGGGGAAGCGGTCCAGGAGGGGACGGCGGGCGCCGCCGGGGGCGGCCCCGGGAAGGGCTATCTGCCCGTGCACCCCGCCGACTGGCCGCGCAGCCGCGACTCGATGGTCCGCGCCGTGCTCGCCTCGGCCACCCCCGAGCGCACCGACCGGCTGTTCCCCGGCGACATCGCCCAGTTCGCCCCCGGCGGCGGCGTCTGCCTCGCCCACGGCGCGGCCGGCGTGCTCTACACACTGTCCGAGACCGGTGCCGAGCGGCCCGCGGAGGCCGAGGAGTGGCTGCTGCGGCAGACCGAGCAGCCGGCCTCCGGCACCCCGCTGGGCTTCTACGACGGGCTGTCCGGCGTCGCCTGGGCCCTGGAGCGGTTCGGGCACCCCGACCGCGCCCTGAAACTCGCCGAGACGGTCGTCGGCCAGCCCTGGGCCGACATCGCCCCCGACCTGCACAGCGGCCTGGCCGGCATCGGCCTGGCCCTGGACTCCCTGGCCGCCGCCACCGGCGAGAGCGCCCTGCACGACGCGGCCCTGCGCTGCGCCCGGCTCGTCGCCGACAAGGCCGAACGGAGCGGACCGCGGAAACTGCCCGTCACCAAGGGCTCCCCCCGCGCCGGACTGCTGTACGGCTCGGCCGGCCAGGCCCTGCTCTTCCTGCGGCTGTACGAGCGCACCGGAGACAGCGCACTGCTGGACCTCGCCGCCGACGCGCTCCGCCGCGACCTGGACTGCTGCGTCACGGGCATCGGCGGCGGACTCCAGGTGGACGAGGGCTGGCGCACCATGCCCTACCTGGGCGCCGGCAGCGTCGGCATCGGCATGGTGCTGGACGACTACGCCGCCCACCGCACCGACGAGCGGTTCGAACAGGCGCGGCGCGACATCGTCAGGGCCGCCCAGGCGAAGTTCTACGCCCAGCCCGCCCTGTTCCGCGGCGCGGCCGGCATGGTCCTGCACCTGGCCCGCACCACGGTCGGGGGCCCCGGCACCCAGGACGCCGACCTGCGCCGCCAGATCGACTCGATGACCTGGGGGGCCGTTCCCTACCGAGGACAACTGGCCTTCCCCGGCGAGCAGATGATGCGTCTGTCGATGGACCTGGCGACCGGGACCGCCGGATGCCTGCTCGCCCTGGGCGCCGCGCTGCACGACACGCCCGCGCGGCTGCCCTTCCTCCCGCCGCTTCGGCGGCCCCAGAGCCGGCCCTCCGCGAGGGGGGCCGTGAAAGAAAATCCCGTCCCCACGGAATGAAAGGAAAGAAAAATGAACCTTCTCGACCTGCAGACCATGGAGACCCCCGCCGAGGACGAGTTCACCGGTGGCGGCAGCCGCGCCAGCCTGCTGCTGTGCGGCGACAGCTCCCTGAGCGTCACCACCTGCGACTGACCTCTCGGGGCACGCGGTGACGACACCGCGACCGTGAGACGGTAGCGCGCGGTCCCGGGCGGTCACAACGCCCGGGGCCGCGTCGCCGTATCCGGAGGTTACCCCCTGCCCGGCCCCCCGTACCCTGCGGGCGCGGCAGCACCGCGCCGCTTCCGGAGGCGAGGACCCACCGCCCATGGCAACCCAGCCCACCGACCGCGGAACCGGCGGCGCGCCGGAGCGGCCCCCGCACAGCGGCCCGCCCGAGGACCGGCCCGGGAGCCCGCCGGCACACACCGGCCGGGACGCCGACCGCCTCCTGCTGGGCGCGCTCCGCCACAGCGCTGGCCGCACCACGGCGATCTTCCTGCTGAGCTGTGCCTCCGCGGCGGCGGCCATCGCCCTGCCCGCCGTACTCGGCCGCACCCTCGACCTGGCGCTGGACTCCGGCGGCGACCCGGACCGGGCCGCCGCTCTGCCCCGCTGGCTGGCGCTGTGCGCGCTGCTGGTCGCCGCCGAGGTGCTGTGCGACGCGGCGACCGCCTACCTCACCGGGGTCACCGGCGCCCGCTCCACCGCCTGGCTGCGCCGCCGCGGCCTGGGCCATCTGCTGTCCGTGGGCCCCCACCGGGCGGCCCGCTTCACCCCCGGCGACCTGGTGACCCGGCTGGCGGGCAACGCCGCCGAGGCCGGCCACGCCCCCGCCACCGCCGCCGGCGCGTTCGCCGCCCTGGTCACCCCGCTCGGCGCCCTGGTGGCCCTGCTGCTCATCGACCCCTGGCTGGCCGCGGCCTTCTGCGCGGGCGTGCCCCTGCTGGTCCTGCTGCTGCGCGCCTTCGCCCGCAGCTCCTCCGAGAGCGTCTCGCGCTACCAGCGCGTCCAGGGCCGGATCGCGGCCCGGCTGGTCGAGGCGCTCGCGGGCGCCCGTACGGTGGCCGCGGCCGGCACCGCCGGGCGCGAACGCGCCCGCGTCCTGGCTCCGCTGCCCGAACTGAGCGGCCAGGGACGGCGGATGTGGCAGGTGTACGGACGGGCCGTCGTCGGCAGCGGCGTACTGGTGCCCCTGCTGACGGCCGCCGTCCTGGCGGTGGGCGGCGTCCGGCTGGCCGCCGGGGCGGTGAGCGTCGGCGAACTGCTGGCCGCGTCCCGCTACGCGTCCCTGGCCGCCGGGATCGGCGGCATCACCACCCAGCTCAGCGCCCTGGTGCGCAGCCGCGCCGCCGCCCGCCGCGCCACCGAACTGCTGGCGGTGCCCCCGGTGGAGCACGGCGGCCGGTCGTTGCCGCCGGACGGCACCGGACGGCTGGAACTGCGCGGCGTCACCGCCGTGCGCGGCGGGCGGACGGTGCTGCGGGACGTGGACCTGACCGTCCCGGGCGGCACCACACTGGCCGTGGTGGGCGCCTCCGGGTCGGGCAAGTCCACCCTGGCCGCGCTCGCCGGGCGGCTGGCCGATCCCGACGAGGGCGAGGTGCTGCTGGACGGGGTCCCGCTGACCGGCCTCGACCCCGGGGTGCTGCGCCGGGAGGTCGGCTACGCCTTCGAGCGGCCCGCGCTGTTCGGCGCGACCGTCGGCGAGGCCATCGGCTTCGGCCCGCGCGAGGTGGACGACCGCGCCGTGGCACGGGCCGCGAAGGCGGCCAGCGCGGACGTCTTCGTGAGCCGGCTGCCCGCCGGATACGGCACCGCGCTGGCGGAAGCGCCGCTGTCGGGCGGCGAGTTCCAGCGCCTCGGCCTGGCCCGGGCGTTCGCCCACGCGGGCCGGCTGCTGATCCTGGACGACGCCACCTCCAGCCTGGACAGCGTCACCGAGCTCCAGGTCGGCCGGGCGCTGACCCGCGAGGTGCGGGCGGGCACCCGGCTGCTCGTCGCGCACCGGGTCTCCTCCGCGGCCCGCGCCGATCTGGTGGCCTGGCTGGCGGACGGCCGGGTGCGGGCCGTGGGCCCGCACGAGGCGCTGTGGGAGATCCCCGAGTACCGGGCGGTGTTCGCCGCCGGGGAGTTCGCCGCCGCGGACGCGGACTCGGACGGCGGACCGGAACCGGACACCCCTGATACGGCGGACACGGCTGATACGGCGGACACCGCGTCCGGCACGGTGGCGGCCGGGGAGGGAGCCCGGTGAGCCGCACCGAACCGGGCCCGGCCCGCCGGCTGACCCCGCACGCGGTCCGTTTCCTGCGCGGCAGGAAACGGGTGCTGGCGCTGCTGGGCGCCTGGTCGCTGCTGGAGTCCGCGCAGACCTTCCTGTTCGGCTACGGGGTGGCCCAGTCCCTGGACCGCGGCTTCCTGGCCGGCCGGACCGGCACCGGGCTGCTCTGGCTGGCCGTGGCCGCCGTGGCGACCTTCGCCGGCGGGCTGGCCACCCGGGGGGTCTTCCGCGCCCTGGCCGACCTCGTCGAACCGCTGCGGGACGGGCTGCTGCGCCGGGTGGTGACCCGCGCCCTGCGCGAGGCGGCGGCGGACCCGGCCCGGGCGGACAGCTCGGCCGTCTCCCGCCTCACCCACCAGACCGAACTGGCCCGGGACAGCTTCGCGGGACTGGTGCTGGTGCTGCGCTCCTTCGTCTTCACCGCCGCCGGGGCGCTGGCCGGACTGGCCTCCCTCGCCCCGCTGCTGCTGGTGGTCGTGGTGCCGCCGCTGGTGCTGGGCCTGCTGCTGTTCACCGCCACCCTGGTGCCGATGGCGGCCCGGCAGCGGGACTTCCTCACCGCCGACGAGGCGCTGGCCACCCGGTACGGGGCCGTCGCCGCCGGACTGCGGGACGTGGTGGCGTGCGGCGCCGAGCGGCGTACGGCCGCGGAGGCGGACGGGCTGGTCGACACCGAGGTCGGCGCCGCCCGCTCGCTCGCCCGCTGGGCCGCGGCCCGCACCCTGGCGCTGGGGGTGGCCGGGCAGCTGCCGGTCGTCCTGCTGCTGGTCGCCTCCCCGTGGCTGCTGGACCGGGGAGTCACGGCGGGCGCGCTGCTGGGCGCGCTGACCTATCTGACCCAGTCGCTGCTGCCCGCCCTGCACACCCTGATGAGCGCCCTGGGCACCGCGGGCACCCGGCTGCTGGTGATCCTGGACCGGCTGGTCGGTCCCGGAGACGCCGGAGACGCCGGAGACGCCGCAGAGCCCGCGGCCGGGAAGGCGCCCCCGCCCGCGCCCGTTCCCGCCGCCCGCCGGGAGTCCGGCTCCCGGGTGGAGCTGCGCTCGGTCACCTTCGCCTACGGCCCCGGCGCCCAGCCGGTGCTCCGCGATGTCGACCTGGTGGTCGAGCCCGGCGAGCACCTGGTGGTCGTGGGTCCCAGCGGCATCGGCAAGTCCACGCTGGCCGCCCTCGTCGCGGGCCTGCTCGCGCCGGACGGGGGCGAGGTGCTGGTGGACGGCGAGCCGGCCCGGCGGCTGCGCGGTCTGGAGGCCGGGGAGCTGGCGCGGCGGCGGGTGCTGATACCGCAGCAGGCGTACGTCTTCACGGGCACCCTCCGCGACAACCTGTGCTACCTGTGCCCGCCGGAGCCGGAGGTGTCCGGGGAGGCCGTGGCCGCCTCGGTGGCCGCGGTCGGGCTCGGACCGCTGGTGGACCGGCTGGGCGGACTGGACGCGGTGATCGACCCGGCGGCGCTCTCCCAGGGGGAGCGGCAGCTCGTCGCCCTCGGCCGGGCCCATCTGTCGCCGGCCCCGCTGGTGCTGCTGGACGAGGCCACCTGCCATCTGGACCCGGTGGCCGAGGCCCGGGCCGAGCGGGCGTTCGCCGCCAGGCCCGGCACCGTGGTGGTGATCGCCCACCGGATCAGCTCGGCGCACCGGGCCGACCGGGTGCTGGTGATGGACGGCGCCCGGGCCACCGCCGGGAGTCACCGGGAACTGCTGGCGGGCTCCGCCCTCTACCGCGACCTCGTCGGCCGGTGGCACGCCGGACGCGACGCCGGACGTGACGGTGGCCGCGGCTGTGGGCGGGACCTGCCGGAAGGCCGTGCCCGGTCCGGGCCGCCGCCCGCGGTCCCGCTGTCCGGCGGCGGTGCCGCACCGGTCTGATGCCGCGCCCGCGCCGCCGGACCTCCGCGTGGTGGGTGTCCCCCGCTACACCCAGCCCGCGCCCTGGGAGATCCTTATGGCGTCGACGCGGTTGCGCGCCCCGGTCTTCCGCGTGATGGCGGACATGTAGTTGCGTATGGTCCCGCACGACAGGTGCAGCCGGCCGGCTATCTCGGAGACCGTCGCGCCTCTGGCGGCCAGGGACAGCACGCTCAACTCCCGTGCGGTGAGCGGCATGTCCGCCGCGCGCAGCAGATCATGGGCCAGGGATTCGTCCACATAGCGGCGGCTGGCGGCCACATTCCGGATGCCCTCCACTAATTTCCGCGGAGTGGCGTCCTTGTTCACGAAACCGAGGGCATGGGCGTCATAGGCGCGGCGCAGCACCCCGGGTCTTCCCGGGGTGGCCAGAACCAATAGGCCGCAATCTGCCTTTGGCATATGCCGACACAGCTCGGCGAGGCTGCCCCCCTCCGGTCCCTCCGGGCCCTCCGGGCCGTCCAGGTCGACGACGCACACGTCCGCCCGCAGGGACCGGAGTCGACCGGGGGCGTTCGACCAGGGGATGTCCCTGACCTCCATGTCGGGTGCCTTGTTGAGTAACGCTGCCAGGCCGGATCTCAACAGGCTGAAGTGGTGCACCAGCAGTACCTGAATCACGGTCGGCTCCTCCAGTGCCCTGTCCGGGCGACGTTTGTCGAACACCCGTCAACAGATACCTGCAACGGTCCCCTGATAACGCAGACTTTCGGCCAGTACCGGCGAGTATTCGAGAGCACTGGAAGCTGTTCGGGGGCGTACATCCGGCCTGTGCGAATTATCGGCGTGCGCCGCCGCGCACCGTTATGTCGATCAACCGGCACGCCGTTTCGATATCACTGCGTACCTGTTCGCCCGAGGCCCGCCCGGAAAGCCAGCCGATCAGTGCCGAGTGCCAGGTGTGCTCGATCACCCGGACCGCCGGAAGCCGTTCCGCCCCGGACTCCTCCGGGCCGCCCCGCGTTCCCAGGGCGTCCAGGATGATGGCCGTGGTGAGCCGGGAGACCGCGTCGACCTCCGCCCCGGCCGAACGGTCCGCGAACGTGAACGCGCGCACCATGGCCTCCGCCAGTCGCGGCTCCCGCTGAAGGGCGCGGAAGGCGCGCAGCAGCGTGCCGGCGACCCGGGCCGAGGGCTCCGGTTCCCGCGGCGGGTGCCGGTGCAGCGTCCGGTGGAGCCGCTCCAACTGGTCGTGCATGGTGGCGACCAGCAGATGGATCTTGGAGGGGAAGTGGCGGTAGAGCGTGCCGAGGGCGACGCCGGACGCCTCGGCGACCTCCCGCATCTGCACCGCCTCGAAGCCGCCGCGCCGGGCCAGGGCCGCGGTGGCGTCCAGGATGCGGCGGCGGCGCGCCTCCTGGCGCTCGGTGCGCCGCGGGGTGGCGGGGGAGTGCGCGAGGGGGCGTGCCGCCGGCCGTTCTGCCATCTTCCCGTCCGTCCTGCCTGCCGGGGGCCCGTCCGTCCCCTCCGGCCGCACGGGCCGGGCGCGGGGCGGTGCCGTGGTGGGAATCACCCGGGCCGCCCGGCCCAGACTCCCTACCGGCCGGTAATCTTGCGGGTCGGGGCCGTACGGGCCGCCGGACCGGGTGCGACCGGAATGCGAACGGGACGCGGCCGGGCCATCCTTGAAACTTGTTCCAGATTAACGCGAGCGGTTACGCTCCCGCGGAAGTTCGCCGCGAGATCTTCGCAGAAGGGGGCCGTGAGTGACGGCAGAGGCCACCAGGGACGCCGCGCCCGGTCCCCTGGCGGGCACGGCCGCCGACGGCGGCCGACCGCTGCGGATCGCACTGCTCACCTACAAGGGGAACCCGTTCTGCGGCGGCCAGGGCGTCTACGTACGGCACCTGTCGCGGGAACTGGCCCGGCTCGGCCACCGCGTCGAGGTGGTCGGCGCCCAGCCCTACCCCGTCCTCGACGCCCCCGGGGCGGACGGTGCGGAGGACTGGGCGGGAGAGGCCGCCCTCACCAGGCTCCCCAGCCTCGACCTCTACCGCCAGCCCGACCCCTTCCGCACCCCGCGGCTGGGGGAGTACCGCGACTGGATCGACGTGCTGGAGGTCGCCACCATGCGGACCGGCGGCTTCCCCGAGCCGCTGACCTTCTCGCTGCGCGCCCGCCGCCTGCTGGCCGCCCGGCGCGGCGACTTCGACGTCGTCCACGACAACCAGACCCTCGGCTACGGGCTGCTGGGCCTGGAACGGCTCGGCCTCCCCCTGGTCACCACCGTCCACCACCCCATCACCGTGGACCGGCGGCTGGAGCTGGCCGCCGCCGCGGACTGGCGGAAACGGGCCTCGGTGCGCCGCTGGTACGGCTTCACCCGGATGCAGAAGCGGGTCGCCCGGCGGCTGCCGCGGATCCTGACCGTCTCCGGCTCCTCCCGCCGGGAGATCACCGAGCACCTCGGAGTGCGTCCCGAGCGCGTCCACGTCGTGCACATCGGCGCCGACACCCGGCTGTTCTCCCCCGACCCGGCCGTCCCGGAGATCCCCGGCCGCATCGTCACCACCTCCAGCGCGGACGTCCCCCTCAAGGGGCTGGTCCACCTGGTGGAGGCACTGGCCAAGGTCCGCACCGAGCACCCGGACGCGCATCTGGTCGTGGTGGGCGGACGGCCCGGGAAGGGCCCGGTGGCCGACGCCCTGGAGCGCTACGGGCTCGGCGGCGCGGTCGAGTTCGTCAAGGGCATAAGCGACCGCGAGCTGGCCGACCTGGTGCGCGGCGCCCAGGTCGCCTGCGTCCCCTCCCTCTACGAGGGCTTCTCGCTGCCCGCCGCCGAGGCCATGGCCACCGGCACCCCGCTGGTCGCCACCACCGGGGGCGCCATCCCCGAGGTCGCCGGCCCCGACGGCGAGACCTGTCTGGCCGTGCCCCCGGCCGACGCCGGGGCGCTGGCCGCCGCGCTGGGGCGCCTGCTGGGCGACACGGCCCTGCGGGCGCGGCTGGGCGCGGCCGGACGGGAGCGGGTGCTGCGCCGCTTCACCTGGGAGCAGGCCGCCCGCGGCACGGTGGAGCACTACCGCACCGCGATCGAGAGGGCGGCCGGGCGGGCCGGACACGACGAGAACGGGAGCGCGGCGGCCCGCCGCGCTCCCGCCGTCGGCTAGCGCCGTGACCGGCAAGGCGCGCCGGGAGGCCCTCGCCGTCCGGCCGGGACCGCCCCGCCGGACGACGGGGGACCGGACGGACGGCCGCCCCCGCGCCCGGAAACGTCCCGGGCCGCCGGACCCGGGGGAAGGCCGCGGGCCGGCGGACCCTCCCGGCCACGGCACCGGTTCCCTCCCGCACATCACCGAGGAAGGCAGACCAGTTCAGTGCTGACCGTGGACTTCTCCCGCTTCCCGCTCGCCCCCGGCGACCGGGTCCTGGACCTGGGGTGCGGCGCCGGCCGCCACGCCTTCGAGTGCTACCGGCGCGGCGCGCGCGTGGTCGCGCTGGACCGCAACGGCGAGGAGATCCGCGAGGTCGCCAAGTGGTTCGCCGCCATGCGGGAGGCCGGTGAGGCGCCGGCGGGCGCCGAGGCCACCGCGCTGGAGGGCGACGCCCTCGCGCTGCCCTTCGAGGACGACAGCTTCGACGCGGTGATCGTCTCCGAGGTGATGGAGCACATCCCCGACGACAAGGGCGTCCTGGCCGAGCTGGTGCGGGTGCTGCGCCCCGGCGGCCGGATCGCGGTGACCGTGCCGCGCTACGGCCCGGAGAAGGTCTGCTGGACGCTGTCCGACGCGTACCACGAGGTCGAGGGCGGCCACATCCGCATCTACCGCGCCGACGAACTGCTGGCGAGGATCCGCGAGGTGGGCCTGGAACCGTACGGGACACACCACGCCCACGCCCTGCACTCCCCGTACTGGTGGCTCAAGTGCGCCTTCGGGGTGAACCGGGACGGGGACGAGGCCGCGTTGCCGGTGCGCGCGTACCACAAGCTGCTGGTCTGGGACATCATGAGGAAACCCCTGGTCACCCGGCTCGCCGAACGGGCGCTCGATCCCGTCATGGGCAAGAGCTTCGTGGCGTACGCCACCAAGCCGCACCTGCCGGCCGCTCCGGTCCCCGGCGGGCGGGCCGCCCCGGAGACCGGTACGGAGCGGGCGTGACGAGCCCGGACCGCACCGAGCGGCTCGTCCTGCCGGGCGTGCTCACCGCCGAGCAGGCCGCGCGGACCGTCGCGGGCATCGCCGCCGTCCAGCGCCCCGACGGCGCGATCCCGTGGTTCCGCGGCCACCACCTCGACCCCTGGGACCACGTCGAGGCCGCCATGGCGCTGGACACGGCCGGCGAACACGGACGCGCCGAGGCCGCCTACCGCTGGCTGGCCGAGCACCAGAACCCGGACGGCTCCTGGTACGCCGCCTACGCCGACGGCGATGCCGCGCGTCCCACCGACCCGGGCCGGGAGAGCAACTTCTGCGCGTACGTCGCCGTCGGGGTGTGGCACCACTACCTCGCCACGGGCGACGAGGCCTTCGTGGAGCGGATGTGGCCGGTGGTCGTCGCGGCGATCGGCTTCGTCCTGGACCTCCAGCAGCCCGGCGGCCAGATCGGCTGGAAGCGGGACGCCGACGGCACCGCCTCCCCCGACGCCCTGCTGACCGGCTGCTCCTCCGTCCACCAGGCGCTGCGCTGCGCGCTGGCCCTGGCCGGGCACCGCGAGGAGCCGCAGCCCGCCTGGGAGCTGGCGCTGGGCCGGCTGGGCCACGCGGTACGCCGCCATCCCGAGCGCTTCCTGGACAAGAGCCGCTACTCGATGGACTGGTACTACCCGGTCCTCGGCGGAGTGCTGACCGGGCCCGAGGCCAAGGAGCGGATCGAGTCCGGCTGGGACCGCTTCGTCGTCCCCGGCCTGGGGGTGCGCTGCGTACTGCCCAACCCCTGGGTGACCGGCGGCGAGAGCGCCGAACTCGCCCTCGCCCTGTGGGTGATGGGCGAGTCCGACCGGGCGCTGGAGATCCTGCGGTGGATGCAGCACCTGCGCAACGCGGACGGCATGTACTGGACCGGCTACGTCTTCGCGGACGACGCCTTCTGGCCCGAGGAGCTGACCGCCTGGACGGCGGGCTCGCTGCTGCTGGCCGTCGCCGCGCTGGGCGGCGACGAGGCCACGGTGGCGGTCTTCGGCGGGGAGCGGCTGCCGGTGGGACTCGAGCCGGACTGCTGCTGAACCGCGTCCCGCTTTCCCCACGGCAGGCCGGAGCGGCGCCCGGTGACCGCCCGTCAGTAGCGGCGGACCCGGGCTGCCAGCAGATGACCGATGAACAGGTAGACCACGGCCGCGATGCCGTAGTTGATCAGCACCTGGAACCAGCCGGGCTCCAGGTCGAACAGGTCGTACGACCAGCCCGCCAGCCAGCGGGCGGCGTCGTGGACGAACACGACCAGGTCGTTGCCCGGGTTGGCGTCCAGCACGTAGAGCAGGATCCAGAGGCCGATGATGGCCGCCATGATGTCCGCGACGACCCGGATCACCAAGGCGGCCGTACTGCCTCCGCTGCGTCGGACAGTAGTGGCCATGTGCTCCGGATTGCCGCTCCGTACGCGCGCAAACCCGATCCGTCCGGGACGGGGGCCTGTTGGGACGCCCGAGCTGAGACGGTGCGGGAGGTGCCCCCGGTGCGGCGGCCCTTCCGCCCGGATCCCCCGCCGCGCCGGTCGTCGCGGCACCCCGGCCCGGACCACGCGAGACGCCCGGCCGGGTCTCCCCGGCCGGGCGTCTCGCGAGCCCCTGGCCACAGCAGGCTGATCACCCGTGCTGCGACGCCCCCTGGAATCCGCCGAGTCGGGCGGGACCGGCGGAGCGCTGCCGCGGCGGGACCGGCCGGTCAGCCGCGCTGGATGCCCGAGGTGTCCTGCAGGACGCCGCGGCGGCCGTCCTGGGTCTGGGCGACCAGCGCCTGGCCGCGCTGTTCCACCGCCAGGTACCAGGTGCCCGGCGCCAGTTCGGCGATCTGGCTGTGCGAACCGTCCTCGCTGTACAGCGGCCGGGCCACCGGCACGGCGAACCAGAAGGGCTGGAAGCCCGGGTCGGCCGGGGCGCCGGCCGCCGGACCGGGAGCCGGCTGCTGCTGCTGTGCGGGCTGGCCGCCGTACGGCTGGTGACCGACCGGCTGTCCCTGCTGACCGGGCTGCATCGGCTGGCCGGGCTGCGGACCGCCGGGATAGCCGTAGCCGCCCGGCTGGGGACCGCCCGGGTAGCCGTAGCCGCCCGGCTGCGGACCCGTGCCGTAGGGGTTCGGGGCCTGCGGGGAGGGCGCCGGCAGCAGCGGGGCCTTCAGCGCGGGGACGGTGTTGCCCAGGATGGCGAACGCCGCCATGAGCAGCCCCCCGATGAGCGTCAGCCAGGCGCCGACCCCCAGTTCCAGGTTCCGGTTGAGGTTCGCGTCCTCCGGGTCCGGCAGGACGGTGGAGAACATCGACCACAGTGCCGCCCAGCCCGTGAACACGGCCAGCGCGGTGCCCCACTGTTCGAGGCCGAGCCCGGCCACCTTGCGGTCGCCGGGCAGCACCCGTCCGGCGACGAGCAGCCCGGCGGCGATCAGCGCGGCGAGGGTCACGGTCGGCAGCAGCGGAAAGAGCGCCGGCTCCCAGCTGTTGACCGTGCAGTTCTCGGAGCAGTTCTCCGAGGCCTTGAAGAAGGCGAAGAACGAGGCGATGAACAGCAGCACCGCTGCTCCGATTACCGCACCATCGCTTCGGGTGAGCGAGCGGATGTTCACGTGAGGTCCTTAGTCGGTCTCGTCATGGTCTGGTCAGCACGGGGGCGGGCCCTATCGTACGGAAGGACGCCCGGCCGGGTCCGGCGGGTCCGCGTTGTCCGTTCCGGCGTGCGGGCGGCTCCCCGAGCCGCGCAGGAAGGCCGTGACACCGTCGGCCAGGCCCTCGGCCGCGCGCTGCCGCCAGGACGGGTCGGTCACCAGCCGGGAGTCGCGCGGATCGCGCATGTTGCCGCACTCCAGGAACACCTTGGGCACCCGGGAGAGGTTGAGGCCGCCCAGGTCGCCGCGGGTGACCAGACCGGTCTCGGCCACGGCGGGCCCCAGATAGCCGGCGGGGCCGGTGCCGGTGGCCGCCGCGAAGGCGTCGACCAGTTCCTCGCCCAGCAGCCGGGACGGGCCGGTGATCCCCGTGGTGTCGGCGTCGCCCTTCTGCACCCGGGCCGGGACGATGACATGGAAGCCCCGGTTGCCGTCCCCGGAACCGTCGGCGTGCACGGAGACCGCGGCGTCGGCGTCCACGGCGTTGCCCCGCGCGGCGCGTTCGTCGATGCACGGCCCGTACGGGCGGTCACCGTCGTGGGTGAGCACCACCCTGGCGCCCCGCTCCGCCAGGATGTCCCGGGCCCGGCGCGAGACGTCGAGGGTGAAGGCCGCCTCCGCGTAACCGGAGTCGGTGGCCGTGCCGGTGGTGTCGCACTCCTTGCGGCCCGTGCCGATGTCCACCCGGCGGGCGATCTCGCGGGTGTGCTCGCGGTTGCCGGGATTGTGCCCGGGATCGATCACCACCACCGTGCCCCGCAACGCCCCGCCGTTCCCGCCGTTCCCGTCCGGCTCCCCTGATTCCGAGGGGCGGGCCGTGGGCGCCGTCGGCGGTGAGGCCTCCGCGGTGCCCGGGGCGGGTGCGCCGGGCACCCGCGCGGAGCCCTCCTGCTGTTCCTGCCGTACCGACCGCCACGCCGACCAGCCCGCCAGACAGACGGTCAGTACGAGTGCCAGGACTGCCAGGACGGCAAGAACGGTGAACGGGCGGCGGCCGGGGGACATGACCGGAGATCGTAGCGGTGCGGACGGGCCGGTGCCGTCAGATGCCCGGGCCCGTACGCCGCAGGACGCGCAGCGAACGGAACGCGGAGACCTCGGTGAAGGCGCCCGACTCCAGCGCGCGGCGGTAGACGCGGTACGGCGCCTGCCCGCCGTCGGCCGGATCCGGGAACACGTCGTGGATCACCAGCAGTCCGCCCTCGGCCAGCCGCGGGGCCCAGCCCTCGTAGTCGGCCCGCGCGTGCTCGTCGGTGTGACCGCCGTCGACGAAGACCAGCCCCAGCCGCCCGCCCCACAGCGCGGCGATCCGCGGCGAGCGGCCGACCAGCGCCACCACGTGCTCCTCCAGCCCGGCGGCGTGCAGGGCGCGGCGGAAGAAGGGGAGAGTGTCCATCAGGCCGACGTGCGGGTCGACCAGTTCGGGATCGTGGTAATCCCAGCCCGGCTGCTGCTCCTCGCTGCCCCGGTGGTGGTCGACGGTCAGCACGGTCACGTCCCCGTCCGCCCGGCGGGCGGCGTCGGCCAGCAGGATGGTGGAGCGCCCGCAGTAGGTGCCGATCTCCAGCAGCGGCAGCCCCAGGCGCGCAGCCTCGACGGCGGCGGCGTACAGCGCCAGCCCCTCGTCGGCGGGCATGAACCCCTTCGCGGCCTCGAAGGCGGCGAGGACCCCGGGTGCCGGCCGCGCGGCGCTCTCCATCGGTGGTCCCTTCCCTCGACCGGCCCGGGGGCGGCCTGGTCCGGCCCGGTGCCGGGGCCCATGCTGCCCTACGCCCCGCCGGCGGGGGCGGCGGGGGCGGCGGAGCCGCCGGGCACCCGGGGCGTGTCCGAAAAGCCATCGCCCGGGGCGGCCCGGCACCCGCGGGCCGCCATACTGTTCATCCGGCTACCGGCCGGCGCGTCGGACAGGGGCCTTCTGACGCCCGGGGACACCGGCCGGAGCGCGTTCTCACCGTCCGCCACCGTGCACCGCGGCAGCCAAGGAGCGAGCCTCCCATGCCCATCGACCCAGCCAAGGCCCTCGCAGCCGACCCCGTCACGACCGAGCTCGTCTGGGACCACCGGGACGTACAGCTCTACCACCTGGGGATCGGCGCGGGCGTGCCCGCCACGGATCCGCTCGAACTGCGCTACACCCTGGAGCGCGGACTGCGCGTCCTGCCCGGTTTCGCCACCGTCGCGGGCGGCCGGCCCGCCCTGCTGGACGGGCTGTACGCGCCCGGCGTCGACGTCGAGCCGGCCGCCGTCTCGCACCGCGAGCAGTCCCTGACCCTGCACCGGCCGGTCCCGGTGAACGGCAGGGCGGTGCGGACCTCGCGGATCACCGCCGTCCACGACCGGGACGAGGACGCCGTCGTCGTGCTGAGGTCCGAGGTCGCCGACGGCGACGGACCGATGTGGAGCTGCACCGCCGGGCTGCTGGTGCGGGGCGGGGGCGGTCTCGACGGCGGCCGGGGCGCGGGCCGCATCAGACGGCCCGGGCGCGGCCCGGCGCGCGCGCCGGAGCGGGAGCCGGACCTGGAACTCGTCCGGCCGGTCCAGGAGAACCAGGCCCTGCTGTACCGCCTGTGCGGCGACCACAACCCGCCGCACACCGACCCCGAGTACGTCCGGGACGCGGGCCACGGCCGGCCGCCCCTGCACGCCCTGTGCGTCTACGGGATGGCGCTGAAGGCGGCCGTGGACGCCGCGCTGGGCGGGGAGGTGGAGCGGGTGCTCGGCTGCCGGGCGCGTTTCGCCGGGGCCGTCTTCCCCGGCGAGACCCTGCGCGTACGGCTGTGGCGGGGCGAGGGGCGGCTGACGGCGGCGGTCACCGCCGTCGAGCGGGACGACGCCCCGGTGCTGGCCGACACCGTCGTCCACCACGCGTAGGACCGCGACCGGAGCGGGTCCACCGGCTCGCGGCCCGCCCCGGTGCCCGGCGGCCCGGGCAGCCGGAGGCCCCGGGCGCCGGAGGAGGCGACGACACCCGGGGCCGGGGACGGACGGATCGGCGGTCAGCCTTCCGGGCCGTCCCGCTCCGGCGACGCGGGGCGGCGGTGGCGGCCCTGGGCGGGCACCCTCATCTCCTCCTCGACGGCGGCCCGGCCCCGGTGTCTGCCCCGGGACTCGGCGTCGTCGGTGCTCGTCTCGGTGCTCGTCTCGGTCTCGGTCTGGGACATCGCGAACTACTCCGTGGACAAGGTGGACACGTGACTCTTCCTCCGTACCCGACCGAATCGTAGTAGTTCTACGATCTTCGTTCCCCGTCGACCCGCTCCAACACCCTTTCCAGCGGAGCCTGTTGGAGCGGCACCGGGGTGTACGGCGCCGGCCGGGCGGTGAGCGGGTCGGCCGTTTCCGCCACGGCGGGCGACAGCCGCGGCGCGGCCCCCGCCCCGCCCCCTCCTTTCTCCGCCGTCCGCTCCGCCGCCTCGTGCCCGGCCCCGGCGGGCGGTCCCGGCCGCGGAACGAACGCGAGCCCCGGACCGGAGGGCCGCTCCCCGGACTCCGGGCGGGGCGGCGCGATCCGGGCCAGCCCGCACGGCACGTGGGGGGTGGCGTACGGCAGCCGCAACTCGCCGTCCGCCGTCCACAGCCCCGCCCCGCGCAGCCAGCCGCGCGGGGCGGGCAGATGCCGCAGCCGCCGCTGCGAGGGCCGCCACACGGCCACCCATGTCCCGTTCGGCCCGTCCACCCGCAGCGCCACCGCGCAGTCCTCCGGCACCAGCGCCTGGCCGGGCTGGAGGGCGAAGGGCGTCAGCGAGACCCCCTGCGGGCGCAGCGCCCGGGGGAAGCGCACCGGCCGGTGGCTGCCGAGCACCCCCCAGCCCAGCAGCGTCTCGCCCGGTGCGTCGGACCGCACCAGCACCAGCCCGCTGTCGGGATCGGCCAGCAGCAGCCGGTCGTCGCTGTCCTCGGTGATCCGCAGCAGCGGGGACACCTCGCCGCCGCGCCCCAGATCGACGGTGACGGTCTTGGTGCGGCCGTCGGCGCCGGTGCGGTCCAGGGCGAGCAGCCGCCCCTCGCGGTCCAGCCAGCCACCGCCCGAGCAGCGGCCGGACACCATGGCGACCCGCTCCGGGCCGCCGTCCCCGCCGTGCACCCGCCACACCGCCGTGGTGTCCCCGCCGGGGTGGGCGGGGGAGAGGGCGTAGACGGCCGCCCCGCCCGGGACGGGCGGCAGCAGCGTCAGCCGCTCGCACTCCACCTCGCCGAGAGGGACCTCGCCGGTGTCCGGGCCGGTGGGGTAGAGCAGTGCCATCCGGTGCCTGCCGTCCCGGCCGGGACGGCAGATCAGCACCCGCCCGTCGGGCAGCGGCAGCACCTGGGTGCCGGGCTCCTCCGGCCGCGGCCCCGGCAGCGGCACCGCGTACGGCTCGGGACCGTCCAGCGTCCAGCGCTCGGGCACCCAGCCCCGGCCCGTGCCGGTGGCCGCCAGCCGGGCCGCGTAGGAGCCGTCCGCGGCGATCGTGAAGCCGGTGTACCCCGTCCTCTCGCCGCCACCTCGGACGGCGTCGACGGCACAGACAGTCATCGAACAATCACCTCCGATCACGGAGGGTAGTTTTCGTTTCCCGTCGGCGGACAGTGAGAGGCGTACGCCTTCACACATACGGGGGACTGTGGGCGGTTATGGGCGACATGGCGGCCCATGGTGTGCTTCGCCCCGGGCCCCGGGGTGCCCCGCCCGGAGCCGGTCCCGGTCCGGCCCGGACCCCGCACCCGTGCCGGTCCGGCGGGCCCGGCACGGCGGGCCGGACGGAAGGTAACCTCTCCCCCGTGCCTGCACTCGCCGATGTCATCGCCGCCCTGGACGACCTGTGGCCGCCCGCCTGGGCCGAGCAGTGGGACGCGGTCGGAACCGTCTGCGGGGATCCCGGGGCCCCGGTGGACCGGGTGCTGATCGCCGTCGACCCGGTGCGGGAGACCGCCGAGGAGGCGGTGACGCTCGGCGCCGGGCTGCTGCTCACCCACCACCCCCTCTACCTGCGCGGCACCACCACGGTCTACGGCGGCACCGCCAAGGGCCGCGTCGTGCACACCCTGGTCCGCGCCGGTGTCGCCCTGCACACTGCGCACACCAACGCCGACCGCGCCGACCCCGGGGTCTCCGACGCCCTCGCCGGGGCCGTCGGACTGCGGGTGGTGGCGCCGCTGGTGCCCGACCCCGCCGACCCGGCCGGCCGCCGCGGGCTGGGCCGGATCTGCGAACTGGACGTGCCCGAGCCGCTGGAGAGCCTCACCCGGCGGGTGGCCGCCGCCCTGCCCGCCACCGCGCAGGGCGTACGGGCGGCCGGCGACCCCGGACGCGTGATCCGCACGGTCGCCGTCTGCGGCGGCTCCGGCGACAGCCTCTTCGAGGCGGTGCGGGCGGCCGGCGTCGACGCGTACCTCACCGCCGACCTGCGGCACCACCCGGCCTCCGAGGCCGTGCAGCACGGTCTCTCCACCGGGGGGCCCGCGCTGCTGGACGCCGCGCACTGGGCCACCGAATGGCCCTGGTGCGAGCAGGCCGCCGCCCAGCTCGACGCGGTGTCGCAGCGGCACGGCTGGGGACTGCGCGTCCACGTCTCCCGCACGGTCACCGACCCCTGGACCAGCCACGCGGCGTCCGCCCCCGCGGGCGGCCCCGCACCCACCACCCACACAGGAGCCCCCAACTGAACGCCGAGTCCGCCGACCAGATCCGCCTCCTCGACGTCCAGGCCCTCGACGTGCGGCTCACCCAGCTCGCCCACCGGCGCGCGAACCTGCCGGAGCACGCCGAGATCGAGAGCCTGACCGCCGACCTCGCCCAGGTGCGCGACCTGCTGGTCGCCGCGCAGACCGAGGAGAGCGACACCGCCCGCGAACAGACCAAGGCGGAACAGGACGTCGACCAGGTGCGCAAGCGCGCCGCCCGCGACCAGCAGCGGCTGGACTCCGGCGCGGTGACCTCGCCCAGGGACCTGGAGAACCTGCAGAAGGAGATCGTCTCGCTCGCGAAGCGCCAGAGCGATCTGGAGGACGTCGTCCTGGAGATCATGGAGCGCCGCGAGTCCGCGCAGGAGCGCGCCGCGGAACTGGCGCGGCGGGTGGAGTCCGTCCAGGCCAGGACCGACGAGGCGGTGGCGCGGCGCGACGCGGCCCTGGCGGGGATCGACGCCGAGACCGCCGCGGTGACCAGGGAGCGCCAGGCGGTGGCGGCCACCATCCCGGAGGCGCTCCTCAAGCTCTACGACAAGCTCCGCGAGCAGCAGGGCGGCGTCGGCGCGGCCCGGCTCTACCAGCGGCGCTGCGAGGGCTGCCGGCTGGAACTGAACATCACCGAGCTGAACGAGATCCGCCAGGCCCCGGCGGACGAGGTGGTGCGCTGCGAGAACTGCCGCCGCATCCTGGTCCGCACCCCCGAGTCGGGTCTGTGATGTCCGGCTCCACCACCTCACCGATGTCCCTCGTCGTCGAGGCGGACGGCGGCTCGCGCGGCAACCCGGGCCCGGCCGGCTACGGGGCGGTCGTGCGCGACGCGGCCACCGGCCGGGTGCTGGCGGAGACCGCGGAGTACATCGGCACCGCCACCAACAACGTCGCCGAGTACCGCGGGCTGATCGCCGGGCTGCGCGCGGCCCGCGCCCTGGACCCGGCGGCGACGGTACGGGTCCGGATGGACTCCAAGCTGGTCGTCGAGCAGATGTCGGGCCGCTGGAAGATCAAGCACCCCGGCATGCGGCCGCTGGCGGCGGAGGCGCGGTCCGTCCTCCCGCCGGAGGCGGTCAGCTACGAGTGGATCCCGCGCGAGCGGAACAAGCACGCCGACCGGCTGGCGAACGAGGCGATGGACGCGGGCCGGCGCGGCGAGAAGTGGCGGCCGTCCGCCTCGGCGGCGGAACTCACCGCCCGGGAGGACCTTCCCACCGTCACCCCGCCCGCCCCGTCCGTCCCGCCGGCCACGGCCGAGAGCTCCGCCGGGGCGCGGGCCGCCGCCCGTGCCGCCGTACGGCAGGCGCGCGGCCGGCAGCCGGAGCAGCCGGAGCTCCCGGGGGCGCCGGAGGGGGAGACGGACCCCACCGCCGTCGCCGCCGCACCGGAGCCGGCCCGGGGCGCGGCCCCGGGCTGGGGGCCCGACCTGGGCACCCCCACCACCTTCGTCCTGCTGCGGCACGGCGAGACGGCGCTCACCCCGTTCAAGCGCTTCTCCGGCAGCGGCGGCACCGATCCCGAGCTGTCGCCGACCGGGCTCGGGCAGGCCGAGGCCGCCGCCGCCGCGCTCGCGGCCCGCGGGACGGTCCAGGACGTGGTCGCCTCGCCGCTGACCCGCTGCCGCCAGACCGCCGAGGCGGTCGCCGCGCGGCTCGGTCTGAAGGCGGAGACCGACGAGGACCTGCGCGAGGTGGACTTCGGCGCCTGGGAGGGGCTGACCTTCGCCGAGGTGCGCGAGCGGTACCCGCGGGACCTGGCCGCCTGGCTGGCCGACCCGGACGCCGCCCCCACCGGCGGCGAGTCCTTCGCCGCCGTCACCCGCCGCGTCGAGCGGGCCCGCGACCGGCTCCTGGAGCGGTACCGGGGCCGGACGGTGCTGCTGGTCACCCACGTCACACCGGTCAAGATCCTGGTGCGGCTGGCCCTGGGCGCCCCGCCCGAGTCGCTGTTCCGGATGGAGCTGTCGCCCGCGGCCCTGTCCGCGGTGGCGTACTACGCGGACGGCAACGCCTCGGTGCGGCTGTTCAACGACACGGCCCACCTGCGCTGAACCCCGC
Source organism: Streptomyces rubellus (assembly GCF_036323805.1). Taxonomy (NCBI): domain Bacteria; kingdom Bacillati; phylum Actinomycetota; class Actinomycetes; order Kitasatosporales; family Streptomycetaceae; genus Streptomyces; species Streptomyces rubellus. Next base: position 151,381 of record NZ_JAZDCX010000007.1, read on the forward strand.
GCCGGCTCCTGCCCGGCCGCCCGGGCGGCGGCCCGTCACCCGCCGCCCGGGCCGCCGCCCCGGCTGCCCCGCCCGGCCTCGGCGCCGAGCCGGGCGGCGTCCCGGGCCAGCCGCTCGATCCGGGGCCAGTCCCGCTCCCGCAGCGCGTCCGGCGGCAGCATCCAGCTCCCGCCGACGCAGCCGACGTTCGGCAGGGCGAGATAGCTCCGGGCCGAGGCGGCGTCGACGCCGCCCGTCGGGCAGAACCGGGCCCGGGGCAGCGGCGCGGCCAGCGCCTGGAGGTACTCCGGCCCGCCCGCCGCCCGGGCCGGGAAGAACTTCATCTCCGTCACCCCGCGCTCCAGCAGGGCCATGACCTCGGAGGCGGTCGAGGCACCCGGCAGGAACGGCACCCCGGCCGACTCCAGCGCCGTCAGCAGCCGGTCCGTGCCGCCCGGGCTCACCAGGAAGCGGGCCCCGGCGTCCACCGCCGCCCTCGCCTGCTCCGGGGTGAGCACCGTGCCCGCGCCCACCACCGCCCCGGGGACCTCCGCCGCCACCCGGGCGACCGCCGCCACCGCGTCCGGTGTCCGCAGGGTGATCTCGACCGCGGTCAGCCCGCCCGCCACCAGTGCCCGCGCCAGCGGCACGGCGTCACCGGGCCCGAGCCCGTCGCCCGTGCCGCCGTCCGCCCCGTCGCCGAGGGCGACGACCGGCAGGACGGGCCCCAGGGCGAGCACGGAGGACGGCCCGGACTGCCCGGCGGACTGCTCCACGGATGCCTCGGCGCGCATGGCGCCATCCTGCCGGTGCCCGTCACCTGCCGCAACGCCGGTTGCGCCCGGCGCAACGGGACGCGGCGCCGCGCCCGGCGGCGCTCACACCTCGGTGACCACCACGTCCAGCCGCCACGGGGTGCCGCCCCTGGCCGGGGGTGCGGCCTCCACCGTGTACCCCAGGGCGCGCAGCGCCCCGGCCAGTTCCGCCGGACCGCCCGGCTCCTCGCCCGCCGTCAGCAACGAGCGCACGATCCGCCCCTTGGTGGCCTTGTTGAAGTGGCTCACCACCGACCGCTTCTCCACCCCGCCGACGATCCTGGACTGGAGCACCCGCACGGTCGCGGTGCGCTCGGCGAGGGCGCCCTTCGGCTTCCACAGCGCGCCGTACGCCGCCGACCGCAGGTCCAGCACCGGGCCGTCGCCCGCCGCCTCGGGCAGCACCGACTCCAGCGGCCCGCGCCAGTGCCGGGCCAGACTCCCCAGACCCGGCAGTTTCACCCCGCCCGAGCAGCGGTAGGGCGGAACCGGGTCGCCGGTGCGCACCGCGCCCCACAGCCCCGAGAACACCAGCAGCCACCGCCCGGCGCGCTCCCGCGCCGCCGGGTACAGCGTGGCCAGGCCCAGCGCGTCGTAGAGCACCCCGGTGTAGAGCTCGCCCGCGGGCAGCACCGGGGCCGTGCGCAGCGCGGCGTTCCGGGCCACCTCGCCGCGCAGCCCCTCGCTCAGCCCGAGCACCTCCCGCGCTTTCTCCCCGTCGCCGGAGCACAGCTCCACCAGTTCGTCCAGCACCGCCTCCCGCGCCGCCGTCAGCCCCGGCAGCGACAGCGCGCCCAGGTCCAGCGGGGGACCGTCGGCCCCGGTGGCCTTGCCCTCCGACGGCGGCAGCAGTACGAGCACGGTCTCTCTCCTCAGCAGCGGGTCCGCGGTCCGCGGAACAACCGGTTCCGGCGCCCCGGCAGGGTATGCCGCCGCGACGGCCCGGCTCCAGCCGGGTGCCGGGCGAGGCATCGAACACCGGTCGCGCGGTACCCGGGCCGGCGTGAACCTCCTTCCGCACCGCCGCAGGCCCCGCGCGGAGTCGTCCCGCACACCGCTGTGGACCTGGCCCACCGCGGGCGGCGTCACCGCCCTGCTCGCCGCGATCCTGCTGGAACAGGTCAGGCCCCGGGCCGGTACCGGTCCGGCCAGCCTGTGGCCGGGCGACTCCGACGCAGCCTCGGCCATGCTCCAGGTGGTGGCCACCAGCTCGGTCACGGTGGCCGCCCTGACGTTCAGCGTCACCGTGGTGACGCTGCAACTGGCCTCCCAGCAGTTCTCCCCGCGGCTGCTGCGGCGGTACGCCCGCGACCGGGTGCTCAAGGCCGTCCTGACGGTCCTGCTGTCCACCCTGGTGTTCGCGCTGACGACCCTGTCCTTCATGAATTCGGACGAGGGACTGCCCACCGTCGCGCTGCTCACCGCGTCCGCGCTCGGTGTCACGTCACTGGCCGCCGTACTGGGCTTCCTCAACCACATCATCCGCCAGCTGCGGGTGGACTCCATGATGCTCGCCGCCCACGACGAGACCGGCGAGGCGATCCGGAAGCTCCACACCGGCCGGAACGAGCCGCCCCCGCCGTCCCCGGACGACCTGGACGTGGAGCTGGATCCCGCGCGCGGCGCCGCGGTGCACGGGGGCAGCAGCGGATTCGTGCGGTTGATCGACATCGGTGCGCTCGTGGCCTGCGCGCGCCGGAGCGATGCCGTGGTACGGCTCGACGTCCGGCCGGGCGACCTGGTCGTCACGGGGAACCCGATCGCCACCGTCTGGGCGCGCGATCCCGCCGCGGGCGTCCCCGACCCGGACGCCGACGGTCTGGCCGAGAAGATCGACGACGCCCTCGAACGCGGCTACGAGCGGACCATGGAGCAGGACATCGCCTTCGGTTTCCGCCAACTGGAGGACATCGCGGTCAAGGCGATGTCGCCGGGGATCAACGACCCGGTGACCGCGTGCACGGCCGCGGGGCACCTGGCCGACCTGCTGGTGCGGCTGGCCGGTCGCCGTCTGGGGCCGGTCCTGCACCTGGACGAGGACGGGACCGGGCGGCTGGTCGTGCCCGATCGCGACCTGCGGTACTACCTCGACCTGGCCTGCGGGCAACTGCGGCGCTTCGCCGCCGCCGAGCCCACCGTCCTGGCGGCACTGCTGCGCATGCTGCGCGATCTGGCGGCCGCCGTGCACGGCACGCGGGACGAGCGGGACGCCGCGGAGGTGCGGCGGGCGGCCGACCTGGTCCGGGACACGCTGGACTCCTCCGTCGGCGCCGAGGACGCCGGGCAGGTCCACGATCTGCACCGGCGGGTCCTGGCGGCACTGGCGGGGCGCACGGCCGAGGCGTACGCGGACCGCAGCGGCGAGACCCGGTCGGTGTAGCGGCCGGAAGCGGGGCGGGGGAGGCATACGGGTCTCCCGGAGGGGCACCCGCCCGCCGAAAGAAATGACCGACAAGTCCCCTTTACGGGATTCTCGTCCCGGCGTGAGGGGACGACGACCCGCCGCGGCCGTCCGGCGGGCCCCGGGCGGCCGGGGAAGCGAGGGACACATGGCCAGGGAACGCAGGGAGCCGGAGGACCGCGACGAGAAGCTGCGGGAGGTCGCCCGGGAGCGCGCCCGCCACCTGTCCGGGGAGACGGCCAAGGGCCGCACCGACCCGGGGGCCGCCGGGCGGCGCACCCACGAGGAGACCACCCGCGACACCAGCCCCCGGCAGCGGGACACCGGGAACGTCCGGGGCACCGAGGGCATGCCGCGTTCCGGCGCGGACCTCGGGGACCGGAGCACCGGCGGCGAGGCCGCCCGGGAGGCCATCGGAGCCGATCCGGCCGAGTCCGGCGGCGAGGTGGCGGACCGCAGCACCGGCGAGTCCACCCGCCGGGAGACGCTCGGCGACGAGGGCCGGTGACGAACCGCCGGGGCACCGCGACGCGGGAGCCCCGGCGGACGCGGAAGGCGCCCGGAACCCGCGCGGCGGGCCCCGGGCGCCGCTCCGTCCCACCGCTCAGCCCGCGGGCACGCCCCGTACCCCGGCCGCCCGCCGCAGCGCGGCGACCGCGGCGTGCGGGTCGTCCGCGCAGAACCGCAGCACCCGCGCCCGCTCCCGCCCGCCCAGCGGCCGTACGACCGGCACCGGACCGGTCAGCTCCACGGTCACCGTGGTCCGCCCGCCGACGGCCAGGTCCAGCACACCGTCCCCGGAGACGGTGAGCAGCCGGCTCCCCGTGGGGAAGCGGTGCTCCACCCGGGCGGCGGCCACCCGTCCCGCCGGGACACGGACGTCGACCAGCGCCCCGTACCGCACCCGCAGCGAACCGTCCGCGCCCACCACATGCGGACGCACCACACAGGCGGCGTGCAGCTCCAGCACCAGCAGCACCCCCCACACGTCCAGCACCAGCACCACCGCGTGCACCACCGGCCAGGGGATCAGCACCGCCAGCGCCACCGTCTCCACCACGGACACGAACAGCAGCCCGTACATCAGCGGCGCCTGCCCGGCCGCGTACGGCACGGCCGTCCCGCCCGCGCCGGTCCCGTGCGGACGCCGTACCGCCCAGCGGACCAGGCTCGCCGCCAGCCGCAGCTCGTGCGCGGCCAGCCGCCGCACCGGCTCCGGTACGTTCTCCCGGACGGCCGCGCGCACCGCCGCCCGGCCGTCCGCGCCCCGGCGGCGCGCCCGCCGCCAGGCGCGTGCCAGCACCGCGGCCTCCGCCGCCAGTACGCACCCCACCGCGGCCTCCGCCGCCACCAGCAGCGGCCCCGGCACCCGCACCCCGGCCACCAGGCAGACCACCAGCGTCAGTTCGGCCGCCGCCACCACCGCCGCCACGGCCACCACGGCCCACCGGGTCCGCCGCTTCTGCCCCGCCCGGCTCACCGGGCACGCTCCGCCAGCAGCCGGACCGCCTGCCGCACCGCCGCCGCCTGTGCCGGGGCGAGGTCGTCGAACAGCGCCCCGGCGAAACCGGCGGCGGTCCCCTCCCCGCCGGAGGGACCGGGCGCGCCGGAGAACTCCGGGGGGATGTCCCCGATCGCCGCCAGCACCTCGTCCGGCAGGTTGTCGGCCACCGCCCGGGCCGCGTCCGCCACCCGCGGGTCGTCCACCTCGGCGTCCGCCAGCTCGTCCAGCAGCGCGTACACCTCGTACGCGCGGGCCGACGCCGCCGGGTCACCGCCCAGGGAGCCGAGCGCCGCGAACAGCCTGGCGCGCTCCGCGGGCGGCATGGCCGTGTCCAGCAGGGCCAGCAGCTCCCGGTCCCGGGCCGCCATCGCCGGCTCGGGGCCGGGCAGCTCCGCCCCGGCCCGGGACAGCTCGCCGAAGAGCGCCGTCAGCTCGGCCGACACCGGTCCCTCGGCGGGCAGCTCACCGCGTTCGGCGAGCCGCAGCAGCTCCCGCACCCGGCGCCGCCGTTCGCGCAGCGCCGCCTCCTGCCGGGCCAGGTCGGCGTCCAGCCCGGCCAGCACCTCGGCCAGTTCGCGCCCGGTCCCGCCGTCCGGGAGCCCGTCGTCGGCCAGGACGTCGCGCACCTCGTCCAGACTCAGCCCCAGTTCGGTCAGCCGCCGCACCCGCGCCAGCGCCACGGCGTCGCGCAGCCCGTACTCCCGGTAACCGTTCGCGCGCCGCGCGGGCTCGGGCAGCAGCCCCAGATGGTGGTAGTGCCGCACGGTGCGGGTGGTGACGCCCGCCAGCGCGGCCAGCTCGCCGATCCTCATGGGAGCGAGTCAACACATTGACGCCACGACAAGGTCAAGCGCGTCCCGCGTCCCGCAACCACCGGCCGCGCCGCCGGCCGGACCCCGGTGTGCCCGGGTGCCCTCAGCCGATCTCCCGCGCCAGCAGCTCGGCGGTCTCCGCGACCAGCGGGTAGTCCGGCTCCGCGGTCTCCTCCTCCTTGGCGGTGAGCACGGCCAGCACCACCGGTTTTCCGTCCGGCGTCCAGGCCACGCCCACGTCGTTGTTGCTGCCGTACCGGCCCGCGCCCGTCTTGTCCGCGCTGGTCCAGTCGGCGGGCAGCCCGGCGCCGAAGCTCCGGCCGTTGGTCTCGTTCTCCCGCAGCCAGCCCGTCAGCCGCCTGCGGTCCAGCTCGTCGAGCGCCCCGCCGGTGATCAGCCGCCGGTAGGTCTGCGCGACGGCGCGCGGGCTGGTGGTGTCCGTCACGCGGCCGGGTTCGGCCGAGTTCAGCTCGGTCTCCCACCGGTCCAGCCGGGTGACCTGGTCGCCGATCGAGCGGCAGAAGCGGGTGACGGCCTGCGGCCCGCCGAGCTCGCGCAGCAGGAGGTTCCCGGCGGTGTTGTCGCTGCGGCACACGGTGGCCTCGCACAGCTCGGCGACGGTCATGCCCTTCGTCAGGTTCTCGGGCCGGCCGGTGTCGGGGGAGTGGGCCACCAGGTCCGCCTCGGTGTACCGGACGCGCCGGCCGAGGAACGCCTCGTCGCGGTCCCGCAGCACGGCCGCGACGGCGAGCGGCTTCCACACCGAGCAGATCGCGAAGCGCTCGTCCGCGCGGTGCAGCACGGTGGTGCCGGTGGCCGGATTGAGCGCGAAGACGCCCAGCCGGGCGGAGTGCGCGCGCTCCAGCGCGTGCAGCCGTCCGGTGACGGACCTCTCCGGGGGCCGCGGGGGACGTGACGGCGAGGCGGGAGGACGCTCGGTCTCGTTCCCTTTCGCGGGCGAGCAGGCGGCCAGCACCGCCGCGGCACCGAGGGTGAACACGGCGCGGCGGGTCGGACGGACCGGTCGGGAATCCACGATCTCTTCCTCTTCTTCCGAGGGCTGCCGGGAAGCTGCCGGGACCCGCCTGACCGTTCGGACAGTGGGTACCACCGAGTAGGACAGTACATTCCGGTGTCTGGTTCACTCTGTAATTGTCAAAGTAGCTGTCATTTCCCCGTCCCGCGCACGCCCCGCCCCGCGCCGTCCCCGCACACGCCCGCCACCCGCCCCGCCGGAGGCCGGAGGGAGCCGTTCCGGCAGGTAGCATGGGCGGTACGGCAGACGAGCCGGGCGGGCGGTCGCGACGGGTTCCCTCCAAGGGGCCCGCCGAGGAACGTCCGGGCTCCACAGGGCAGGGTGGTGGGTAACGCCCACCCGGGGTGACCCGCGGGAAAGTGCCACAGAAAACAGACCGCCGGGGGCCTCACCGCCCCCGGTAAGGGTGAAACGGTGGTGTAAGAGACCACCAGCGCCCAGGGTGACCTGGGCGGCTCGGTAAACCCCACCCGGAGCAAGGTCAAGAGGGGCCGCCGTCCCGGACGGGACGACGACCCTGCGCGGACGTTCGAGGGCGGCCCGCCCGAGTCCGCGGGTAGACCGCACGAGGCCGGTGGTGACACCGGTCCCAGATGGATGGCCGCCTCCCGGCGGGCCGCGAGGCCCACCGGAGACAGAACCCGGCGTACAGCCCGACTCGTCTGCCGCCACCCGCCTCGCTCCCCGGCCCGGCCCCGCGCCGTCCCGCCCGGAACGGCGGGCTCCGGTGGACCCGGAAGGGCCTCAGCGGGCGGGCGGGGCGAACTCGGGCCGGTCGAGCACGCGCAGCCAGCTCCCGTCGGGCTGGCGGCGGACGACCTGCGCCCGCGCGCCCGCCCCGTCCTCCGGCGGGGTGGCGGTGAGGGCGATGTCACCGCTGACCAGGGTGGGCAGTGGTTCCTCCGGCTCGAAGCGGGGACGGTCGGCCAGCACCTTCTCCCACAACGCGCGGATCGCCTCCCGGCCCACCGTCCGTTCGCCGGGCGGATGGGCCAGCACCGCGTCCTCCTCGTAGAGCGCGGCCACCCCGGCCGCGTCACCGGCGTTGGAGCGTTCGACGAACAAGCGGGTGATGTCCTCGGGCCGCATGGCCTTCTCGTACTCCGGCTCGTACTCCGGCACGGCTTCCTCCTGACGTCGGGCTTCCGGCGCTTCCCAGCGTGGTCGTCCCCGATCGAGAAGTCCAACAGATGCTTCTGCTGGGAACTAGAATTACCGGTCATGGAGCTGAGGCAACTGGAGTACTTCGTCGCGGTCGCCGAGGAGCGGAACTTCACCAGGGCGGCCGAGCGGGTGCACATCAGCCAGTCCGGCGTCAGCGCCCAGATCCGCCGACTGGAACGGGAGCTCGGGGCCGAGTTGTTCGACCGGTCGGCCCGCACCGTCACCCTCACCGCCGCGGGAGAGGCCGCGCTCGGCCACGCCCGCACCGTGCTCGCCGCCGCCGAAGCGGCCGGCCGGGCGGTGGACGAGGTGGCCGGCCTGGTCCGGGGACGGCTCACCGTCGGGATGGTCGCCGGCTGTACGCTCACGCCGCTGTTCGACACCCTCGCCGCGTTCCACCGGGCGCACCCCGGTGTGGAGCTCTCACTCCTGGAGGACAACTCCGACCGGCTCGTCGCGCAGGTGCGCGACGGCGCCCTCGATCTGGCCCTCATCGGAGCCGCGGACGCCGCCCCCGACGGGCTGGAGGCGCTGACCGTCGTCAGCGAGCGGCTCGTCGCGGCGGTACCGGCCGGACACCCCCTGGCGGAACGGCGGCGCGTCACCCTGCGCGATCTGGTCGCCCACCCGATCGTGTGCATGCCGCCCGGCACCGGCCTGCGCACGGTGCTCGACCGGGCCTGCGCCGCACAGCACCTCCGGCCCGCCGTCGCCTTGCAGGCCGGTGCCGCGGACGCCATGGCCGACCTCGCCGCCCGCGGGCTCGGCGTCGCCGTCCTGAGCGAGTCGATGGCCGCGCACTACCGTGACCGGCTCACCGCCCGCCTCATCGACGACGTCCGGACGCACGCCCTGCTCACCCTGGTCTGGCGAAGTACGCGAAGCCCCGCGACGAGTGAACTGCTCGCGCACTGCCGACGGACGTTCGCCGGGGCTGGCCCTGCCTGACGGGAGCACTGCCGGTGGGACCCGGCGGTAGCCGGGCCGGGCGGATTCGGCGGTGCGGCCTGCGGGGCGCCGCAGCAGGTGGCCGTCCGGCGCGAGTACGCCGCTCCGACCGTGCCCCTGTCGGATCATGACGGGCGCGTACAGGTGGCCGTGCTCCACCTCAGAGTTCCTGACGCGATCCTCAGCCGGTCCGCTTGATCAGTCGGCGCCAGCAGATCATGGCGGGGGCGAGGCTGACGAGGGCGTCGTGGATCTCGGGGCGGCGTTCCCGGCGCACGGCGAGGTGACGGAACTGCTGCAGCGGAGCAAGGGTCTGTTCGACGACGGCCAATGAACCGTGCGCTCCGCCAATAAGAGACTTGACGTACCTTACAGGCGCCCACTACTCTCACTTTAGATACGAAAAGTTCCTTATCGCGGGCGTGACTTCATACGCGCTTGCGGTGGTCGCGACGGCCGGAGACGGCGGGTCCGAATGCTCGGATCAGCCGGTGACCAGGGGGAGGAAGATGGTGTCGACGATCTCGACGATGTCCGAGTCGGGCATGGCCCGCGACGTCATGAGCAATTCATGCCGGAAGAGATCCTCCGGCAGCCGGACGATGCGCCGGGTGAGTTTCGATGGGTCGATCTCGCCGCGATCGACCGCCCGTTCAACAATCTCCTCCATCGCGGAACGTTGGCCGGCCGACAGGGAGGAACGCAGGTCCTCGATGCTCGTGCCGGTCGCGCGGTAGAGGTCGCCGAGCTGAGCGATCAGGGCCGAGGCAAGGGCGACGCGGCGTTCGTTGACCTGCCGCAGCAGCGCGATGACGTCGTCGCGCAGACTACCGGTGTCGGGAACGGTGATCGGGTCCCGCTCGGCGACGTGCAGCAGTGCCGCCTGCACCAGTTCGGCTTTGCTCGTCCAACGGCGGTAGACGACCGACTTGCTCGTCCCCGCCCGCTCGGCGACGCTCTCCGGGCTGAGCAACTCGTAACCGCGGTCGGTCAGCTCTGCCCAGGCCGCGTCGAGCAGTGCGCCTTCGAGCGCGGCGCCGCGCCGACGTCTCGCGGTTGTGCGCTCCATCGCGAACCCCTCCCCTTACTGCTCACGCGCTCTCATGCCGTCAGGCAAACAAGATACTTCCAGTTTTTTACTCAGGGCGGAAAGGCGGGATCCACCCCGAGGAGAGGACCACCTGCTCCGGCCGCCCGCTGACACAACCATCCGCAGAGGAAGAGACCACACCATGCGCATCCTTGTTTCCGGAGCCGGCATAGCCGGCCTCGCCGCCGGTATCAACCTCGGCGCCACCGGCAACGACGTCACCATCGTCGAACGTGCCAACCACCTGCGAGTCAACGGTTCACCCATCGATGTGCGCGGCGACGCCCTCGACGTGGCCCGCTCGATGGGCGTCCTCGGCCAGGTGCACGCCCGCCGCGTCACCATGACCGAGCGATCCCAGTTCATCGACGCTCATGGCACCGTGGTCGCCGAACTGCCCGTCAGTGAAATCAACGACTCCGAACACGACATCGAGATTCCCCGCGAGGACCTCGCACACATCCTGCACGAGGCACTGATCCCCACGACGCCGCTGGTGTTCGGAGAATCCATCGCCGAGCTCCATGACGACGGCGCCGGCGTCGACGTCACCTTCGCCTCCGGCCGGCAGGACCGCTTCGATCTGGTCATCGGGGCCGACGGAATGCACTCGCTGACCCGCCGGCTTACCTTCGGGCCCGAGAGTGACTACCTCAAGCACCTCGGCTTCTACGTCGCCCTCACCGACCTGCCCGCCGCCCGGCAGAACGGCGACCGCACCAGCCCGTTCCTCAACTGGCCCGGCCACATGATCGGCATCGCCCGCTACAACGACACCGCACTCGGCGTGCTGAGCTTCCGCTCCGACTGGATCGATTACGACTACCACGACCTCGACGCGCAGAAGCAGATCCTGCTCGACGCCTTCGCCGGCCACGACGAATGGCGCGTACCCGAGATTCTCGATGCCGTGCGCAACGATCCGGAGCTGTACTTCGACTCCGTCAGCCAAATTCACATGTCGACCTGGCACAGGGGCCGCGTCGTACTCGTCGGTGACGCCGCACACTGCACCTCCAACCTGTCCGGCCGCGGCGCCTCCCTGGCCATCACCGGTACCTGGCTATTGGCCCAGGCGCTGCACAACCACCCAGCAGACCTTGAAGCGGCCTTCGAAGAGTACGAGAACAACCAGCGTCCCTACGTCACGCGTGCACAGGACAGCGTCGGACCCGGCGGCGACCTGATCATGCCCGCCACTCAGGAGGCGCTGGACGCCCGTAACGAACGACTCCGGGCCATGACCCGAGGCTGAGCCGGCGTATCCACAGTGCGACAATGCCACCGCCCGATTCGTCAACGCGAGCCGATACCCCTTCTCTGCGCCCGTCACCTTGGCACCGAGCGTTTTCGCGCGACCGCCGGCGCCGGATCTGGAGCCTGTCCGGCGGATCATGCTGCCAAGGTGTCCTGGTGAGTTACAGCATCTACGTTCAGCGGTTCGTGCGGGGCGATGCGGCTCCTATGAACGATGAATTGGGGCAGATGCTCTTGGCGCCCTACGTCGTCACCAGGGAGCCGGAGCGCGGGTTCGTCCGCATTCGGGCGAGCGACGGCGGCGAGGCTGACGTCTACATGGGCCCGGGCAGCGTCATGGTCGACCGCTTCGCCTGGGGCGGTGTTCTCGACATCGTCGCCGAGCTGGCCGAACGCCTGGAGGCTGTGGTCCTCCTGCGGGAAGGGGTGGCCATCCTGGGGCCGTGGAGGACCACGTACACCTGCCGGTGGAGTTGCGGGCCGACGCCGTCGTCGTCGAGCTCAGCGGCACGGCCGTCCAGGGCGTTATCGAGGCCGTGTGACGGCAGCCTCTGCCCTGTCGGTCATGTGCGGAGCCAGAGCCGGATCGCGGCGACGGTCGGCAGATCCCGCCACGGGACACCGGTGCGGATCCAGAACAGGATTCCGTTGATCACCGTCCGGTGGTCGTTCCAGCGCCCGCCCCGGCGACCGGACTTCGGCAGATGCGGGGCGAGCCGCGCCCACTCGTCGTCTGTCAGATCACCCCGCCCCACGAGCGGAACAATGGTCCAGGAGCCAGGGGATCACATGATCCGCCGGACAGGCCCTGGGTAGCGCGGTCCTCGCCGACGGTTCCACCTGACGAGTCTTCGTTCTCCGCGGCCCCGCGGCCGGGAATGTCCGCGCCCGGTCCGGCGTCCCGTCGCGCGGGGGCGTAGCTCCGGCGGGCTCCGGCGGCCCGGTCAGTCGGGCAGCGGGAGGTCGGCGAGCATGACGGCGTAGAGCGGGGAGTCGGCGAAGGGCTGCTCCTCGCCGATCTTCCGGTAGCCCCAGGACTCGTACAGCGCCTGCACCTTGGGATGGGTGACGTCCACCAGCAGGACGGCCAGGTCCTCGTCCCGGTCCGCGAGCAGCGAGTGGTGCAGCAGCCGGGAGGCGCCGGTCTTGCGCCAGCGCGGACGGACCATCAGTTCCGAGACGGCGAAGGTGCCGGACGCCTCGGGCGCCGGATCCAGGTACTCCCGCCACCACTCGCGGCCGGGGGTGGAGGGGGCACCGTAGGCGAAGCCCACCGGCTCGTCGCCGTCGTAGCCGAGCACGCAGTGGAAGCCGGGATTGCCACCCCAGTGGTCCACGAACCAGGGGAAGCGCTGCACGAACTCGTCGTGCAGCTGGTCGGCGTAGGCGTCGGCGTGCACGTCCAGGAGGGTCTGCCGGATCTCCGGCAGGTCCTCGTGGGTGTAGCGGCGCAGGTCCAGATCGGCGGCGATCGTCATGCGGTGGTCCATTCGGTGCGGTGTCGGTCGGCCCACTCCCGGGCGACGGCGGAGTCGGGGGCGAGGGTGATCAGGTCGCGGTGGAAGTCACCGAGGCGGGAGCGCATCCTGCCGGGAAGGGGGTCGCCCTCTATCAGTTCGAAGGCCGTCTCGGCGGTGGCACACGCCTGCTCGACCTCGTGCTGGTGGAGCTGGGCCATGGCGAGCTGCACCATGCCCATGGCCCGGTTGCGGCGGAACCAGGCGGGGGTGGCGGCCAGGTCCTTGTGGGAGGCGGCCTCGGCCTTGGCCGGATCGCCGAGGCGGTCGTGGATCATCGTGGTGAGCCCGTGCAACTCGCCGGGGCCGTAGAAGACGGTCCAGCTCGGCCGGGGTTCGTTCGGGGATGCCTTGTCCAGGGCCTCCCAGGCATAGCCGAGGGAGCGCAGGGCGGCCTGCCGGTCGCCCAGGTAGGCGTGGCCGACTGCGGTACGGGCGTGGGCGAGCGAGGCGAGCCGCGGGAGCCCCGGCGGGTGTCAGATGCCCAGGGAGGCCATCTCGATGGCGGTGCGGTAGGACGCCGCCGCGTTCACCACACAGATCCGGTAGGTCCGGTTCTGGGAGACCGCCTGGAAGTACTCCTTGAGCTGCTTGGCGTACTTGAGCAGGTAGCTCACCCCGGGGATGAACCCCGGCGGCCGGGGCACCAGGGCGAACGCCTCGGAGCACCGCAGGATGCTGTCGGTGGCCTGCGACAGGACGTCGGCCACCGCGGGGTTCATGTTCCAGTTCGCGGCCAGCTGGGGAGTCCAGATCGCGCCCGCGAGCTCGCGGAGCTGCTCCTGCTCCTCCGGCGTCAGGTCGGCCGCCGCCCCGGCCCGGAGCGCGGTGGCCTCCGCGGCGGTCCGGTGGGCCGGGTCCCGGTCCGCTTTGGTGGTGCCGGCCGCGCCGGCGGTACCGGTGGCGAGTACGGATCCGGCGGCGACCAGCGCCACCGCGGACAGTAAGCGGGATGTCCTGTTGCGCATCTGTTCCCTCCCTGGTCGGGCGCGCGTCCGGTGCGACCGCGCCGGACGGACGCTGGCATGCCGCGTGGACCGAGGTCAACGGGCCCGGCCGCCGGGCGGCGCGGGGTGTCCGGTTGCGGACGGGGGCGCCCGGGGACATCCGAGAGCACCGATCCGCCGGGCGGCCTCGCCGCCGCGGTGGACGTTCAGGTGCGGCTCGGGCCGGGTCCGTGCCCGTCTGGTCCGGCGCGGCACCGCCCCTTCGGCCCCTCTGCCCCCGTTGAGCATCCGGGCCGCCGGACGCGTATCACCTGCCGTGGGGGCAGGGAAAACAGGAGGTGGGTGGGGTATGCCCCGTCCCGACACGGACTCGCCGTCCGGCGGCCGGATCGTCGAGCCGACCGAGGTGCTGCCCGGGCAGGACCGCTCCTGGATGGAGGAGCTGCGACTGTTCCGCCACGAGGACGGGCCGCCGGACGGCGAGCCCGATGGCCCGGCGGACGGCGGCCCGCCCCTGGGCGCACCGGGCACCGACGGATCCCCGCAGGCCGGCCCGCGCCGCCGGGCCGGACGGGGCCGGCCGGCGCGCGGCGGACGGGGCAGAGGGGGCAGACGGGGTGCGGCACGTGTCCGCCGTCCCGCCCGCCTGCCGCGCCCCGCCGTCCTGGCGCCGGCCGCGGCCGGCGCCGGTGCTCTCCTGACCGCCGTGCTGGCGGCCTCCGGCGCGCTGACGCCCGCCCCGCCGGACCGGGGCCCCGGCCTGCCTCCCGCGCCGTCCGTCGCTCCGTCCCTCGCGCCCCCGCCGCCGGAGGGCGCTCCGTCCTTCGCCCCGCGGGACCGGGACCCCGGCGTCCTGCGGCAGGGGGACAGCGGCCCGGCGGTGGCGGAACTCCAGCGGAGGCTGTCGCGGGTCCCGGACGTCTACCCCGGCGGCGCCGTCGACGGCCGCTACGGCGAGGCGCTCGCCCGGGCGGTCGCACGCTTCCAGGAGTGGTACGGCATCCGCGGCGACGAGGAGGGCGTCTACGGCGACGACACCCGGCGCGACCTGGAGGCACGCACCTGAGGGCGGCACCGGCGGCGCGCCGTTCCGCTAGTCTCCCGTCCTTCCGACACCGGGAGGACGGGAAATGAACGGCACCGACAGCACCGGCGGCACCGACGAGGTCTGGGAGGTCGTCGAGCGGCTCACCGCCCGGCTGGAGGCGCACAGCACGCTCCCCGCCGAGCAGCGCCGCATCCTCCAGATCCTCAAGATCACCGAGGAGGCGGGCGAGGTGGCCGAGGCCGTGATCGGTGCCACCGGCCAGAATCCCCGCAAGGGCCACTCCCACACCTGGGACGACGTCCGGGCCGAGGTGTGCGACGTGATCGTCACGGCCATGGTGGCGCTCGCCCGGCTCACCCCGGAGGCCCGGCGGGTGTTCGCCGCGCACCTGGCGAAGGTCGCCGCCCGCGACCTCCCGCCGGCCGGCTGAACGGGAGCGGCGGCGACGGCCGGGGCGGGGGCACGCCCCGCCCCGGGTCAGCCCCCGTCCGCGGTGCCCCGGCGGCGGGCGGCGTCCACCGCCTCCGCCACCACCTCGTCCACCAGGGCGGCGAGCTCCTCCGGGCGCTCCTCGGGCAACAGGTGCCCCGCCCCGGGCAGCACCCGGGCGCGTACGCCGAGCAGCCGCCCGGCGGCCGGGACCAGTCGGCGCGGCGGCAGGAAGACGTCGTGCTCGCCGACGGCCACCGCGGCCGGCACCCGGCGGCACCGCGCCGCCACCGGGCGCGGCAGCGGGGGCGGGGCGAGGGTGGAGCGGCAGTTCCGGGCCACCAGCGTCATCCATTCGGCCAGCTCGGCGGACGGCTCCGCACCCGGCCCGGACATCACCCGCAGCAGGGCCGCGCTGCGGGCCTCGTCGGGGCGCAGCAGCCAGGGCAGGGTGGCGCCCAGCACCCGGCCCGTGACCCGCAGCCGGACCAGCCCGGCGGGGGAGAGCGCCACCCGGCCCACCAGGTGCGGCGAGTCGCAGGCCAGCACGGCGGCCCCGCCGAGCGAGTGCCCGACCGCGACGGCCGGCCGCCCCACGGCGCCGTCCAGCACCTCCGCCAGCCACCGCCCGTACCAGGCCGTGCGGTTCCGGCGGGGGCGGCCGGGTGCGCTGAGCCCCGGCTGGCCGGGCAGGTCGGGCACGTACACCGGCCCGCGCGCCGCCAGCGCCGCGGCCAGGGGAAGGCAGGCGGCGGCGCCGAAGTTGGTGCCGGGCACCAGCACCACCGCCGGCCGGTCCGCCCGGCCCGCCTCCGCACCGGCGACGAGGACATGGGTGTCCCCGGCCCCCGTGGAACGGACCAGGGTCCGGTGCGGCGCCGGCCACCGGCCGAGCCGGTCGGCGCACCACTCCCGGACGGCCCGGCGGGCGGCGTCGTCCCGGTACACGGAGGCCGTCACCGAGGACGGCGGGCTCGCGGGGGTCTCGGAGGTCATGGACGAAGCCTCCCCGACCCCGCCCGCCCCCGGCACGGCGGGGCCCCGGCGGCGGCCGTCACCCGTCCGTGTGAACGTCACCGCGGTGCGGCACGACCCCGGCTCCGCCGTTACCGTGCGCACGGGGCGGCGGGCATCCCGGTGCACCTGCTGGGCGACCGGGAGGGCAGGAGCTCGTCGTCCACTCCCGCCCCGTCCGGGGCCGTTATCGGGACGTGCACAGCACGGCCGGGCTCGGTGAGGCTGCGGCTGCCCGACCCGGTGGGGATCGTGCTGGAGACCGGGCAGCTCAAGGAACTGTGATGGCCTGACGGTCGGCCCGCGAGACCAACGGCAGTCGTACGGGAGCCGGTCGAGGGTGCGTTACCGCCGGGCGGTGTCCCCGGGCCCCGCTGCCCGGACGCGGACCGGAACCGATAATGCCGGTACGCGACCGAAGGAGAGGCGCCATGAACGCCGAGGAGTACCGGGACCACGGGCCACGGCCGTACGTGCTGGACATCGAGCGGGCCACGCTGGCCAACGACACCTTCCGCACCGCGCTGTGGACCGGGAGGCAGTTGCAGCTGACGGTGATGAGCATCGACCCGGGCGGCGAGATCGGCCTGGAGGTGCATCCCGACCGCGACCAGTTCCTGCGCGTGGAGGCGGGCCGGGGACGCGTCGTGATGGGCCCGGAGAAGGACCGGCTCGACTTCGACGAGGAGGTCCGCGCCGACTGGGTGGCCCTGGTGCCGGCCGGCTCCTGGCACAACGTGCTCAACACCGGTGACGAGCCGCTGAAGCTCTACTCCCTGTACGCGCCGCCCGAGCATCCGCACGGCACCGTGCATCCCACGAAGGCCGAGGCGGACGCCGCCGAGGAGGCGGAGGAGGAGGCGTAGCCGGGGGAGCGGTAGCCCCCGGGGCGGGGTTGCGGCGGCCCGGCCCGGCGGGGATCGTGCCGTACGGGGGCGGTGCGGGGCCGCCGCGGGGAGAGGGGGACGTATGCCGGTACGGGGTGTGCTCTTCGACGTGGACGACACGCTCTTCGACTACTCCGGTTCCGACGAGACCGGATTCCTCGCCCACCTCACGGCGGAGGGGCTGCTGGACCGCTTCCCGGACCCCGCCGCCGCCCTCGCGCTCTGGCGCGAGATCACCAGGGCGGAGTACGCCCGCTACACCTCCGGCGAGATCACCTTCGCCGCACACCGCCACGCGCGGGTCCGCGCCTTCCTCTCCCGCGCCGGGGACCGGGCGGCCGGAGCCATACCGGACGAGGCGGCCGCCGCCTGGTTCGCGGCCTACGTGTCCCACCGGGACGCCGCCTGGCGGGCCTTCGACGACGCCGCGCCCGTCCTGGCGCGCCTCGCGCCCCGCCACCGCCTCGGCGTCGTCTCCAACGCCGCCCGCGCCGCCCAGCGCCGCAAGCTGGCGGGCACCGGTCTGCTGGCGTACTTCGAGCGTTCCGGGGAGGTGCTCGTGTGTTCGGAGGAGCACGGCGAGGCCAAGCCCGCGCCGGGCATCTTCCTGGCGGGCTGCGCGGCCCTGGGACTGGAGCCGCACGAGGTGGCGTACGTGGGGGACAACCACGCGGTCGACGCGGTGGGCGCCCGGGACGCGGGCCTGCGCGCGTACTGGCTGGACCGCGCCGGCACCGGCCCGGTCGCGCCCGGCGACGGGATCACGGCGCTGCGCTCCCTGGCGGAGCTGCCCGCCGCCCTCGTCGGCTGACCGGACGCGTGCCTCGTGCCCTGCCGTGCCTCTCGCGCGGCGGGTGCCCGGCGGCCGGAGCGGTCACGGTCACCTGCCACCCGCTGCGGTCCGGCCGGGTGGCCGGACGCCTCGGACCGGTCCCGGGAGCCGGGCGGGGCGGCGCCGGCCGCGGGCATGTGCCCGGACACGCGCCCGTCCGGGAGCCGGTGGGCGGACGGGGAGACGGGACGGTACGCGGTGCGTCCGGCACCGCGTACCCGGCCGCACCGGCCGCCCCTCACGTCACGCCCGCCGCAGCGACTCCGGCGACAGCTCCGCGGGGGAGCGGTGGCCCGACAGGCCCAGCGTCAGGTCCAGGTCGGCGAGCAGGCCGCGCAGCACGTGCCGTACGCCGTCCTCGCCGCCGTGGGCCAGGCCGTACGCGTACGGGCGGCCGATCAGCACGGCCTTCGCGCCCAGCGCCAGCGCCTTGAGGACGTCCGAGCCCGTCCGCACCCCCGAGTCGAACAGCACCTCGGTCCGGCCGGCGACGGCCGCCGCGATCTCGGGCAGCATCTCCAGCGAGGCCGCCGCCCCGTCCACCTGCCGGCCGCCGTGGTTGGAGACCACGATGCCGTCCATGCCGGCCGCCACCGCCCGCCGGGCGTCGTCCGGGTGCTGGATGCCCTTGAGCACGATCGGCCCGTCCCAGTGGTCACGCAGGAACGGCAGCCGGTCCCAGGACCGGTCCGTGCCCGTGAACATCGGCACCCAGCGCAGCACGGCGGAGATCAGGTCCTCCTCCGGCGACTTGGCCAGACCGGCGAGGAAGGCCGGGTCGGAGAAGGGGATGGCGGTGCCCACGCCCCGGACGAACGGCAGGTAGGACAGGTCCAGGTCGTGCGGGCGCCAGGCCAGCGTCCAGGTGTCCAGAGTGACGACCAGGGTGGTGAAGCCCGCCGCCTTCGCCCGGTTCAGGATGCTGACGCACACCTCGTCGTCGTTGGGCCAGTACAGCTGGTACCAGCGGGGGCCGTCGCCGCTCGCCGCCGCCACGTCCTCGATGGTGTGGGAGGAGGCGGTGGACAGCACCGTCGGCACGCCCAGCGCCGCCGCGGCCCGCGCGGTGGCGAGCTCGCCGTCCGGGTGGATGATCGACTGCACCCCGATGGGCGCCAGCAGGACGGGGGCGGGCAGGTCGGTGCCCAGCACGGTGGTGCGCAGGTCGCGCACGGTGGCGTCGCGCAGCACGCGCGGCACCAGGCGCCAGGCGTCGAACGCGGCCCGGTTGGCGCGGGCCGTGGCGCCGGAGCCGGCCGAACCGGCCACGTACCAGAAGGGGCCCGGCTCCAGCCGTTCGCGGGCCGAGTCCTCCAGGGCGGTGAAGTCGGTGGTGAACGGCGGGAGCTGCCCGCCCAGGCCGTTGAGGTAGAGCTCGCTCTGGTAGGCGCCGAAGTTCCCGCCGGTGAGGCCCGGCGTGCCCGCCGTGCCCGCCGCCTCCGGCCCGCCGCTGTCGCTCATCTTCCGTCCGTCCGTCCTTCCTGTCCGTCCCGTCCCGTACCGCCCGTCCTGCCCGGGCGGCTCACCCGATGCGGGCGGCCGTCCCCGAGACCCGCACCCGTACGTCGTCCGGGCGCAGCTCGACCTCCAGCAGCCCGGGGCGCCCCATGTCGTGCCCCTGGTGCAGGGTGAGGGTCACCGGCGCGGTGACCGTGACCAGGCCCAGGGCGCGAAGATACCCTCCGAGCGCCGCCGCGGCGGCCCCCGTGGCCGGGTCCTCCACCACCCCGCCGACCGGGAACGGGTCGCGGACGTGGAAGACCGTACCCGTCTGCCTGCCCGCCTCCGGGCCCGCTCCCGGCTCCCGCCACACCAGCTGGACGGTGGTCAGGTCCAGCCGCAGCATGAGGGCCCTGAGCCGCTCGAAGTCGTACTCCAGCGCCGCCAGCCGCTGCCGGGTCGCGGCGGCGAGGACCAGGTGCCGGGCGCCGGCGAAGGCGATGCGCGCGGGCAGCGCCGGGTCCAGTTCGTCCGCCCGCCAGTCCAGGGCGGCCAGGGCCTCGGCCAGGTCCGCCGGGGCAGCCTCCGCCACATACGGTTCGACGCTGGTGAGCGTGGCGCGCAGCGCCCCGCCGGGCCCCGCCGCGACGGTGACGGGGACGGTCCCGGCCGGGGTGGCGAACAGCAGGTCGCCCGGCCCGGTCCGCTCGGCGAGGGCCACCGCGGCGGCCACCGTGGCGTGCCCGCAGAAGGGGACCTCGGCCAGCGGGCTGAAGTAGCGGACGCCGAAGCCCCGGCCGGGCGGGGCGGCCAGGTCCGGAGGCGGCGGCAGCAGGAAGGCGGTCTCGGAGTAGCCGACCTCGGCGGCGACGGCCCGCATCCGCTCCTCGTCCAGGCCCGCGGCGTCCAGGACGACCCCGGCCGGGTTGCCGCCGTCCGGGTCGGTGGAGAAGGCGGTGTAGCGCAGTACGTCCGGGGCTCCGGCCGGGTGCCCCGCCGCGGGGCCGGGTGTGTCGTTCGTCGTCATGTCCGGCCAACTCCGCCCGGCCGGGCGGGTATTCCGCAACCGGCCGGATGTCCCCTGTTCAGAGGGCGTACGACGGCCGCTCCGCGCGTGGTCGGCGGCCCGCCACCGGAGTGTCGCGTACGCGACAACGTGGCGCCGCCGGGACGCCGCCCCGGACCGCTGCAATCGACCGCATGACGCACTCGCCCGGCGCCGACGCCGAACTGAGAGCAGCCGCCCGCCATCTGACCCGCCTGGACCGCCGCCGCTTCCTCACCGTCTCCGGGGCCGCCGCCGCCCTGGCCCTGGGCACCAACCTGCCGTCCGCCGCCCACGCCGCCACCGCCCTCGACCCGGACCGTGTCACCTCCGACCCCTTCACCCTGGGTGTCGCCTCCGGCGACCCGCGCCACGACTCGGTGGTGCTGTGGACCCGGCTGGCCCCCGAGCCGTACGCCCCCGACAGCGGGCTGCCCGCCCGCCCGGTCCCCGTCCGCTGGGAGCTCGCCCGCGACGAGCGCTTCCGGCACACCGTCGCCCGGGGCACCGTCCTGGCGCACCCGGAGTTCCACCACGCCGTGCACGTGGAGGTCCCCGGCCTGGCTCCGGGCCGCGACTACCACTACCGCTTCCGCGCCGGCCGCTGGACCAGCCCGGCCGGCCGCACCCGCACCGCCCCCGCGCCGGGCGCCCTGCCCCGCGAGCTGCGCTTCGGCCTGCTGTCCTGCCAGGCGTACCACCAGGGCTACTACACGGCCCTGGGCCACCTGGCCCGTGAGGAGGACCTCGACGCCGTCCTCCATCTGGGCGACTACCTCTACGAGTACGCCGTGAACGCCGCCGGCGGCGACCGCAACTACACCGACCGCACCCTGCCCGAGGTGTTCAACCGCGAGACGGTGACGCTGGAGGACTACCGGCTGCGGTACGCCCTGTACAAGACCGACCCGGACCTGGCCGCCGCGCACGCCGCCCACCCGTGGATCGTCACCTGGGACGACCACGAGACGGAGAACAACTACGCCAACGGCGTCCCCGAGAACGGGGTGCCGCCGGAGGAGTTCCTGCTGCGCCGCGCCGCCGCCTACCGCGCGTACTACGAGAACATGCCGCTGCGCCGCCCCCAGCGCCCGCACGGCCCCGACCTGCGGCTGTACCGCCGGCTGCACTACGGGCGGCTGGCACAGCTCGACGTGCTCGACACCCGCCAGTACCGCGACAACCAGGCGAACGGCGACGGCTGGAAGGTGCCCACGCCCGAGTCCGAGGAGCCCTCGCGCACCATGCTGGGCGCGACCCAGGAGCGCTGGCTGACCGACGGCTGGCGGCGCTCGCGCGCGGTGTGGAACGTGGTGCCGCAGCAGGTCGTCTTCTCCCGCCGCCGCAACCGCGTCGAAGGGCCGTGGCCGCTGTCGATGGACTCCTGGGACGGCTACCCCGGTGCCCGGGAACGGGTGCTGGCGGGCGCGGAGTCGGCCGGCGTCGACAACCTGGTGTTCCTCACCGGCGACGTCCACGTCCACTACGGCTTCGACATCAAGCGGGACTTCGACGACCCGGACTCCCGTACCGCCGGGGTGGAGATCGTCACCACCTCCGTCTCCAGCGGCCGGGACGGCGCGGAGAAGCCCGCCAACTGGCAGGCGCTGACGACCGCCAACCCGCATCTGCGCTACTACAACGGGCAGCGCGGCTACGTCGTGCTCGGTCTGGACCGGGAGCGGCTGCGGGCGGACTACCGCACCGTGTCCGCGGTGACCACCCCGGGCGCGCCGATCCGCACCGCGGCGTCCTTCGTCTCGGAGGCGGGGCGGCCGGGTCTGCTGCCCGCCTGACCGGCTCCGATGTCTGGTTGATCACATCGGCAGCATTTTGATCGGTTATTGAACAAAAAAGAGTGCGCCGGGGGCGGGACACCTGTGATGATTGGACGGTCCCACGACTTTGGAGAGGTGCATGTCCAACCCCTGCCCGTCCCCGGCCGCCGATTCCGGAACCGCCCGGCAGACACTCCGGCAGGAGCCGAAGGCGTACCGCGCCGGTGCCCCGGCGGACGGCGGCAGACCTCCGGCGCCCCCGGCCGCCGCGTCCGCCGGGAAGGCCGCCGCCCCGACCGGCCGCGCCCGCGCCGGGCTGCTGATCACCCTCATCCTCGGCAGCCTCACCGCCCTCCCCCCGCTGTCGCTGGACATGTACCTCCCGGCGCTGCCCGACATCGGCACCGCCTACGGCAGTCCGGCCGCCCAGGTGCAGCTCACCCTCACCGCCTGCCTGCTGGGCCTGGCCGTCGGCCAACTCGTCGTCGGCCCGATGAGCGACCGGTTCGGCCGCCGCCGCCCGCTGCTGATCGGCATGGGCGGCTACGTCCTGGCCAGCGTCGCCTGCGCGCTCGCCCCCGGCGTCCACAGCCTGACCGCCTTCCGGCTGGTCCAGGGCCTGGCCGGGGCCGCGGCCGTGGTGATCTCCCGGGCGGTGGTCCGTGACCTGTTCGACGGACTGGCCATGGCCCGCTTCTTCTCCACCCTGATGCTGATATCCGGCGCCGCCCCCATCCTGGCCCCGGTGCTGGGCGGCCAGATGCTGCGGTTCACCGACTGGCGCGGCGTCTTCTTCGTCCTGGCGGGCTTCGGCCTGGTCCTGACCCTGGTCACCGCCCGCAGCCTGCCGGAGACCCTGCCGGCGGAGAAACGTCACAGCGGCGGCGTCCGCAACGCCCTGCGCACCATGCGCGGCCTGTACGCGGACCGGGTCTTCACCGGCTACCTGCTGGTCGGCAGCTTCGCCTTCGCGGCGCTGTTCGCCTACGTCTCCGCCTCGCCGTTCGTCATCCAGGAGATCTACGGCGCCTCGCCGCAGACCTTCAGCCTGCTGTTCATGGCCAACTCCATCGGCCTGGTGGCCGCCGGCCAGGTCAACGGCAAGCTCCTGGTCGGCCGGGTCTCCCTGGACCGGGTCATCGCCTTCGGCCTGGGCCTGATCCTGCTGTGCGCCACCGCGCTGCTGCTGATGACCTCCGGCCTGTTCGGGAAGGTGGGCCTGCTTCCGGTCTCCGCGGCGCTGTTCCTGCTGATGTCCGCGATGGGTCTGGTGATGCCCAACGCCAACTCCCAGGGCCTGATGCGCACCCCGCACGCCGCGGGCTCCGCCTCCGCGCTGCTGGGCACCTCGATGTTCCTCCTCGGCGCGCTCACCCCGCCGCTGGTGGGCGTCGCGGGCGAGAACACCGCCGTGCCGATGGCGGTGGTCCAGGTGGTGTGCGTCCTCGTCGCGATCACGGCCTTCCTCACGCTGTGCCGCCCCTGGCGGACCCGGGCGTAGCGGTCCCCGGCGGTGGCGTACCGGCGTCAGCGCCGGAGAGCGCGCAGGCCGTCGGCGGCCCGGGCGATCTGGACGACGCCCAGGAGACCGACCGCGATCATGAGGGCCGTGAGCGGAGCGGAGAGATCGGCGGTGAAGAAGTTGAGCAGACTGATCACCACCAGCAGGATCCCCGTCAGCAGGATGAGATACCCCTGGTTCCTGTTCTTCGGAACGAACCTCCACCACGGTTCCGTGGCGGACTGCCTCCCGTTCCGGGACGTCTCCGTCGCCATGCTCCGTACCTCCGTTCCGACAGACGTGTCTGACGGGCCGTCTATCCGTATGACGGTGGCGGAAACCCTGCCCGTCCGCACTCCGGCCCCGCTGTGTCGGACCCTCCTTCTACGGTCTGCCCATGACCACTGAACTGCGAGACCATGGGCAGCGTGGTGTACGTCCCCGCCGGCACGGCCGTGGCGGAACGGGACAGACACGCCTGGAACTCCTCGGACATCGACGACTACGAGAGGATGTTCGAGGAGTTCCCGCAGGGGCCGCTGCGGGCGAGGACCGATGTGTCGCTGCCCTGCCACGACCTGGCCGATCTCCCCGGAAAGCGGGGGAGCGCGCTTCCGGGGCACCCCGCGCGGAGGAACTCGCCGAGGTCTGGAGGAGCGTCTGCGGCGACATGGCCCCCGACGGGCCGCTGCAGACCGGGGGATACGCCTCGGAGGAGGTCATCGACACCGATCCGGTCGGCGACGCCCTGTTCCGTGTCCTGGAAGCGGTGAAGGAGGGCCAGTGGGACGGGCCGGTCTCGGATGACGTCTCGGACTGGGTGCTCCTGGCCGACTGGCACGCGGGTATGGACGTGCAGGGCTGGGAGAGCGCCACCGCCCACTGGGTGATCCAGCGTGAGGACCTGGCCGCGCGGCGCTTCGACCGGGCGTTCACCCACGTCTTCTGGAACCCCTGATCCGTCCGTACCCGGGCGGTTCCCCGGACCGGCCGGCTCCGTCTCCGCCGGGTGGATCCGTCCCGGCCCGTCCTCCCTCCCGCATGGAACTCCGTGCGGGAGGACACCCGGTACGGAGAGGAACATACCCGGACAGGGGAGGCGAATCGGTGATGACTGCTCGGACATGGTCGGAGTTCCCACAGGTCGGCGAGCCCCTACCGGCCGGGGACGGGGTGTACGAGAGCCCGCGGGGGCAGCGGTACATCGAGCTCCCGGAGACCGGCCGGGGTGCCCTGCTGGCCTGGATCGCGGGCCCGCGCCGGGTGGTGCGCAGTCCCGTCGGCCGGGAGGACAGGCCGCCGGTGGTCACCACCGTCACCACCGGGGAAGGGGAGACCGAGCGCAGCGAGTCCCCGCGAACCGTCGTCGACCAGGAGGAGATCGACGCCGCCGTCGACGAGTACCTGACCGAGGCGGACCTCCCGCCCCGCCCCCGCGGCTGGCGCTGGTTCCTGGCCCTGCCGCCCTCCTGCTCCGGCCCCGAGGACTTCCACCGCTCCGTCGCCGCCCTGCTGCGGGACAAGCCCGCCGACCGGCGCCCCGCCGACCTGCGGAAGGTGCTGGAGAACGACGGCCGCGACCTCCTGGCCCCGGCCTGAGCCCGCCCGCCACCGCCGCTCGCCTCCCGTCCCGGCGGCACCCACCGGCGCCGGAGCGCGATGCGGTCAGGGCCGGTCGGGGGCCGGACCGCGCCGGGCGGGACGCAGCCGGTACACGACGGCGGCCAGGACGGCGAGCAGCACGACCAGGCCCGTCCACACCTGCCACCGCTCGACGTTCAGCCCGGCGCCGGTGACACCGGGAGTGCGGCCGCCGTCCCGGCCGGTGGCGGCGACCGCGAGCAGGACGACGACGGTGGCCGCGACGGCGACCCGGCCCGCCAGCCGGGACACCATGGACAGCGCGCCGGGCCGCCCCGCGGCGTCACGCACCCGTAGGCGCTCACCGGGGCGTGCGGGGGCCAGCAGCCGGGCCAGCAGCAGGGCGGCGACGGGGAGCTGGAGGAGCCACACCGTGGTGCGGAAGGCGCCGTCGTACCAGACGTTCGTGCCGTACAGCAGCGTGTGCCACACGCTCAGCACGTAGACCACGATCACGAACCGGTGCAGGGCCCGCCACAGCCGGGCGCCGGTGGCCCGGCGCAGGTAGTACGCCAGGCCGAGAGGGACGGCCAGGTAGAGGGCGAGCAGCCCGATCAGGATGGCTACGCGGCCCGTCCCCGAGGAGTACACGCCGGGCACGAACACCTCGGCGAAGGCGGTGGACAGCCGCCCCGCCCAGCCCTTTCCGTCCTCGTTCGCGCGCACCAGCTCCGCGAAGAACATCACCGCGTGCGCGGTCATCAGGCCGATGGTGGTCAGACTGGTGGTGCGGTGCCACCGCTCGATCCGCGCCGCGGACACCCTCAGCCACCCCGGGCGGGCGCTGGAGCGGACCAGGCCGAGCATGACGGTGATCCATGCCCACAGCAGGCCGGACCAGCCGAACGCCTGGCACAGCCAGTACATCCAGTACCGGTCGGCGTCGGCCAGATAGGGCATCACCTGGAGCGTCATGGAAGTGCCGGACTCCACACGCGTGTACAGCCAGGCGAAGACGCCAGCCGTGATCACCAGTGCGGCGGTGGCGTCGGGCACCGCCGCCCGCAGGTCCGCCCGCAGCGCGGGCCGGTCGAACCGGTTCCGGCGGGTCGCCGCCGGAAGAGTGGAGTGGGGGGCTTCGGCCATCGTGCGGCACCGCTTCCTGTGGGGGGACCGCGGGGTTTCCCGCGGGGCGGAGAGGTGGAGAAGGTGCTTCCGGTCGGTCCCCGGCCGGGCGCCCGTACGTACAGGGCCCCCTGCCCCGGGATCACGGCCCGGAGGGTAGCCGGAACGGGCGGTACCGGAAAGACGGCGGGAAGGGGCACCGGGACGGGAGTCGGGGCCGGTCCTCCGGGGAGCCCGGCGGGGCCCGGGCGGCCGGAGCCCGGTGTCAGTGGGCCGCACTAACGTCTCCTCACGAGATCCCGCACACCGAGCCCCTGAAGGAGCCTGGCATGGGCAGCACCGAGAGCAGCACGCACGAGGGATTCACGGCCGAGGAGCGGGCCGCGATGAAGGAGCGCGCCCAGGAGGTGAAGACGGCCGGGCGCCGCACCTCACGTGCGGAGAAGGCGGCGCAGGCGGAGCGGGACGTGCTCGAGAAGATCGCCGGTATGCCGGACGCGGACCGGGCCATGGCCGAGCGCGTCCACGCCGCCGTCACGGCCGCCGCCCCGTCCCTCGCCCCGAAGCTCTGGTACGGGATGCCCGCCTACGCGCTGGACGGCAAGGTCGTCTGCTTCTTCCAGGCCGCGGCGAAGTTCAAGACGCGCTACGCGACGCTCGGGTTCAGTGACCTGGCGAAGCTGGACGAGGGCACGATGTGGCCGAACGCCTTCGCCCTGACCGAGGTGACGCCCGAGGCGGAGGCGCGGATCGCCGAGCTCGTGAAGCGGGCGGTGGGCTGAGGCGCGCTCGGCGGCCGGGTCGGGCCCGCCGTCTCCGCCCGGGACGGTGCCCTTTCGGGTCTCCTGCTCCCGCCCGTCCTCCGGTAGACCTCTTCCGAGGAGGTCCGAGGGAAGGGGAGCGCCGCCATGCACGCGAGCGAACTGCCGGAACACGACCGCCCCGACGCCCGTACGCCCACGCACCGGCCCGAGCGGACCGCCACGCCCGGCCCGGAGCGGGAGGCCCCGGCGGACCCGGGTCATCTCGGCAGCCCGGCAGACGTGCTGCGGCTCCAGCGCGCCGCCGGCAACGCGGCCGTGACCGGGGCGCTGGCGGCCCGGCGGCACGCCCCTGGCGCCGGCCACGCCCCCGGCCCGTCCGTACAGCGGGTCGAGGACGACGACCAGCCCCGCCGCACCCTGGCGAACGACCAGCGGCGGTTCGGCCCCGGCCAGCTCAAGCCGCCCCGGCCGGAGGACCAGGCGAACCTGGAGAAGGTCTTCCCCAAGGACAAGAAAGGCAACTTCAAGCAGTTCCCCGACCCGACCTCGTTCGTCTCCTCTCTCATGGGACCGCTCACCCAGCGGATCAACAAGCTCACCCCCAAGAGTCCGCTGGCCAGTTCCGGCGGCGCCGCGGACTGGGTGAAGGCGATCAATCCCCAGCGGGACGAGGAGGGGGGCGCGTACCGCCGCAACTGCATCGACGCGGTCCGCAGCTTCCTGGCCTCCTGGTCCGGCAACCCCACCGTGGCGGCCGGGATCCACGACCCGACGGGAGTCGAGACCGGTGGCACCGACCGGACGAAGGCGTGGCTGAACACCGAGTGGAGGACCGCGGAGGCGGGCCCGGACGACCGGGTCCAGAACGTGTGGCAGGTGGTGGCGGCCCAGCTGAAGGGCGCGGGGCACGGCGCGGCGAGCATCGTGGTCTTCAGACGGAAGGAGACGGGCCTCGTCCACGCCGTCAGCGGCGTCAACCACAAGGACGACGTGGTGTGGGTCGACCCGCAGCTGGGCCGGGTCAGCGAGATACCGATGTACGAGGGCGACCTCTTCATGACGATCACGCTCGACGCCCAGTTCAACCCGGTCGACGCACCGGCGCCCGCCCCCACGGCACTGACCGGCTGAACCCTCCGGGCCGGCCCCGACGCGATGACCGGGGCACTCGGCCCATGGCCGTCGGCCCTGCCGGCATGCGGGACGGGCCGGCACCGGTCGCGGTGGTGCGCGTACGGCCGCGGTCCGCGGCCGCGGGGGAGGGACGGCCGGAGAGGTCACCAGGGCACGGGGCCGGTGGCGCCGACGAAGGCGGGGCTCGGCGTGCCGGGCCCGGCGGTGGCGGCGGCGACGATCGCCGCGGCGCCTTCCTCGACGCTCTGGGTGCCCTGGTGGCCGTTCAGATCGGTCGCGGTGAACCCGGGGTCGACCGAGACCACGCTGATCTGCGGGAACGACTGCGCGTAGACGGCGGTCAGCATGTTCAGCGCGGCCTTGGAGGAGTTGTAGGCCAGCAGAGGTGCCCATGCCGGGAGCAGATCGCGGTGGGCGGCCGGGTCGGCGTTGATCGTCAGTGAGCCCAGCGCGCTGGACACGTTCACGATCGCGGGCCGGGCCGCCTGCTGGAGCAGGGGCAGGAAGGCGCGGGTGGTGCGCACGGCGCCGAAGACGTTGGTGTCGAAGACGTGTCGCAGGTCGGCGGCGGTCAGTTCGCCGGCCGGGGCGGCCGGGCCGGCGATGCCCGCGTTGTTGATCAGAACGTCGACTCGGCCCGCCTCGGCGCGCACCTGTGCGGCGGCCGCGGCGACGGAGGCGTCGTCGGTGATGTCGATCAGCAGCGGGCGGACCCCGAGGGCCTTGGCGGCCTGCTCGCCGCGGTGGGCGTCGCGGGCCCCGGCGTAGACGGTGTGGCCCGCCCCGACGAGGCGGCGGGCCGTTTCGAATCCGAGGCCCTTGTTGGCCCCGGTGATCACGGTGACTGTTGTCATGCCACTCAGCCTGCGCGCCGCCGGAGGGGACAGGGAGAGCTCTCCTCAGCGGGGGGCCGGCCAGTACCAGGCTGTTCACGGGGAAGCGACGGACAATGGGGAGATGAGCGACGACCCCGTGGCCCTCGGCCGGGCCCTGCGACACTGGCGCGACCGCACCAGCCCCCGAGACCTCGGTCTTCCCCTCGGCGGCGTCCGGCGGGCTCCCGGGCTGCGCCGCGAAGAACTCGCCCAGCTCGCCGGACTGTCCGTCGACTACGTCGTCCGTCTGGAACGGGGTCGGGCCACCTCCCCCTCCCCACAGGTCCTCGCCTCCCTCGCCCGCGCCCTGCGCCTGACCGGGACCGAACGCGACCACCTCTACCTGCTGGCCGGCCAGGCCCAGCCCACCACCGGCCAGGTCTCCCCGCACGTCCCGCCCAGCGTCCAGCGACTCCTCGACCAGCTCGACGGCAGCCCGCTCAGCGTTCACGACGCCGCCTGGAACCTCATCTCCTTCAACCCCCTGTGGGCCGCCCTCATGGGCGACCCCTCACCCTGGCGCGGCAAGGACCGCAACGTCGCCTGGCGGCACTTCACCCACCAGTCCACCCGTGTCACCCACGCACCCGACCAGCAGGACCGCTTCGAGACCGCCCTCGTCTCCGACCTGCGCTCCTCCGCCGCCCGCTACCCCAAGGACAAGCGGCTCTCCGAGCTGATCACCGGTCTCCGCGGTGCCAGCGACCGCTTCGACGACCTCTGGGACTCCCACACGGTCGGTTTCCACACCACCGACAGCAAGACCGTCCACCACCCCGACCTCGGACCGGTCACCGTCGACTGCGACACGCTCACCGTCCCCGGCAGCGACCTGCGCATCGTCGTCTGCTCCCCACCGGCGGGCACCGCCACAGCCGGCCAGTTCGCCTTGTTGAACGCCATCGGGACCCAGGCCCTGAGCTGACTGACACGCCCCGCGTTCGGAGCAGGAGACACCGGGAGGAGCGGACGGGGCCGTCGGCGTCACCGGCGGCGATCCACTCGCTCACGACGGGACGGCAACGCGATGGCTCTGCTTCCCGGTCTCGCGGACATCGAGGTGGAACCCAACACCGAGTGGGGGCAGTGGGATGTCTGGCTCCAGCACAAGCACGAGTACCGCATGACCCCCGTCACGGCGTCGGCGGGGACGCTGCGCGTACTGGCCCAGCTCGCCGCGGCCCACGATTCCGTTCATGAGGGAGTCCTCATGTTCGAGGAGCCGGAGAACGGTCTTCATCCCAACAGGGTTCCGCAACTGCTGTCGAGGCTGCGGGCGAGAACCAGCGATCCCGCGAGCCTCACTTCGGGACACGGTCGGCAGACCCTCGTCATCTCGCATTCCCCTGTCTCCCTCGCCGCCGCGCTGGACGAGACTCCGGAGTCGGTCGTTTTTCTGGACACGGTGACCCGGTTCGGCGACGGGCTTCCGCCCCGCAAGCTGACACGGGCCAGAAAGGTCGCCGACGGCGGCGAGCACGGGACGTTCGTGACACCCCTCGAAGTACGCAAGTACCTCGACCCGGTGGGGCGGTTCGCGCGTGGGGCGTAGGTACTTCAGCCTGCCAAGACTGCCCAATGCGGCGGGCCGGTGTCGGGGTGCAACGACTCCGGGCGGCTGTCCGCTCGGTGCTCCTGTGGGGGCAGAGCGGAGGGCGCGGAACAGGGGCTGGAGAGGGTCGCGAAGCCGCTCCACGAGCCCGGTGACGTACCGGGCCATGCGCTCGGTGAGCGGCTGCTTGTTGCCGGGGACCCGCCGTCCCAGACGACAAGGTCGTAACTCATGTGCGGCAGGCCGCCGCAACGGACTGACAGGGAACGGGCGCCCGGAGTGCGGAACGCAGCCTGCCGCGCACCGTTCGTTGTTCCCGGCTCACCGGTCGGGCTCGGGGGCGGGCGTCTCGGGAGTGGCAGCTTTCCCGGCTTCGGACTGCCAGTGGGCGAGATCTCGCCGGGCGGCGAGGACCATGGGGTGGCCGGGCTCCAGGACGCGTTCCGTTTCGGTGAGGAGTTCGGTCAGTGCCGCCGCGGCGCCTGCTGGGTCCCCGGCCCTCCCCCGCCAGTTGGCCAGGTTGCTCCGGGAAACGAAAGTGTTGGGATGGCTGCGGCCGAGTGCGCGTTCCGTTTCGGTGAGGAGTTCGGTCAGTGCCGCCGCGGCGCCTGCTGGGTCCCCGGCCTTTCCCCGGCAGTTGGCCAGGTTGCCCCGGACCGAGAGGACGTTGGGGTGGTCGGGGCCCAGGACTTGTTCCGTTTCGGTGAGGAGTTCGGTCAGTACCGCCGCGGCGCCTGCTGGGTCCCCGGCCTTCTCCCGCCAGTTGGCCAGGTTGCTCCGGACTGTGAACATCTCGCTGTGCTGGGGGCCGAGTACACGTCTCATGTCGGTGAGGAGTTCGGTCAGTGCCGCCGCGGCGCCTGCCGGGTCCCCGGCCTTTCCCCGGCAGTTGGCCAGATACTCCCGGGTGGCGAAGGTGTGGGTGTGGTCGGGGCCGAGTGCGCGTTCCATGCCGGTGAGGACTTCGGCCAGGATGGTCTCGGCGCCTGCCGGGTCTCCAGCCCTCATCCGGCAGCGGGCCAGGTTGAGCTGCGCGGTGAGGGTGTTTGTGTGGTCGGGGCCGAACCGGCGATGGACGCTTTCGGCCAGCCTGCGGAAGTAGTCGGCGGCAGCCGTGATCTGGCCGGAACCCTCCAGACTGAAACCGGGCTGAAGAAGCACCGGGTGGGGATCGGGCCGGTACAGGGCATCCTCGGTGTGGTGGGTGAGGGCCTCGGCGTTGGCGCGCAGGGACTGGGCGAGGGCGGTGTCGTGCTCGACACCGGGCCAGGCGGCGTACACGGTGTCGGCCGCGACACGGGCGAGGGCGTCCCGCTGTCTGGGGTTCAGGGCGTCGCGGGTGGTGCGCTGGACGAGCTGGTGGACACGTACAGCCTGGTGAGGAGTACCGGGAGTGTGGTCGATCAGGCTCAGTCGGTGCAGGACCCGCAGCGCGCCGTGTGCATCCCGGGCCGAGACCCTGCCGCACTGCCGTCGCGACAGTCGCCCACCGGAGGCTGCTACGGCGGCGGCGCGGTGCCTGGCGAGATAGGCCAGGGCGGGCTTGCCCGTGAGGACCACGGCGGGGATGCCGTTCGGATCGAGCAGCGCGGCCAGGCGCAGCATGGAGCGGGCCAGTCCCACCGGGGTCAGCCGGTCGGCCTGCTCCACCGACAGCGACCAGGCCGCCGACACCGCGAACCGCTGGTCGTCCGGCAGACCGGAGTCGTCGGGCAGCAGTCCGGCCAGGTCGCGGGTGCGGTCGATCAGCAGGCACCGGTAGGCGGCGCAGTCCAGACCGGCGTCGACCAGATAGGCGGCGGCCTGGGACAGTGCCAGCGGCAGATGACCCAGTTCGGCGGCCAGCGCGGCGAGTTCCTTCCCGGGCTCCCAGCGGCCGTGGGCGGCCAGGGACGCGGTGAGGTAGGCGACCGACTCGGCCTCGCTGAAAAGCCCCACCGGCACCAGGCGTCCCCGGCGTGTCAGGGCGGCGTCCCGGCGACGGGTGGTGACCAGGGTACGGCCCACCGGGCTCGCCGGGGGCCACAGCTCGTGCAGGTGGGCGAGGTCGGACACGTCGTCCAGCACCACCAGCCAGCGGCGCCCCTCCAGGGCGGCCCTGGACTCCAGCCAGGCCAGGAACGAGCGTGCCGCCTCCTCGGGCCGGTCCGGGGCGGCGCGCAAGATCTCCACGGCAGCCCGCGCATAGGCGTCCACGACCGCCTCACGGGCGGTGGCGGTCACCCACACCAGCAGCTCCACCTCGCCACCGCGCAGGGCGCGGCGGGCGTGGTGGGCGGCGAGCTGGGTCTTGCCGACCCCGCCCATTCCGGTCAGCACCTGGCACAGTGCCGCCGTACCGCCGCCCTCCAGGACATGCTCCAGCTTCCCGGCCTCGACACGGTCCTGGAAGCAGTCGGCCTGCCGGGGCGGCACGCCCACCTGGTGCGGCCAGGAGACTGCGGGCGGGGAAGCGGCGTGGTGTGTGACGTGTTCGGCGTGGCCGATCGCCAGACTGCCGCGGTCGGCGTGGACCGAGGTGTGCGCGGCGAACCGCGGGACGGTGCCGTGGGGCAACGGTGACTGTGCGGTGGTGCCGGGATCGGTCAGCCCTGGGCCGACCCCGGCGACCGAGGGTTTCCGAAGGAGACGTCCCCCATCTGCCAGGCGGCGGCGGATCCGTCTGTGGCGCTGATATGGACGTCCCCGCCGACGGCTGTCCCGTCCCTGCCGACCGACGTGCCACCGGTTGGGACGTGGCGGGCCAGCAGGGCGCGCAAATCCTCGGCGGCCCTCTCGCGTTCGTTCTCGTCCAGCCGCTCCAACAGGCGCATGACGCGCGTCTGCCAGGCGACCTGCTGGGCGATGCGCTCGTCCGCCGCCTCCTCGGTGGCTCCGGCGGCCTCCAACTCGGCGGCGGTGCGGTCCAGCCGCTCCAGCTCCGCCCGCTCACGCTGTCCGTCGCCCCGGCCGAACCAGCGGGCCACCGCGGCCCGCAGGCCCGTCCACGCGTCCGTGCCCGCCGCCTGCACCACCGCCGTGCCGCCGGCGGCGGCCAGCGCCACGAGCGCCTGCTCCAGCATCCCTGTCCCCCTTCCGTGCCGTGAGGTGTGCACCACGCACCGTAGCGCCATGACGTGCCGTCGGGAAACGCCCGCCGGGCGGGACATGAGGGGCACGGCCGCTGCTTCCGGCCAAATTCCTGATCCGGGCACCGGGCTCTGCATTACTCTACGTATTTATGGCGTCACCTGCCGTCCGGGGGTGCTGCGGTGATGCCGGGAGGGGGAGCGGTGGGGACGGACGCGTTACCGGGGGAGGGTGCCGCCGGGGCGGCGCGGGTCACGCTGGAGGGGCTGCTGTCGGTGGTGGGTGCCGGGGCGCTGGAGCTGTGCGCGGCGCCGCGCGGCCCGGGGGCGGCGGTCGCCGGGGTGACCGTGCTGGACGGGCTGGAGCCCGGGACGGGCCCGGGGGAACTGGTGCTGGCGGTCGGGGTGGATCCGGAGTCGGCCGTCGCCGTCGACGTGGTGCGCCGGGCGGGCGGTGCCGGTGCGGCGGCCGTGGTGTTCGGTCCGGGCCCCTCGGGGCGGCAGCCGCCCCCGGCGCTGCGGACGGCCGCCGAGGAGGCCGGTGTCGCGGTGCTGCTGCGCACGGCGTGGTGCCCCTGGGCGCGGCTGGTGAGCGTGCTGCGGGCCGGGCTGGCCTCGGTGGGCGTCCCGCCCGACCCGCGGACGGCGGCCGTGCCGCCGGGGGATCTGAACGGGCTGGCCGACGCGGTGGCGGCGCTGGTCGGCGGGGCGGTGACGATCGAGGACACCGAGTCGCGGGTGCTCGCCCACTCCGCCACGGAAGGGGACGTGGACGAGCTGCGGCGGCTGACCGTCCTGGGCCGCCGGGTGCCCCGGTGGCGGGTCGAGGCGATGCGGGAGGACGGCTTCTTCCGGGCGCTGTGGGGAGCGGGGGACGTACTGCACCGGCCGGCGGGCGGGGAGAACCCCGAGCGGCTGGTCGCGGCGGTCCGGGCGGGCGGCGAGGTGCTGGGCTCGATCTGGGTGGCGGCCGAGGGCCGGCCGCTGGCGCCGGGTGCCGCCGACGCCCTGCGGGCCGCGGCCCGGTCGGCCGCGGCCCACCTGCTCCACCACCGCACGCGCGGCGGGCACGAGCGACTCGCCGAGGACGCGGCCCGCGCCCTGCTGGAGGGGCGCGGCCCGGCCGGGGTGCTGGCCGAGCGGGCCGGACTGCCGGTACGGGGGAACTGCGCGGTCCTGGCGGTGCGCACCGGTTCCGTACGTGACGCCGGCCCGGACGGGAACGGGAACGGGGGCGGGGACGACGGTGACGGGGATGCGCGGCTGCACGGGCTGCTGGCCCTGTACTGCGCCGCCCACCGGCACCGGACGGTGGCCGTCCCGCTGAACGGCCGCCGGACGCTGGTGGTGCTGGGCGGTCTGGACGCCGACCGGCGGTGTGCCGAGGAGCAGGCGGCGCGACTGGGCAGGTCGCTGGTGGAGCAGGTGTCGGCCGCGTTCGGCGCGGATGTGCGAATCGGGCTGGGCGAGGTGGTCGCGGAACCGGCGGAGCTGCCGGAGTCCCGCCGGTCGGCCGAGGACGCGCTGCGGGCCCTGCTGGCGCCGGGGGAGTCCCGTACCGTCGCGCGGGTGGGCCAGGTGGCCGAACGGGTCGCCCTGGCCCGGGTGCGGGACGCCCTCGACGGGCTGCCGCTGCCGCCGCAGACCCCCGTGGCCAGGCTGGCGGCGCTCGACGACGGCAACGGCGGCACCATGGTGGCGACCCTGCGGGCGTACCTCGACCACTTCGGCGACGTGCCCGCCGCCTCCCGGGCGCTGGGCGTGCACCCCAACAGCCTGCGCTACCGGCTCCGCCGGATCACCGAGGTGTCGGGGCTGGACCTGGCCGACCCCGACGCCCGACTGCTCGCACACCTCCAGCTCCGGCTGCTCGGCGGCGGCTGAGCGGCCGGTTGTCCGCCGCCACCACGGAAGCGGCCCCGCTTCGTCGCCGCGCACAGCGGCGGCGGGCCGCGCCCCGTACGGCTGCCCGGTCGTACGGCCTCCGCCGCGGCATCTCGGAAGGTGCCACGAAGACGCCTCCCCGTGCCCGGGGGCAGCCTGGTGCGGTACCCGGCCGTCCGGCCGGGTAGCCGGGCCGGGGACACCGGCCGAGGAACCCGCACCGGAAGGCGTGCCATGACCGACCTCCCCGCCCCCGACCCCGTCCTCTCTCCCGCCGCCCGGCGCGAACACGTCCTGCGGGCCGCCGTGGCGCAGGGCCTGCTGCACCCCGAGCGGGCCGTGCTGGCCGGGTTCGTCGACCTCGACGGGGTCGCCGCGACGGTCGGGTCCCTGCACCGGGCGTTCCCCGGCCCGGCCCGCGTCCTGCACGCCTTCGCCGCCAAGGCGAACTCCCTGGTGCCCGTCCTGGCGGAACTGGAGCGCCTCGGCATGGGCTGTGAGGCCGCCACCGCCGGGGAACTCGCCCGCGCGGTGGCGGCCGGCTTCCCGCCGGAGCGGATCGTGTTCGACTCCCCGGCCAAGACCGTCGCGGAACTGCGCTGGGCCCTGGCGGCGGGCGTCGCGGTCAACGCCGACAGCTTCCAGGAGCTGGTGCGGATCGCCGCCCTCCTCGACGGCGGCTCCTCCCGGTCGCCGATCGGGGTGCGCGTCAACCCCCAGCTCGGCGGCGGGACGATCGACGCGATGAGCACCGCCACCCGGCACTCGAAGTTCGGCGTCCCCCTGACGGACCCCGGCAGCCGCGAGAAGCTGCTGGCGGCCTACCGGGACCACCCCTGGCTCACCCGGGTGCACACCCATACCGGCTCGCAGGGCTGCCCGCTGGAGCTGATCGCCCGGGGCGTCGCGCAGGCCGCGGCGTTCGCCGACGAGGTCAACCGCCGGCTCGGGCGGCGCCAGGTGACCGGCATCGACATCGGCGGCGGGCTGCCGGTCAACTTCGCCGACGACGAGGTCCGGCCCGGCTTCGGCGACTACGCCGCCGCCCTGCGCGCGCACGCGCCGGCGCTGTTCGAGGGCGAGTACGAGATCGTCACCGAGTTCGGGCGCTCGGTGCTGGCCAAGAACGGCTTCACCGCCGCGTACGTCGAGTACACCAAGCACGCGGGCGGCCGTCCCGTCGCGATCACCCACGCCGGGGTGCAGGTCGCCACCCGGACGGTGTTCGCCCCGGACTCCTGGCCGCTGCGCATCGAGGCGCACCGCCCCGACGGCCGCGCCAAGGACGGGGCGCCGGTGCGGCAGGACGTCGCCGGGCCGGCCTGCTTCGCCGGCGACCTGCTGGCCCGCGACCGGGCCCTGCCGGAACTGGCGCCCCGGGACCTGGTCGTCCTGCCGGACACCGGCGCGTACTACTTCTCCACGCCCTTCCACTACAACAGCCTGCCCGAGCCCGCCGTCCACGGCGTCCGCACCGGCCCCGACGGCGAAATCTCCTTCGAGGAGATCCGCCCCGCGCAGACCCCGGGGGAACTGCCGCTGCCCGTCGGCTAATCCGCCGGGCACGCCGCTCCACGACCACGACAGGCCACGACAGGCCACGACACGGAGGAGAAGACGCTGAGCATGGGAACGCACCCCACCCCACCGGGGGCCGCTGGAGAGGAACCGCCGGTCCCGTCCCGGCGGACCCGCTGCCGCCGGGCGGCACGCGGCTGGGTCCGGTGGGCCGTCCGGCGCCGGAACGTCGCGGCCGACCAGTTCCTGCGCGGCGCCTGCTACGGCGCGGGCGCCACCGCGGTGAGCCTGCTGACCGTATGGGCGCAGACCCGCTGAACGGCCCCGCGGGCCGTCCCGTCACCCCGGTGTCGGCCGGGGCCCGGCGCCGCGCCCGGGGAAGGTGATGACCGCCTCCCGCTCCGGCCCGCCGGAGCGGGAGGCGGACGGCGGGACGGCCGGGCCAGGGCCGGCCCACAGGTCGTTCCACCCGGTGACCGCATTGCGAGGCAGCCGTGGCAGCCGCCCACCGGTACAACGTGCACGAGGCCAAGACGCACCCCCCCGGAGCCCGGAGGAGGTCGCCACGGGCGAGGAGGTCGTCATCAGCGAGGCGGGGTCCCGGTGCCGCGGGGCGTTACGGCGCCGGTCGCGCCGGAGTTCCGGGTTCGGGTTCGGGTTCGGGGGCGAAGGCGCGGCGCACGGTCCGGGCGAGGGCGCGGCGCCGGCCCTCGTGCTCGCTCTCGGGCTCGTCCGGGGCGGCGGCGTGGATCAGACCGGCCGGTGACCAGGTCAGCGCCATCGCCGTGACGATCGAGAGCACATCGGCTGCGTCGAGGGACGGATCGATGTGCCCGGAGCGCTGCGCCGCGGCGATCGCCGCCAGCTTGTGCGCGCTCCGGGCGTCCGTGCCGGTCACCAGGGGGCCGGTGGGCACGCGCTCCAGGCGTGCCCAGGCGGCCAGCCGGACCAGCTCGGGGCGGGCCAGGCAGGCGTCGTAGAGGCGGGTGGCGTAGCCGGGGAGGTCTTCGGCCGTCATGGGCACGGCATGGACGATCTGTTCGACGTGGTCCTCGAAGACCGCGTCGAAGAGACCGTCCTTGTTGCCGTAGTAGGCGTACATCTGCGCCTTGTTCACCCGGGCGTCGGCCGAGATCCGGTCGACGCGGGCGCCGGCGATCCCGTGGGCGGCGAACTCGGCGGCGGCCGCGTCGAGCAGGCGGCGGCGGGTGGCCTGTGCGTCCCTCATGCCTCCAGGGTAACTAACCGGTTTGTTTGACCGGGTGCCGGGAGTGCCCTACCGTCGAAGAGAAGTAACCAACTAGTTTGTTTCCTTTCGGAGGTCACCCATGTCCGTCTCTCCCTCCCCGATCACCACGGCCTTCACCGCGCAGAGCACCGCGGACGAGGTGGTGGCGGGGATCGACCTCTCCGGCACCCGTGCCGTCGTCACCGGTGCCGCCTCCGGCATCGGCGTCGAGACCGCCCGCTCGCTGGCCCGCGCCGGAGCCGAGGTCACCCTGGCGGTGCGCGACACGGAGGCCGGCGCGCGGGTCGCGCGGGACCTGACCGCGACGACCGGCAACGACGGCATCCGTGTCGCACACCTCGAGCTGGCCGACCTGAGCTCGGTCGGCCGCTTCCTCGCCGACTGGAGCGGCCCCCTCCATCTGCTGATCAACAACGCGGGCATCATGGCCACCCCTGAGACACGCACCGCCGAGGGCTGGGAACTGCAGTTCGCCACCAACCACCTCGGCCACTTCGCCCTGGCCCTCGGACTGCACGGCGCGCTCGCCGCCGGTGCCGCCGAGCGCGGCGGCTCGCGCGTCGTGGCGCTCAGCTCCGCCGGGCACATGTACTCGCCGGTGCACTTCGACGACATCCACTTCCACCGGCGGCCCTACGACCCGATGCTCGCCTACGGGCAGTCCAAGACGGCCGTCGTCCTGTTCACGGTCGAGGCCACCCGGCGGTGGGCCGGAGACGGGATCACCGCCAACGCCGTCAACCCCGGCGGGATCTCCACCGGACTCCAGCGGCACTTCCCGCGGGAACTGCACGAGGAGTTCGCCCGGCACGAGGCGGCGGGGGTCTTCAGGTACAAGACCGTGCAGCAGGGCGCGGCCACGACCCTGGTCGCCGCGGTGGCACCGGAGTTCGCGAACAACGGCGGGCACTACCTCGACGACGCCCGCGAGGCGCACACCGTGCCCGACGACACCGACCCCGCCGAGCACCCGCACGCCGTCAAGCGGTGGGCGCTCGACCCCGCGGCGGCCGAGCGGCTGTGGGCCGTCTCGGCCGGACTGCTGCGCGTCCCGGCCTGATCCGCCCGGGGAGTGCCGCGTCAGCCGAAGGCACGGCGGTAGGCGTGGGGGCTGACGCCGGTGACGCGCTTGAAGCGGTCCCGGAAGGCGGTGGGGGAGCCGAAGCCCACCTGGGCGCCGATGCGTTCGACGGACTGCCGGGTGGTCTCCAGCAGGTGCTGGGCCCGGCGGACGCGGGCGCGGTGGAGCCACTGGAGCGGGGTGGTGCCGGTCTGCTCGCGGAAGCGGCGTATCAGGGTCCGGGTGCTGACCCCCGCGTGGGCGGCGATGTCGGCGAGGGTGAGGTCGGCCTCCAGGTTGTCCTCCAGCCAGCCGAGCAGGGGCTCGAGAACGGAGCCGTGCGGGGCCGGCGGATGGTCGTGGACGATGAACTGGGCCTGCCCGCCCTCGCGTTCCAGGGGCATGACGGACAGCCGGGCGGCGTCGGCGGCGACGGCCGAGCCGTAGTCGCGGCGGATCAGGTGCAGGCACAGGTCCAGTCCCGCGGCGGCGCCGGCCGAGGTGAGGAACTGCCCGTTGTCGACGTACAGGACGTCCGGGTCGACCTCGATGTCCGGGTGGGCGGCGGCCAGCAGGCCGGCCGCGTTCCAGTGGGTGGTGGCCCGCAGGCCGCCCAGGAGCCCGGCGGCGGCCAGGACGAAGGTGCCCGAGCAGATGGAGGCGATACGGGTGCCCTCCCCGGCGGCCGCCCGCAGCGCGCGGCGGACGGCGGGCGCGAGCGGGGCCGTGGGGGCGGTGGTGCCGGGCACGATGATCGTGTCCGCGCCCCTGAGCCCTTCCAGTCCCCAGGGCGCGCGCAGGGTGAAGGCGCCCGTGTCGGTCTCCGGGTGCTCCGCGCACACGCGGATCCGGTAGCCGGGGCGGCCGTCCGGCAGCCGGGTACGGCCGAAGACCTCCAGCGGGGTGGACAGGTCGAAGGGGATCACCCGGTCCAGCGCGAGGACGGCGACGGTGTGCATGGCCGGAAGGTACCCGCCCGCGGGACGCCCGGACGAGTCCCGGTGCCTCGGTTCCCCCGCTTCGAGCAGCCCGGACGCGCCGCACGCAGGGCATGGCACTATCCCGTCGGAAGGTGTCGTCAACGCCACTGGGAGAGGGAACGGCGGCCGCCTAGCGTCGGGGGCGATCCCGGAACGGACCGGGCCCGCCGTACCCGGAGGAAGCCTCCATGCACGCCCAGATCGTCCTGTTCGACGGCTTCGATCCGCTCGACGCCATCGCCCCCTACGAGGTGCTGTACGCCGGCGGCACCGCCTCCGGCGGCGCGGTGAGCGTGGAACTGGTCTCCGCCGAGGGGCCGCGCGAGGTGGTCAGCGGCACCGGGGGTCTGGCGCTGCGCGCCACCGCCGCGCTCGACCCCGGGCGTGGGGGCGTGGTCGTGGTGCCCGGTGCCTCGGGCCGTGTCGGTGAGCCCGGCGAGGTCCCCGACCAGGAGGCGGGCGCGGACGCCGGGGAGTGGCGGCGGGACGAGTTCATCCCCGTGCTGCTGGGCCGCACCCTGACCACCGGGCTGCCCGAGCTGCTGGCGGCGGCGGTGGAGGATCCGCGGGTGACGGTCGCCGCGGTGTGCGGCGGCTCACTCGTCCTGGCCATGGCCGGTCTGCTGGAGGGCCGCCGTGCCACCACCCACCACCTCGGCCTGGACATGCTCGACGCCACCGGCGTCCACGCGGTGAGGGCCCGCATCGTCGACGACGGCGACCTCGTCACCGCCGGCAGCGTCACCTCCGGGCTCGACCTCGGCCTCTATCTGCTGGAGCGCGAGGTGGGCCCCCGGATCGCGCACGCCGTCGAGGAACTGTTCGCCCATGAGCGCCGCGGCACCGTCTGGCGCCGGCAGGGCCCGGTGCCCGCCGGTTTCTGAGCACGTGTCCCGTCCGGCACCGTCAGGAAGGGGGAACATGTCCGTCGAAGGCACCTGGGACCTGTCCGTCGCCACCCCCGTCGGCAGGATCAAGGCCGTGCTCGAACTCCTGCGCCGGGACGGCGCCCTGACCGGGACCGCCCGCGGGGCGGGGGAGGAGGTTCCGCTCGACGACGTCGTCCTCGACGGCGACCGGCTCACCTGGAAGCAGGCCGTCACCAGGCCCCTGCGGCTGAACCTGGCCTTCGCCGTGACGGTCACCGGCGACCGCCTGGCCGGCACCGCCCGGGCCGGACGACTGCCGGCCTCGCAGGTCACCGGACGGCGCCGCACCACCCGGGCGGCCACCGAGACCACCGAGACCACGGAGCACCGACCGTAGGCGGGCGCGGGCCCGCCGGGCGGCCGTACGGGGGCGGGCCCGCGCCCGCCTACACTTTCCGGGTGTCCGACCCCCGTACCGCCCCCCGCCCCGCCGCCCCCCGCCCCGCCGCCTCCCGCCGCACCGACGAGGAGCTGCGCGCCGCGCTGGCCGGCCTGCTGGACGGGCTGCCGCCGAGGCAGGCGGCCGGGGCCGTCGAGCGGCTGATCGGCAGCTACCGGGGGAAGGTCCCCACCCACGCGCCCGTCCTGCGGGACCGGGCGGACGTCGCCGCCTACGCCGCCTACCGGATGCCCGCCACCTTCGGCGCGGTCCGCGCCGCGCTGGCGGCGCTCGCCGACCGGGCGCCGGGCCTGGACCCGGACAGCCACCTGGACGTGGGCGGCGGTACGGGCGCGGCCGTCTGGGCGGCCGCCGCCGTCCTCGGTGACGGCGGCGGTACGAGCGGCGGCCGCGTCCGGGAGACCACCGTCGTGGACTGGGCCGAGCCCGCCCTCGCCGTGGGCCGCGAGCTGGCCGCGGCCGCCGGCCCGGCCGCGCTGCGCGGCGCGCGGTGGCGGCGCGAGCGGATCGGGGCGGGCACCCGGCTGCCGGAGGCCGGCCTGGTCACCGTCTCCTACGTCCTCAACGAGCTGGCCGAGGACGACCGCCGGGCCCTGGTGGACGCCGCCGCGACGGCGGCCCGGGAGGCCGTGGTCGTCGTCGAGCCGGGCACCCCGGACGGCTACCGGCGGATCATCGAGGCGCGCGGGCGGCTGATCGACGCCGGGCTGCGCGTCCTGGCGCCCTGCCCGCACAGCGCCGGGTGCCCCATGGAGCCGGCCGCGGACTGGTGCCACTTCGCCGCCCGGATCAGCCGCTCCTCCCTCCACCGGCAGGTCAAGGGCGGCTCGCTGGCGTACGAGGACGAGAAGTTCTCCTACGTCGCCGCCGTCCGGCCCGGCGAGGACGGCGGTACGGACAGCGGTGCGGGCGGTGTGCCCGCCGGGGCGCGGATCGTGCGGAAGCCGCAGATCCGCAAGGGTCAGGTGCTGCTGGAACTGTGCGCCGGACCGGACCCGGAGCGGGGCGGGCTGCGGCGCGAGACCGTCACCAAGCGGCAGGGCGCGGGCTACCGGGCCGCCCGGGACGCCGACTGGGGCGACGCCTGGGGCGAGGCCCGGGACGGCGGGCGGGACGGCACCGGGGAACGGTGAACGGGACGGCCACCGCCCGGCCGGAGGGGCCCCGGTGACACCGGGGTGACATACGCGACCACCCCCGGCCGCCCGCTCACGGCACCGGAGGATGCAGGATGGAAGGGTGGCATCCGAGTTCCCTGGAACGAGTTATCCGGAATCCGCCCGGCTGCGGGCACCCCGTTCCGTACTCTCGGAGTCACCCTCGGATGCCAGTGGTCCCCGGTCGCGAGTGAGGCGGTAGATGGAAAGCGAAAGCAGGTTCTCCCGGTGGCTGCGCCGACGCTCCCGCGACGACGCGCGGACGAGCGCCGCGCAGGAAGCGGCCCGTCACCGCGAGGATCTGCTGCTGAACGCCGCCGCCGCGGGGTTCCCGCTGGCACCCGCCGCGCACCCCGAGGGCTACGGCTGCTCCTGCGACCGCATCGGCTGCCCCACGCCGGGCCGCCACCCCGTCTCCTTCGCCTGGCAGACGGAGGCCACCACCGACCCCGAGCGGATCGCCCGGTGGGCCGCCGGCCGGCCGCTGGCGAACTTCGTCACCGCCACCGGCCGCGCCCACGACGTGCTGGACGTGCCGCTGGACGCGGGGCGAGCCGCACTGGAGCGGCTGGAGGCCGAGGGCGTCGAGGTCGGTCCGGTGGCGGTGTGCGGGGAAGAGCCGTGGTCGGGCCGGATGCTGTTCTTCACCGCCACCCGCGGCACCCCGGACGACGAGGACGAGTGGTGGCCCTGCGAGCTGGACTGCCATCCCGAGACCCTGGACGATCACCCCGGGCTGCGCTGGCACTGCCGCGGCAGCTACGTCCTCGTACCGCCCGCGCGGCTGCCCGGCGACGACTCCGGCGGTCCCTCGGTCGGCTGGCTGCGCGCCCCGGAGCGTCCGCTGCCCGACCCGTTGACACTGCTGGAGGCCCTGACGGACGCCTGCGCGGCCCACGCGGAGGAGGAGCCGGGCCACGACCCGGCGGCCTGGCCGGTGCGCTAGCTGTTCCCTCCCGTGAGGCCGGGGGCCCACCGGCTCATGGCGCCCCCGCGGGCCCGGGCCGCCGGCGCCGTACGTGGACACCGCCGGTTTCCGGCGGACCTCCCCGGCGGCCGGCCTTCCGTCTCCGTCCCGCCGGTCAGCCGCCCTTGAGGGCTGTCACGCCCTGGAGCCGGTAGACCACCGTCACCTTCGGGTCGGCGGCGTCGGCGGCGGGGACGGACGCCGCCTGGACGGCGACGCGGACGTAGGTCACCGACTGCTCGGGCTCGCCCTCCAGCAGCGCCCGCAGCAGCGGGTCCTTCACCTGGGGCTCGAAGCCCTCGGCGACGGTCTGCTTCATCTGGTGGTGGGAGGTGAAGAAGACCAGCGCCCCGCCGTCCTCGGTGCGCAGCCCCACCGGGGCGAACCGGGCGTCCTCGGCGGGCAGGTCGGCCCACTCGGTGCGGGCGCCGGGGGAGTCGGAGTTCTTCTTCCGCTCCTCGCGCAGTCCGCTGGTCAGCGGGCCCGCCGCGAAGGTGTCGCCGCCCTCGCGCAGGTAGTCGGTGTAGCCGCGGCTGAGGTCCCGCGGCGCGACGGCCAGCTTCGCGGTCTCGCCGGTCGGGACCTCCTCGACGTA
The DNA here is from genome assembly GCF_036323805.1 of Streptomyces rubellus. Lineage (NCBI taxonomy): Bacteria > Bacillati > Actinomycetota > Actinomycetes > Kitasatosporales > Streptomycetaceae > Streptomyces > Streptomyces rubellus. Next base: position 195,663 of record NZ_JAZDCX010000007.1, read on the forward strand.
CTCCTCGCCGTCCTCGGCGAAGTCCGGCACCGCCGCCTCGTTCAGCACCGCCAGGTACGACACCTTCCAGTCCTCGTCGATGCCGCCCCGGGTGAAGACGAGCAGCCAGCGCTTGCCGGGGCTGCGGTTGCTGGCGGTGTCCGCGACGAAGAACTTGGGCCAGCCCGCCTGCCGCGGTATCAGGAAGCGGGGGTCGGTCAGTTCCAGCGGCTCGTGGCCGGGTTCGCCGCCGGGGTCGGCGGTGTGCCGGGCCCGCAGCCCGGCCTGGTCGATGGCGCCCAGCGCGCCCGTCTCGATGGTGGCGTTGAGCTCGGCGTCGTGGGTGCGGTTGGCCTCGTTGTTGGTCTCCGTGAAGTGTTCGAGGACCTTCTCCGCCTCGGCCTCGGTGGTCGCCGGTACGACGGCCTCCTCGCCGTGCACCGTGATGCAGCCCGGCGCTCCCGTCAGCACCGCCGCCACCGCCGCCAGCGCCACCGCGGCCCGCCGGCCGCGCGCCTTCGTCCGCACTTCTCCTCGACCCCTCCCGGACGGTTCGTCGGAGCGAACCCTACCGCTGCCCGGGACCCTCCGGACGCCGGTACCGGGCCGGACGGCCGCGCACCGCGGGACGGCGGCCCCGTGGATCCGCCGTCCCGTGGTGCGGTTCCGGAGGTCCGGCCGTCAGGAGGCCGAGCAGGCGCCGCCGTTGAGCGTGAAGGCGGCGGGGCTGCCGTTGCTGCCGTTCCAGGTGCCGGTGAAGCCGATGGTCACCTTCGAGCCCGGGGCGATGTCCGCGGTGTACGGGGCGGGCCGGACGGTGACCGCGCCGCCGCTCTGGCTCGTGGTGCCGCCCCACATGTTGGTGACGGTCTGGCCGTCCGCGAACCGCCAGCCCAGCGTCCAGTCCCCGATGGGGGCGGTGCCGGTGTTGTGGACGGTGATCCTGCCCTGGAAGCCGCCCGGCCACTCGCCGACGATCTCGTAGCCGACGGAGCAGGCGGCCTCCTGGCCGCCGTCCTCGCGGGTGGTGACGGTGACGGTGGCCGACCGCTCGGAGCGGTTGCCCGCCGCGTCCTTCGCGTACACGGCGAAGGTGTGGGAGGTGGCGGGGCTCAGCCCGGTGACGGTGGCCGAGGTGCCGGTGGCGGTCCGCACGGTGGTCTCGGAACCGCCGTCGACGCGTACGACCTCGTACCCGGCCACCCCCGTGTCGTCCGTGGCGGCGGCCCAGGACAGGGTGACGCCGGTGGCGGTCACCTCGGAGGCGGTCGGGGTGCCGGGGCGGGACGGGGGAGTGGTGTCGTCCTCGCCCGGGCCGCCGCCGTAGACGGTGGCCTCCTTCGCGGTCGCGGCGATGCCGTCCGGGCCGTCGAAGAGGCGCTCGCCCCAGGGGGTCATGGCGTTCGGGTCGAAGTTCTCGACCATGTCGAGGTACTCGACGCCGCCGCCGTTGCCGCTCCAGGACCAGCCCAGGTAGCCCAGGCCGAGCCGCTCGGCGGTGGCCAGGATGGCGTCCTCGTCCGGGTTGCCGTCGGAGTGGTCGTGCCCGAACTCGCCGACGACGAGGGGAAGTCCGGCGCTGACGAAGGAGTTCAGGTAGTCCTGGACCCTGGCCGCGGTGTTGTAGACCCCGTACATGTGGATGGAGAAGATCGTGTTGCGGTCGGGGTCGGACTCGAACACCGAGGCGGCGTTGTCGCGCATGGTGTTCGACCAGTCCTGGCCCCAGTTGGGCGCGTCCACCATCAGGGCGTGGTCGAAGCCGGCATCGCGCAGCTTGCGGATGGCGCCGGAGGTGTCGGCGGCCCAGCGCTCGTAGCCGTTGTTGCCGTGCGGCTCGTTGCCGATGTTGACGACGACGTGGTCCTCCTGGCCGTCCAGCGCGCTCTTGACGCTGATCCAGTACTCGGCCGCGCGGTCCAGGGTGACCGCCCCCTCCTGCTCGCCGTAGCCGGTGGTGTCGTGCACCTCCAGCACGCAGATGAGGCGGTTGGCCTTGCACTCGGAGACGACGTTCGCCACGTCGGAGGCGTCGTTGCGGGTCCAGCGGTCGCCGCTGCTGAGGACGACGCGGACGGTGTTGGCGCCCTTGGCCTTGATGTGGGACAGGGAGTCGAGTTCGTTCGTGAACCAGGTGTGGGCGTGGTTGACGCCCCGCATCACGAAGTCGTTCCCGTTGGCCTCCAGCAGCCGGCCGTCCTCGACGCGGAGGCCGGGAGCGTCGGCGGCGTCCCGCGGGGTGGCGGTGGCGGCCGGGCCCGGGCCGAACAGGGAGAGCGCCAGACCGAGGACTAATCCCCCGGCGGCGGTCGTACGGGCGGTGCGTGGTCTCATGGGGCACTCCAGTGAGCCGGTGCATGACAATGTTGCTCTGACAACGATGTCCTCCGTTGGCGGGCTTCTCGGAGGGGATGGATTGGGAGCGCTCCCAATGAACAGCCGTCACCGCGCCACGTCAAGGGGTGGGACACGGATCGCCGCCCGCGCCCCGCCCGCCGGCCCGGTCACGCGCCGTGCGCGAACTCCTCGCCCAGCTCCCGGAAGACGGCGGTGTTCAGCGCGAAGGCGTGCCGGCACTCCTCGACGATGCGCTGCTTCTCCGGCTCGTCCACCGGGATCGCGTCCAGCCGTGCCCGGTACTCGCGTTTGAAGGCGGCCGGGTTGGCGATCTCCTCGAAGGTGTAGAAGCGCACACCGTCGCCCCGGCGTGCGAAGCCCCAGATCCGCTCGGCGGTGCCGCGAATGATCTGGCCGCCGGAGAGATCGCCGAGGTAGCGGGTGTAGTGGTGGGCGACGTACCCGCCCGGCCACTCCCGGCGCACCTGGGTTATCCGCCCGGCGTACGCGGCCGTGGCGGGCAGGGGTGCCCGGCCCGGCCGCCCGCCGCGCAGATGCGCCAGGTCCCTCTCCAGCGCCTCGGTGCGGGCCAGTTCGGGCCGCAGGAACGGCCCCGCCACCGGATCGTCCGCGAGTCGGCCGGCCTCGTCCTCCAGGGCGCGGTACACGAACCACAGCTGCTCCGTGTAGCGGACGTACGCCTCCAGGCCCAGCCTGCCGCCCAGCAGGTCGCCCATGAAGGCGGAGGTCTCCGCCTCCGTGTGCTGCTCCTGGGAGGCGGTGCGGATGAGGGTGGAGAACGGGACCATGGCGGGCGCGACCACTGAGGACCTCCGGAACCGTGGGGCACGAGGAGGCGCCGGCCGGGTGGCGGCGCCGCGCCATGATTTTCTTGACTTAGGCTAGCCTAAGTCAATGCCTTGCCGACGACCTGCCGGAAAGCTACGGCAGGGTCAGGATCTCCGCTCCCGAGTCGGTCACCACCAGGGTGTGCTCGAACTGTGCCGTCCGCTTCCGGTCCCGGGTGACGACCGTCCAGCCGTCCTGCCACATCTCCCACTCGTGGGTGCCCAGCGTCAGCATCGGCTCGATGGTGAACGTCATGCCCGGCCTCATCACGGTGGTCGCGCGCGGGTCGTCGTAGTGCGGGATGATCAGCCCCGAGTGGAACGAGGTGTTGATGCCGTGCCCGGTGAAGTCGCGGACCACCCCGTAACCGAAGCGCTTGGCGTACGACTCGATGACCCGGCCGATGACGTTGATCTGGCGGCCCGGCCGGACCGCCTTGATCGCCCGGTTCAGCGACTCGCGCGTCCGCTCCACCAGCAGCCGGGACTCCTCGTCCGCCTCACCGCACAGATAGGTGGCGTTGGTGTCGCCGTGCACGCCGCCGAGGTAGGCGGTCACGTCCAGGTTCACGATGTCGCCGTCGCGCAGGACGGTGGAGTCGGGGATGCCGTGGCAGATGACCTCGTTGACCGAGGTGCACAGCGACTTGGGGAACTTCCGGTACCCCAGGGTCGAGGGGTACGCGCCGTGGTCGCACAGGTACTCGTGCGCCACCTCGTCCAGCTTGTCGGTGGTCACCCCGGGGGCGATGTGCTCGGCGGCCGCCGCCAGGGCGCGGGCGGCGACGCCGCCGGCGATCCGCATCCGCTCGACGGTCTCGGCGTCCTGTACCTCCGGCCCGGTGTAGGGCGCCGGGGCGTCCTTGCCGACGTACTCCGGTCGGGGGATGGCGGCGGGCACGGTACGCCTCGGGGAGAGCGTGCCCGGAACAAGAAGTGACTGGCCAGACATGTGCGCGAGTCTAACCGTGATAGCGGGCGCCGCTCCGGGGCAGCATGAGGGGCATGGCACTCTTCAAGCGCAGGAAGACGGGCAGGCCCGGCGAGTGGTTCTACTGCCTGGAGCACCACAAGGTCGAGGAGGGCCCGGAGTGCCCGGCCAAGGACCGCATGGGACCGTACGCCTCCCGCGCGGACGCCGAGCGCGCGATGGAGACCGCCCGCGAGCGGAACGCCCAGTGGGAGAACGACCCCCGCTGGTCCGAGCCGTCCACGCCGCGCGGGGACGACGCGCCGTAGCGCACGGCAGGCGTACCCGTCTGCGTGTGCACGGGCCCGGGGGTGCCGCAGTCGCGCCGGGGTGCACTCGGCGACGGGCGGGAGGGGACGGGGAGGGGCGGCCGTTCCGGACACCCCGGACCGGCCCCGACCCCCGCACGCACCCGCACTCACCGCATCTCGCGCCCGGCGCCCTCACCCCTCGGAGCGGGCGATCCTGTCCAGCAACTCGGCGAACAGGGCCGCCTCACCGGGGCTGAGGACGTCGAGGCGTGACACGGCGGTCCGGAGCGCGACGGCGTGGCTGACCGGCGAGGTGCCACCGGCTCCGTCCCCAGGCCCGGGCCTGGTCCCGGTCCCGGAAGCGCCCCCGCCGTCGGTGGTCACCGCGGCGAGGACGGCCTCCCGGGTGAGCCGGGGCAGGTCCGGATCGCGTTCCTCGGGGGCGGCGGAGAGCAGGGTCAGGGTCACCCCGCAGCTCGCTGAGTGGATCATGTGGGCCGCCCGCTCCACCCCGAGGCGGAGCCGCCCGGCCTCGGCCACCCGCTCGACGAGGCCCAGCAGTACCGCGTCGGCCTTCCGGGCGGCGGGAGAGCGCTCGCCCGGCCGGGGGTCGCCGTACATCAGGGTGTAGAGCGCGGGGTGGGCCAGCCCGAAATCGATGTGCAGGTCCCAGCCCCGGCGGAGGTCGTCCACCGGGTCGGGCAGCCGTTCCCGGGTGGTCTTGACCCGCAGGTAGTCCGCCATGCCGTACTCGGCCACCGCGTCGAGCAGCCCCCGCATGTCCCCGAACAGCCGGTAGATGGCGGGCGGCTGCACTCCGGCGGCGGCGCTGACCGCCCTGGTGGAGACCGCCTCGCGCCCGCCCTCCTCCAGGAGTGACACCGCGGCCCGCACGATCCGCTCCCCGGTGGGGATCTTGGTCTCGCTGTTCCCGCTGTTCCCGCTGTTCCTGCCGTTCTCGCCCATGGATACCGATGATATCCGACGGCCGGTAGCGCCTTGACCTTCCACTGTTACCGTGCTTGCATTATCGGTGTTAGCGCCGGTGGGTGTCGCCTCCCCGCACGGGCCCCCGGTGCCGCATGTCCACCTCAGCCCAGCTCCCGCCCCCAGCGCGCGTACCGGTACGTGACGCCCCGGCACGCGCGGGACCACGGACCACCAGGAGGAGACCCGTGCCCGAGAATCCCGTGAGCGAAGCACCACCGGAAGACGGAACGTCCCCGCCCGGAAGGACGCGCCGCGGCTTCCTCAAGGCCGGTGGCGTGACCACGGCCGCGCTGATGGCCCCCGGCGCCGCAGCGGCGCCCGCGCTCGGCGACACCGCCGGAGGAGGAGCGGCCGCCGGGCCGGCGGCGGACATCACCCTTCATGTCAACGGCCGGGCCCGCCGGCTCACCGTCGAGGCCCGGGTCACCCTCCTGGACGCGCTGCGCGAACGCCTGGAACTGACGGGGACGAAGAAGGGCTGCGACCGCGGCGAGTGCGGCGCCTGCACCGTCCTGGTCGAGGGCCGCCGCGTCAAGTCCTGCCTGACCCTGGCGGTCATGGAGGACGGCCGGGAGATCACCACCGTCGAGGGCCTGGCCCGCGGTGACCGGCTGCACCCCGTCCAGGAGGCGTTCGTCCGGCGCGACGCCTTCCAGTGCGGCTTCTGCACACCGGGACAGATCATGTCCGCCGTCGCCTGCGTCGAGGAGGGCCACACCGGATCCGACGCGGAGATCCGCGAGTGGATGAGCGGCAACCTCTGCCGCTGCGGCTGCTATCCGAACATCGTCGACGCGGTGCGCGACGCCGCGAAGGGGAGCGGGAAGGGGAGCCGGCGGTGAAGCCCTTCGACTACCTGCGCACCTCCCGGGCCTCCACCGCCGTCGGCGCGGTCGCGGCCCGCCCGGGAAGCTCGTTCGTGGCAGGCGGCACCGAGCTGCTGAACCTCATGAAGGACCAGGCACTCGCTCCCGGCCTCGTCGTGGACGTCAACGGCCTGCCCCTGTCGGAGATCGCCCTGCGCGACGGGCGGCTGCTCATCGGGGCCACGGCCCGGATGGGAGACGTCGCCGACCACCCGGTGGTCCGGCAGGGGTTCCCCGCCCTGGCCGAGGCGCTGCTCGCCTCCGCCTCCCCCCAGATACGCAACCGGGCCTCCATCGGCGGGAACCTGATGCAGCGCACCCGCTGCTGGTACTACCGGGACCCGGGCTTCCCCTGCAACCGGCGCGACCCGGGCAGCGGATGCCCCGCCCTGGACGGGCAGAACCGCTGGCACGCCGTCCTCGGCGGCAGCGACCACTGCATCGCCGTGCACCCCTCCGACCTGGCGGTCGCGCTGCGCGCGCTGGACGCCCGCGTCCGCACCCTCGGACCGGACGGCCGGCGCACCCTGGCCCTCGACGACCTCTACCGCCTTCCCGGTGCCACCCCGCACCGGGAGACCAACCTGCGGCACGGCGAACTGATCACCGGAGTCGAGATCCCCGTCACCCCGCTGGCCCGCTCCTCCCGGTACCTCAAGCTGCGCGACCGCGCCGGCTTCGAGTTCGCCGTGGTCTCGGTGGCCGCAGCCCTCACCCTGCGCGGGCGCACCGTGACCGACGTCCGGCTCGCGTTCGGCGGTATCGCCCCCAGGCCGTGGCACTCGGCCGCAGCGGAGGAGGCGCTGCGCGGCCGTGCCCTGACCGCCGGGGCCGCCGGGGCCGCCGGCCGGGCACTGGTCCAGGGCGCGAGACCGCGCGAGCACAACGCCTTCAAGGTCGAACTGGTGCAGCGCGCACTCGCCGATGTCCTCGACGACTTCGGAGGTGGGCGATGAGCCGGATCGTGGGCAGCCCGGTCCCACGGGTCGACGGGCGCGCCAAGGTGACCGGCGCGGCCGGCTACGCCGCCGACGCCCGCGTCCGCGGGGCGGCGCACGGGTTCCTGGTGACCAGCACCGTCGCGACGGGCCGCGTCGCCCGTATCGACACCCGGCGCGCCGAACGCGCCCCCGGAGTGATCGCCGTCCTGACCCATCTGACCATGCCCCGCCTGACACGGCCCGCCTCGCCCGGTGCGGCCTTTCTCAAACGGGTGCTTCCCCTGCAGGACGCGGAGATCCACCACAGCGGCCAGCCCGTGGCGTACGTCGTGGCCGAGACGCTGGAGCAGGCCCAGCACGCGGCGACGCTCGTCGACGTCGCCTACGACGCGGGACGGCCCCGGGTCGTCCTCGCCGCCGGCATGGACGACGCCTATGTGCCGCCACGCGGCCTGAGAGGCGAGAACGAGATCTCCCGTGGCGACTCGGCCGCGGGCCTGGCGGAGGCCGACGTCCGGATCGACGCCGAGTACACCAGCCCCATGCACCACCACAACCCCATCGAGCCGTCCACGACGACCGCCGTCTGGGAGGGCGACCGGGTCACGCTGTACGAGTCGGCCCAGGGCGCCAACGCCACCAGGGCGGCCGTCGCCGAGGCGACCGGCGTACCCGTGGCGAACGTCCGCGTGCTCTCCCCCTACCTGGGCGGGGGGTTCGGCGGCAAGGGGCCGGTGTGGCCGCACACCGTGCTCACCGCCGCCGTCGCCCGGGAGGTGGGGCGGCCGGTCAAGCTGGTGCTGTCCCGCGCCCACACCTACACCTCCATCGGCCACCGGGCCGAGGCCCACCAGCGCATCAGGATCGGAGCCAGGAGGGACGGCACGCTCACCGCCGTCGAGCACGTCACCACCCAGCAGGTCTCCCGCACCGAGGAGGAGATCTTCTCCACCAGCGAGTCCACCCGGATGCTCTACGCCTGCCCCAACGTGCGCGTCGTGCAGCGGGCCGTCCGCCTCGACCTGCCGGCGCCGAGCTTCATGAGGTCCCCGGAGGCCGTCGTCTCCCACGCCCTGGAGTCGGCCCTGGACGAGCTGAGCGAGGCGCTCGGGACGGACCCGGTCGAACTGCGGATGCGCAACCACACCCGCGACAACCCCGAGAACGGCGAACCCTTCGGCAGCAAGCACCTCCTGGAGTGCTACCGCCGCGGCGCGGCCGCGTTCGGCTGGGACCGGCGCGACCCCCGGCCCGGCTCGATGCGCGACGGCGGTGACCTGATCGGCTGGGGCATGGCCACGGCGGCCCACACGGCGGGCGGGCGGCCGGGAGCCGGTGCCCGCGTCGTGGTGTCCACGGAGGGCAGGGCCGTGATCCAGGTGTCCACCCACGACATCGGCACCGGCACCTACACGGTGATGACCCAGCTGGCGGCCCAGGTCCTGGGCCTGCCGATGGAGGACGTCACCTTCCAGCTCGGCGACACCGACTTCCCCTTCGCCTTCATCTCCGCGGCGTCGGCCACCGTCCCCGGCGTCGGCGGCGCCGTCAACCGGACCTGCACCCGGGCCCGGCGGGCGTTGATCGAGATCGCCGTCGCCGACGCGCGCTCACCGCTGCACGGTGTCCCCGCGGGCCGGATCAGCGTCGAGGACGGCCGGCTCTTCGTCACCGACGAGCCCCGGCGCCGCACCGGGGTGCGCACGGTCCTGCGCCGTCACGGCAAGCCCGTGGAGATCACCACCGAACCAGGTTCCATGGCCCCGGGCTACTCCACCGGCGCCGTCTTCGCCGAGGTGCGCGTCGACCCCCGGCTCGGGCAGGTCCGGGTGACCCGCATGCTCGGGGCGTTCGACGCGGGCCGGATCCTCAACCGCAGGACGATCCGCAGCCAGGCCGTCGGCGGCTTCGTCTGGGCTGTCGGCTTCACCCTCGGCGAGCACACCCTGGTCGACCCGAATCTGGGACGGATCGTCAACCCGAACCTCTCCGGTTATCTGGTGCCGGTGAACGCCGACATCCCCGAGGTCCAGGCGATCTTCGTGGACGAACCCGATCCGACCAGCGAAGCACTCGGAGCGCGCGGCTTCGGGGAGACCCCGATGACGGGCATGACGGCGGCCATCGCCAACGCCGTCCATCACGCCACCGGGGCGCGCATCCGTGATCTGCCCATCACCCAGGACAAGATCATTCGAGCTCTGGAGCGCTGATGGACGGCACGCGGTATGAGACATGGCACGAACTCCACCGGCGGTGGGAGGCCGGTGAGGCGGTCGGGCTCGCCACGGTCGTGTCCACCTTCGGTTCCGCCCCCCGCCCGCCGGGCTCGGCCATGCTCGTCACCCCGGACGGGCAGTCCGCCGGCAGTGTGTCGGGCGGCTGTGTGGAGGGCGCGGTGTACGACCTGGCCCGGCAGGTGGTGCAGGACGGCACCGCCGTGCTCGAGCGGTACGGCGTGAGCGATGACGACGCGGCCGCGGTGGGCCTGACCTGCGGCGGCACGATCGAGGTACTCGTCGAGCGCGTCGACCGGGAGACCTTTCCCGAACTCGGCGCCCTGCTGGGCCGGATGCGCGCGGGGACGGCCGTCGCCCTGGCCACCGTCCTCGACGGTGAGGGTGCGGACGGGCACGGGGATGGGGGTGAGGGCGGGAGTGGGGGCCGCCGCCTGGTCTGCTGGGCGGACGGGACGGCCGGCGGCACCGGCCGTCCGGATCTCGACGAGCGGATCGCCGCCGCCGCCCGCCGCCTGCTGGCGCGGGGCCGCAGCGGTACGGTCCGTCCCGCGGGCGGACCGCGGGTGTTCGTCAACTGCCTGGTGCCGCCGCCCCGCATGCTGGTCTACGGAGCCGGTGAGTTCGGTGCGGCCCTGGTCCGGCAGGGGGTCCTGCTCGGCTACCGGGTCACGCTCTGCGACGCCCGCCCCGCGTTCACCGTCCCCGAGCGGTTCCCGGAGGCGGACGAGGTGGTCGTGGACTGGCCGCACCGCCATCTCGCCGGGCAGGTGGCGGCGGGCCGCACCGACCCCCGTACCGTGGTCGTCTCACTGACACACGACCCGAAGTTCGAGATCCCCCTGCTGCGGACCGCACTGCGGGTGGAACTGGCCTATGTCGGTGCCCTGGGCTCCCGCCGCACCGTCGAGCGCCGTGCGGCGGCGCTGCGGGCCGCGGGGCTGGGGGACGAGCAGCTGAGCCGGCTGAACTCCCCCGTGGGGCTCGACCTGGGCGGCACCGACCCGGCGGAGACGGCCGTGTCCATCGCCGCGGAGATCGTCCTCCTCCGGCACGGCGGCCGGGGCGCCCGGCTGTCCGACACCACCGGCCCGATCCATGCGGAGGGCCGGGAGGCGGCCCTGGACGCGGCCCTGGAATCCGTGCGGGAACGGGGCCGGGAGCCGGTCCGTGGGGTGGTCGGCACGGCTTCCTGACGGGGCGCGGCGGGTACGGCGCCGGAGGCCGGGTGCGGTGCGCGACGGGTGGCGGAGACGGGTGAGGGGCGTGTCGCTACTCCCCGGTAACAGGTGTCCGTCCCGGGGCTGGCAGGATCGGGGCATGACTTCGAACGACGTATCCGCACAGACCGCCGGCGCCGCCCAGGGCGCACCGAGGAAGGCCCCCGCCAAGGACCCCTGGGAGCTGCCGGACGTCTCCGGCCTGGTGGTCGGTGTGCTGGGCGGCACCGGCGACCAGGGGCGCGGCCTGGCGTACCGGCTGGCCCGGACCGGGCAGAAGGTGATCATCGGCTCGCGGGCCGCCGAGCGGGCCCGGGCCGCCGCGCAGGAGCTGGGACTCGGCGTGGAGGGCGCGGACAACGCCGAGTGCGCGCGCCGCAGTGATGTGGTGATCGTCGCGGTGCCCTGGGAGGGGCACGCCGCCACTCTGGAGAGCCTGCGGGAGGAACTGGCGGGCAAGCTCGTCGTGGACTGCGTCAACCCGCTCGGTTTCGACAAGAAGGGCGCCTACGCCCTGAAGCCGGAGGAGGGCAGCGCCGCCGAGCAGGCCGCCGCGCTGCTGCCCGGTTCCCGGGTGACCGCCGCCTTCCACCACCTGTCGGCCGTGCTGCTGCAGGACCCGGAGGTCGAGGAGATCGAGACCGATGTGATGGTGCTGGGGGAGGTGCGGGCCGACTGCGAGATCGTGCAGGCGCTGGCGGGGCGCATCCCGGGAATGCGCGGGGTCTTCGCGGGGCGGCTGCGCAACGCGCACCAGGTGGAGTCGCTCGTGGCGAACCTGATCTCGGTGAACCGGAGGTACAAGGCGCACGCGGGGGTGCGGCTGACGGACATCTGAGCGGGCGGTGCGGGGTGCGGTGGCGGGCGCGAGTGGAGTACGGGCCGGTCCGGAGCACCCGCCCCTCCCCGTCCCCTCCCGCCCGTCGCCCGACCGCGGGCCGGCTTCGGTACGGGGGACCCCCACCGTCGGGCCGGGTCCCTCACTGCCCGGCTGCGGGACGGGGAGGGGCCGGGCGGGCGCATGGGGGACAATGGGCGTGTCGTACCACTGCTCGTACCGTCTGGAGCCCGCCCCATGGCCCCCAAGCCCCGGCTGTCCCTGTTCGCCCTGGCCGTCTGCGGCCTCGCCCTCGTCGCCGCGGTGGTGTCCTTCGCCAGGGGCAGCTGGCCGGTGGGGATCGTCTGGATCCTGATGGCCGGACTGGCGTCCAACATGGCCTGGTACTACGTGCGGCGCGCCAGGCTGGAGCAGGCCGTGGCCAGGGCGAACGACGGCCTCAGTCGGGAATGACGACGAACTCGGGGTCGCCCTCCCAGAAGCGGAAGTACTCCAGGCCGAAGTGGGTCTCCGCCTCGGAGACGCCCAGTGCCGACATGACCGAGTCGACGCCGTTCCAGAACACGGCGTTGACCTCCGGGATCCACAGGCAGGCGAAGACCGCGATCAGGCCGACGGGGGCGAACGGTTCCACCTGGCGGCGGACCTTGTGGGACAGCCACGGTTCCAGGACGCCGTAACCGTCCAGGCCGGGCACCGGCAGGAAGTTCAGGATCGCGGCCGTGACCTGGAGCATCGCCAGGAAGGCCAGCGCACAGCGGAACGCCACCGGCGTGCCGTCGAGCAGGCCCAGCCAGAAGGGCGCGGTGAGCACCAGGGCCAGGACCGCGTTCGTCAGAGGGCCCGCGGCGGAGATCAGGCTGTGCTTGACCCGGCCCCGGATGCGGTGGCGCTCGATGAACACCGCGCCGCCGGGCAGGCCGATTCCGCCCAGGATCACGAACAGCACGGGCAGCACGATGCTCAGCAGGGCGTGGGTGTACTTGAACGGGTTGAGCGTGAGGTAGCCCTTGGCCCCGATGGAGATGTCGCCGCCGTGCAGCGCGGTACGCGCGTGCGCGTACTCGTGCAGGCACAGCGAGACGATCCAGGCGGAGGTGACGAAGAGGAACACCGCGAAACCGGGCTGGGCCGCGAAGCCCGCCCACACTCCCCAGGCCGACACCCCCGTCACAGCGAGAAGTCCCAGGAATATGGGGCTGATCCGTCTGCCGCTGTGAGTGTGCGTCGCGCTCATGGACCCTGACCGTACCGGACGGCCGGGACGGGGCCGGGGGCGGTAGACAGCAGGAGACAGCGGGGGACGGCAGGAGACGGCAGGAGACAATGGCCGGGTGCGCTGTCGACACGAGCTGACCGTACGGGTGCTGCGCGAGGACGGCACCGCCGTGCCGGTGGGCGGCACGCGGCTGCGGGCGCTGCTGGCCGCGCTGGCGCTCGCGGGCGGGCGGACGGTCACCGCGGGCACGCTGGTGGAACGGGTGTGGTGGGACGTGCCGGAGCCCGCCGATCCGGTGGGAGCGCTCCAGGCGCTGGTCGGACGGCTGCGGCGGACGCTGGGCGGACAGGCCGTGCTCTCGGTGGAGGGCGGCTACCGGCTCGCCGCCGAGCGCGAGGACGTGGACGTGTTCCGTTTCGAGCACCTGGTGGGGGAGGGCACCCGGGCGCTGGCCGGCGGGGAGGCGGGGAAGGCCGCCGGGCTGCTGGCGGACGCGCTGGCGCTGTGGCGCGGCGAGCCGGAGGCCGGTCTGCTGGACGTGGGGCGGGCGCAGCGCCCTCGCCTGCCGCACCACGTCGTACCCGGCCACGGCGGCGGTTCCGGCGTCCGGGGCCAGCAGGGTGGCCAGGCAGCGCACCGGGGTGGTCTTGCCCGCTCCGTTGGGGCCGAGCACGTCCAGCACGGTGCCCTGCCGGACTTCCAGGTCCACCCCGTCGAGGGCGCGGGTGGCGCCGAAGCGCTTGACCAGCCCGCGCACCTCCACGGAGGTCGTCTCTCGTCGTGTCGTGCGGCCAGGCTGGCGGTCACCGCCGACAGACGGCCGACGGCGCACCGGCAGGCGGTCGGCGGCCCGCCGACGGGCGGAGGAGCCGTCGGCGGGCCGCCGGTGGACCGGCCGGCCGGCGGAATCAGTGGAAGGAGTGCTCCTCGGCCGGGAAGGCACCGCCGACCACGTCCCGCGCGAACTCCTTCGCCGCGCCGCCCAGCGCCTCGCGCAGCTCGGCGTACCGCTTGACGAAGCGCGGCAGCCGGCCGGAGGTCAGGCCCGCCATGTCCGTCCAGACCAGGACCTGCGCGTCGCACTCGGCGCCGGCGCCGATGCCGACGGTCGGGATGTGCAGCGAGCGGGTGACCTCGGCGGCCAGTTCGGCCGGGACCATCTCCAGGACGACCGCGAAGGCGCCCGCGTCCTGGGCGGCCTTGGCGTCGCGCAGCAGCCGGTGGGCCGCCTCGTCGCCGCGGCCCTGGACGTAGTAGCCGCCCAGCGCGTTGACCGACTGCGGGGTCAGGCCGAGGTGGGCCATCACCGGGACGCCCGCCTGGACGAGCAGTTCGGTCTGGGGCAGCGAGCGCTCGCCGCCCTCCAGCTTCACCGCGCCCACCCCGGCCTCCTTCACCAGCCGGGTGGCGTTGCGCAGGGCCTGTGCCGGGCCCTCCTGGTACGCCCCGAAGGGCAGGTCGGCGACGACCAGCGCCCGCTTCGTGCCGCGGACGACGGCGGCGGAGAGCACGGCCATCTCGTCCATGGTGACGGGCACGGTGGTCTCGTAGCCGAGGTGGCAGTTGCCCGCCGAGTCCCCGACGAGCAGGACGGGTATGCCCGCCTCGTCGAAGACGGACGCGGTCATCGCGTCGTACGCGGTGAGCATGGGCCACTTCTCGCCGCGCTCCTTGGCGGCGGCCAAGTCCCGCACGGTGATGCGCCGCTGCTGCGTTCCGCCGTACAGCGCCTTGGGGTTGCTGCTGTCGGAGGCCTGCTGGACATGCGTCATTGCACTGGCTCCTGTGAGTCGTCTCGAGGCGCCCTCACGGCGTCCCCGGATCCGTTCCCATGGTGCACCCGGGAACACGGTCGGGAAAGGGGAGAGGTGGGAATCGTTTCATCTCACAGCCATGTGCCGCGGCGGACGCGGGCCGGATTTCTTTACGATACGAGACGGTCTCGTATCGCAATCCGGTTACACTGCCCGCATGACCGCAGTCAGGCCCGCGACCGCGCAGCTCCCGGTATCCGAAGCCGTCCACCGCCGCCGCTGGGCGATCCTGGCCGTGCTGATGCTCAGCCTGCTGATAGTGGTGCTGGACAACTCGATCCTCAACGTCGCGATGAGGACCATCGCGACCCCCGCCCCCGTCGGCCTCGGCGCCACCCAGAGCCAGCTGGAGTGGGCGATCAACTCCTACACGCTGGTCTTCGCCGGACTGCTGTTCACCTCCGGCCTGCTGGGCGACCGGTGGGGGCGCAGGAAGGTGATGATGTTCGGCCTGGCCGTGTTCGGCGCCGCCTCGGCGCTCGCGGGGATGGCCGACTCGCCCGGCGAGCTGATCGCCTTCCGCGCCCTGATGGGCTTCGGCGCGGCCTTCGTGATGCCCGCCACCCTGGCCATCCTGATGAACGTCTTCGACCGCGACGAACAGCCCAAGGCCATAGGGGTCTGGGCCGCGGGCGTCGGGCTGGCCATCGCCATCGGACCCATCACCGGCGGGCTGCTCCTGGAGCACTTCTGGTGGGGCTCGGTGTTCATGGTCAACGTGCCCATCGTGGTGCTCGCGCTGGCCGCGATGGCGCTGCTGGTCCCCGAGTCGAGGGACCCCGCCCCGGGCCGGATGGACCCCCTGGGCGTACTGCTGTCGGTCGTCGGCCTGGTGCTGCTGGTCTACGGCATCATCACGGGTGGCCGGCTCGCAGACTTCACCGACCCCGAGGTGCTGCTGACGGTGGGGGCCGGCCTGGCCGTCCTGGCCGGCTTCGTGCTCCACGAGAGGCGCAGCGCCCACCCGGCCCTGGACGTCCGGTGGTTCCGCAACCCCGCGTTCTCGGCCGCCGTCACCGCACTCGCGCTGGTCTTCTTCGCGCTGATGGGCGTCACGTTCTTCATGGTCTTCTACCTCCAGAGCGTGCGCGGCTTCACCCCGCTCCAGACCGGACTGCTGCTGATCCCGCTCGCCGCCGCCCAGCTGTTCTTCGCGCCCCGGGCCCGGCTGGTCGTGGCCCGCTTCGGCGCCCGCGCGACCTGCGCGGGCGGTCTGCTGACGATCGCCGCCACCATGACCGCGTTCCTGCTGCTGGACGGGGACACCCCGATCTGGGTGCTGGAGCTGGTCTTCTTCTTCCAGGGCGCGGGGATGGCGCACATCGCGCCGCCGGTCACCGTCACGGTCATGCAGGCGCTGCCGCGGCAGAAGGCGGGCTCAGGCTCGGCCGTCAACAACATCTTCCGGCAGGTCGGCGGCGCGCTGGGCGTCGCGGTGCTCGGCTCGCTGCTCTCCGCCTCCTACCGCGGGCGGATCGACGGCGAGCTGGCCGCCGTGCCCGGCCTGTCGCGGGACGCGCGCCACGCGGCGGGCGAGTCCATCGAGAGCACCCTGGCGCTGGCGGACGGGCTGGGCCCGGCGGGGCGCGCCCTGGCCGCACGGGCGGACGAGGCGTTCGTCCACGCCATGCACGTCACGGCCGTCACCGGGGCCGCCGTCGTCCTGCTCGGCGTGGTCGTCGCCGTGCTCTTCCTGCCCGGCCGGCAGCCGGAGGAGCGGCAGGCGCGGGCCGGGGCCGGAGCGGCCGGCGCGGGCGCGCCGAGCCCCGGTGGGGTGAGCGCGCGTACCGGTGGCGCGGGCCCGGGTGACGAGGAGGACGGCGGCCGGGAGCCGGGAGTGAGGGAGACGGGACGATGACCGGGACGGAAGCCGGGCTCGGTACCGTCGTCGGCCCGGGACGCGGCCGGCCGCGCAGCGCGGCCGTCGACCGGGCGATCGTCGACGCCGTACTGCGCCTGCTGGAGCGGGGCAGCGGCGTCGACGCGCTCTCCATGGAGGGCATCGCCCGCGAGGCGGGCGTCGGCAAGGCGACCGTCTACCGCCGCTGGCCCGGCAAGGACGCCCTGCTGCTCGACGTCATGCGCGCCCTGGACGAACCCCTGACCGAGCTGCCGGGGAAATCCGTCCGGGACGACCTGGTGGAGGTCCTGGAGCGGCTGCGGCGGCGGGGCCTGGCCAAACGGGACTCCGCGCTGCTGCGCACCATGATGGGCCACTTCCACAGTCATCCGCGGTTGTGGCAGGCGTATCACGACACCGTGGTCCGTGCCCGGCACGAGCAACTGTACGCGGTGCTGCGGCGCGGCATGGAGCGCGGTGAGATCCGCTCCGACCTGGAGGTGGAGCTGCTCGGTGACCTCTTCCTCGGGCCGATGCTGGCCCGGGCGATGCTGCGCACCGGGCCGGGCGGGAAGCGCGGCGGGAAGGACGAACTGCCCGAAGGGCTGGCGGAGCGGATCGTGGACGGGATCCTGGAGGGTGCCCGGCCGCGGGGGTGAGGCGGGACCGCCGCATGCCGGCGGCGCGCCGGTGCCCGTTCCCGGCGGTTGCCGGCGCTGCCGGAATGTGCGCGTTTCGTTACAGTGGCGGGACGCTGCCGGAGGATCAGGAACCTGCCGCCCGGCCGCGGTCGTCCTGGGGACGTGTCCGCGTGCGGGTCGCCGGGGCCCTCCCCGGAGCGGGCCGGGCATGCGCGCGGCGCGGACAGGGCCGGCCGCCCCCGTTCCGGACCGGGGGGCGGTCCGCGGCAACGGCAAGTGGCAAGCGGCAAGTGAGGGACGGCGATGGCACGGGCGCACACGACGACGGAGGCGGAGTCCCGGACGGAGCAGGACGGAGTGGGCCGGCAGCCCGGTGCCGGCCCGGCCGCCACCGTACGCCGGTTCCTGCGCGGGGCCGTCCGGCTGGGCGGCGAGGGCAGGTGGCGGCGCGGCTGGATGCTCGCCCTGCTCTCGGTGCTGGTCGCGGCGCTGATGCTCCTGCACTCCCAGGTACCCAACCGGATCGGCAGTCTGGGCAGCCTGCTGGAGACGTTCCTGCCGTGGGTGGGGCTGGCCTTCCCGGTGCTCCTCCTGCTGGCCCTGCTGCGCCGTTCGGCCACCGCGCTCGTCGCGCTGCTGGTGCCCGTGCTGGTCTGGACGGGTATGTTCGGCGACCTGCTGATCGACCGGCGGGGCACGGGCGGCGACCTGACGGTCGTCACCCACAACGTCAACGCCCAGAACCCCGACCCGGCGGGCACGGCCCGGCTGCTCGCGGAGAGCGGCGCCGACGTGGTGGCGCTGCAGGAGCTGCCGAAGCGGATGCTGGTGCGGTACGAGACGGTGCTGGGGGAGGCGTACCCCCACCACACCGTGCAGGGCACGGTCGGGCTGTGGAGCAAGTACCCGATCGGCGAGGCCCGGCCGGTGGACATCGGGGTCGGCTGGACCAGGGCGATGCGCGCGACCGTGACCACGCCGCGGGGCGACATCGCCTTCTACGGGGCGCACCTGCCGTCGGTGCGGGTGAAGTTCGAGGCCGGGTTCACCGCCCGCCAGCGCGACATGGCCGCCGATCTGCTGGGCGAGGCCATCGCGGGGGAGCGGATCGAGCGGGTGGTGCTGCTCGGCGACCTCAACGGGACGATGAACGACCGGGCGCTGGCGTCCGTCACCTCCCAGATGCGCTCCACACAGGGCGCGGCGGGCGACGGCTTCGGGTTCAGCTGGCCCGCCTCGTTCCCGCTGGCCAGGATCGACCAGATCATGGTGCGGGGAGTGGAGCCGGTCTCCTCGTGGACGCTGCCGCCGACCACCAGCGACCATCTGCCGCTGGCGGCGTCGGTGCGCTGGGAATCGGAGCGGTAGGGCCGGCCCGACCGGGGCCGGCGCGGGCCGGGGAGGACGTTCGCGGACGCCCGGGTTAACGGGAGTCCGCTGTCCGTAGCACGCCTGTCACCTTTTTGTTTTGCGGCGGAACAAAAAGCCTGACAGGCTTGTTCGTGTTCGGAGCACACCTACTCCGTTCTCAGCTTCCCGCGCCCACCCTCGCGTCGAAAGGCCCTCCCATGCCCCTGGCCCTGCTGGCCCTCTCGGTCGCGGCCTTCGGGATCGGCACCACCGAGTTCGTCATGATGGGCTTGCTGCCCAACGTCGCGGACGACCTGGGTGTCTCCGTACCCGCCGCCGGCCACCTCGTCTCCGCCTATGCCATCGGTGTCGTCATCGGCGCCCCGCTCCTGGCCGCCGTCGGCGTCCGCGTCCCGCGCAGGCGGATGCTGATCGCGCTGATGGGCCTGTTCACCGTCGGCAACCTCGCCACCGCCCTCGCCCCCGGATACGGCACCCTGCTGGCCGGAAGGGTGCTGGCCGGGCTGCCGCACGGCGCGTTCTTCGGCGTCGGCGCGGTGGTGGCCGCCCGGCTGGCCCGCGAGGGGCGGGCGGCGCGGGCGGTGGCCACGATGTTCCTGGGGCTGACCGTCGCCAACATCGTCGGCGTCCCGCTCGGCACGGCGCTGGGGCAGCAGCTGGGCTGGCGCGCCACGTTCCTGGTCGTCACGGTGATCGGGCTGGTGGCGATGGGGGCGCTGGCGGTGCTGGTGCCGCATCTGCCGCTGGAACGGCGGGACGGCGGTGCGGGTGCCGGGGTCGGTGGTGAACTGCGGCGGGAGCTGCGGGCGCTGGGCGACCGTCAGGTGCTGCTCGGACTGCTGACCGCCGTCTTCGGGTTCGCGGGCGTCTTCGCCCTCTACAGCTATCTCGCGTCGATGGTCACCGAGGTCACGGGGCTCGCCGAGTCGTCGGTGACGGTGGTGCTGGCGCTGTTCGGCGTCGGTATGACGCTGGGCGCGCTGGCGGCCGGTCCGCTGACCGACCGGGCGCTGCGGCCCACGCTGTACGGGGCGCTGGGGGCGCTGGCCCTGGTGCTGGTGGCCTTCCGGTTCACGGTGCACGTGCCGTGGGCGGCGCTGGTGACCGTGGTGGTGATCGGCGCGGTGGGGTTCATGACCACCACGCCGCTGCAGATGCTCGTGATGGAGAAGGCGCGGCACGCGCCCACGCTCGCCGCGGCCTCCAACCACTCCGCCTTCAACTTGGCCAACGCCGGTGGCGCCTGGGCCGGTGGTACGGCCATCGCGGCGGGCTGGGGGTGGACCTCGCCGGCCCTGGTGGGTGCGGCGCTGGCGGTGGTCGGACTGGGGATCGCGGTGCTGGCGGGGGTGCTCGACGGCCGCGGGGCGTCGGTGCGGGGTTCGGCTTCGGCGCGGCGGTCGCGGGTGGTCGCCCGCGGCGGCGAGTCCGGTGCCGGTGTGCGGGCCGGCGCTGCGGACGGTGCCGGAGTCCGCTGACCCCGGGGCCGGTGTTCCAGCCCTGTCCCGGGCACGGGGTGTGTGCCCGGGCTGCGCCCGGGTGCGGGTGGGGTGCGTGCCGGGGTCGGGGCCGGTCCGGGGCGACCATTCCGGACGGCATGATTTACGGCCGTGATCGTGCCACGTTTCCTTGCCCATGCATTGGCCGCAAATCACGCTTGAGTGTCCGGAACGGCCGCCCCTCCCCGTCCCCTCCCGCCGCCGCCCGACTGCGGGTCCGATTCCCCTGCGCTCCAGGCCAGGTCCGCTCCCGGGGTGATCACCCGGCCGCATCCCGTACACCCCCGGACCGGGCCCACTCCCGGGACGGTTGCCCGGAGCCGGATCGGGGGTCGGTACGGACCGGGCCGTCGGACGTGCCCGCGGGTCGCCCCGGCCTGCCAAGGGACACCACCGCACACCAGGGACGAGCAGCGCCCCGGCCGCCCTCGCGGATCCGGCCGAACGACCGGCGCCCCGCCCCACGGCAGCGGCACGTCCCCGTCGCCCCTGTGTGTACGGGCGAACGGTCGGTAGCCCGCCTCGCGGCAGCGGCACGTCCTGGTCGCCCTCACGTGCAGGGGCGAGTGGCCGGTAGTCCCGCCGCGGCCAGGGGCGTCACCCGACGTGTACGAGCCGGTGGGCGTGGAGGGCCGCAGGCGCGACGGGGTGCACCCGGCGACGGCGGGGAGGGGACGGGGAGGGGCGGCCGTTCCGGACACTCAAGCGTGATTTGCGGCCAATGAGAGAGTGACAGAACGTGGGGCGGCAACGGCCGTAAATCATGCCGTCCGGAACGGCCGCCCCGGACCGGCCCCGACCCCGGCACGCACCCCACCCGCACCCCGGGCCCGCACCCCGTGCCCGTCGCCGGCCTGCCGGCGCTACCCGGATTCGCGCCAGCGGTTGGTGATCGGCAGACGGCGGTCCTTGCCGAAGCCCTTGCCCGAGATCTTCGTGCCCGGCGGGTACTGCCGCCGCTTGTACTCGGCGGTGTCCGTCATGCGCAGGACGCGGGTGACGGTCTCCGGGTCGAAGCCCTCGGCGATGATCTCCTCGCGCCCCCGGTCCCGGTCCACGTACAGCTCCAGGATCGGGTCCAGGACGTCGTAGTCCGGGAGGGAGTCGGCGTCCACCTGGCCCGGACGCAGTTCGGCGCTGGGCGGCTTGCTGATGGAGTTCTCCGGGATCGGCGGGGTCTCGCCGCGTTCGGCGGCGGCCCTGTTGCGCCACCGGGCGAGGCGGAAGACGGTCGTCTTGTAGACGTCCTTGATCGGGCCGTAGGCGCCGACCGAGTCGCCGTAGAGGGTCGAGTAGCCGCACGCCAGCTCGGACTTGTTGCCCGGGGCGAGCACGATGTGGCCCTCCTGGTTGGACAGCCCCATCAGCAGCGTGCCGCGCAGCCGGGCCTGGAGGTTCTCCTCGGCGAGGCCGGTGAGGTGGAGGGAGTCCATGTAGGCGTCGAACATCGGGCCGATCGGCACCGTGCGGTAGTTCAGGCCGGTGCGCCGGGCCATCTCGGCCGCGTCGTCCCTGGAGTGCTCCGAGGAGTAGCGGGAGGGCATCGAGATCCCGTACACGTTCTCCGGGCCCAGCGCGTCGCAGGCGATGGCCGCCACCAGGGAGGAGTCGATGCCGCCGGAGAGGCCGATGAGGACCGAGCGGAAGCCGTTCTTGAGGGTGTAGGCGCGCAGGCCCGTGACGAGGGCGGTGTAGATCTCCTCGTCGTCGTCCATGCGCGGGGCCTCGGTGCCGGTGAACTCGGGCTCGTAGGCGGGGAGCGGGTCGGCGGTCAGGGTCCGGTGGTCGATGCGCAGGCCGTCCGCGACGGTGCCGGACGGGACCTCGGCGGCGGCGGGCAGGTCGAGGTCGAGGACGAGGCAGCACTCCTCGAACTGCGGCGCCCTGGCCAGGACTTCACCGGCGGCGTCCACGACGATCGAGTCGCCGTCGAAGACCAGGTCGTCCTGGGCGCCGCTCATCGCCAGGTAGGCGGTGGTGCAGCCTGCCTCGCGGGCGCGGCGGCGCACCAGGTCGAGGCGGGTGTCGTCCTTGTCGCGCTCGTAGGGGGAGGCGTTGACGGAGAGCAGCAGCCCGGCGCCGGCGGCGCGGGCGGCGGGGACCCGGCCGCCGTCCTGCCACAGGTCCTCGCAGATCGCCAGGGCCACGTCGACGCCGCGGACCCGGATCACGGGCAGGGTCTCGCCGGGGACGAAGTAGCGGAACTCGTCGAAGACCCCGTAGTTGGGGAGGTGGTGCTTGGCGTAGGTGAGGACGACCTCGCCCCGGTGGAGGACGGCCGCGGCGTTCTGCGGGGCGCCCGCGGGCTGGCCGTAGCGCGGCTGGGCCTTCTCGGCCCGGTCGAGGTAGCCGACGACGACCGGGAGCTCCCCGAGGCCCTCGTCGGCCAGCCGGGCGGCGAGGGCGGTGAGGGCGGACCGGCTGGCCTGGACGAAGGACGGGCGCAGGGCCAGGTCCTCGACGGGGTAGCCGGTCAGCACCATCTCGGGGAACGCCGCGAGGTGCGCTCCCCGTTCGGCGGAGCGCCGCGTCCAGCGGACGACCGCGTCGGCGTTCCCGGCGAGGTCGCCGACGGTGGAGTCGATCTGGTTCAGGGCGAGTCGTAGCTGAGGCACGTGGTCAGTCTAGGCACGCGGTCAGCCTAATCGTCGTATTGACGCAATAAGGGTTCAGGCGAGGAGGCGGGGGCGTCCGTCGGGCTCCCCGGGCCGGTGTGGGGAACGTGTGTGCCGCTCGGTGCATTCGTTCGGGCGAACGTCCTCGGTTCAGGGCGGGACGGGTGGTGCCGCTCTACGATGATGCTCCCGACAACCGGCCGTCAGGAGGAACGCCATGTCCGCCGCAGCAGTCGAGCATCCCTGCGACGACGCGCCGAACCTGTACGGGGAGTACCGGGTGCACGGTGACGCTGGAGGCCGACCGGATTCTCGGGCTGGGGTGATCCGGTCCCGGAAAAACGATTGTTCCGCAGGGGTCCGGCCGTCGGATTGAGAGCGCTCTCACAGTGATGGACAGCCCGAGGATGCCCATGAGTCACCAGGAAGCACCGGTCAAGCCGTACATCCGGCCCTACCGGCCCGCCGACCGGGCGGCGGTGTACGACGTGTGCGTACGCACCGCGGACGCGGGCGGCGACGCGCGGGGCCTCTACCGGGACGACGATCTGATGCCGGACATCTTCGCCGGGCCGTATCTGCACCTGGAGCCGGGGCTGGCCTTCGTCCTGGACGACGGTGAGCGGGTGGTGGGATACGTGCTCGGCGCCGCCGACACCGCGGCCTTCGCCGAGGCGTTCCGCCGCGAGTGGCTGCCGCTGGTCGCCGACCGGTATCCCCGGGCGGAGCGGCCCGAGACTCCGGACGAGCACATGGTCGAACTGCTCCACACCCCGGAGCGGATGGTGCTGCCGGAGCTCGCCGGTCATCCGGCGCACCTCCACATCGACATCCTCCCGGAGCACCAGGGGGCCGGGCACGGCAGGGCGCTGATGCACAGGCTGTTCGCCGCGCTGCACGAGGCGGGGGTGCCGCGCGTCCACCTGGGGATGCTGACGGCGAACACCGGGGCCCGCCGGTTCTACGACCGCCTCGGCTTCTACGAGATCCCGGTGTCCGACGCGGGCCGGGGCACCTATCTGGGCCGGTCCACGCAGACCGGTGCCGGTGGGGCGGCGGCGGACCGGGGCGGCGTAATGTGGCGGTAACCCCTCACCGCGATACTGGTGTGCCAGCCACCCTTGTCCCCGAGCGGTGCGGGGAAGGGCCGTCTGACCAGCCAAGGATTGGGTGACCATGGACAAGCAGCAGGAATTCGTGCTCAGGACGCTCGAGGAGCGCGACATCCGGTTCGTCCGGCTGTGGTTCACCGACGTGCTGGGTTTTCTGAAGTCCGTGGCCGTCGCTCCCGCCGAGCTCGAGCAGGCCTTCGACGAGGGCATGGGCTTCGACGGGTCCGCGATCGAGGGCTTCGCCCGGGTCTACGAGTCCGACATGATCGCCAAGCCCGATCCCAGCACGTTCCAGATCCTCCCCTGGCGGGCCGAGGCCCCGGGCACCGCGCGGATGTTCTGCGACATCCTGATGCCCGACGGCTCCCCCTCGTACGCCGACCCGCGCTACGTCCTCAAGCGCGCCCTGAACAAGACCTCCGACCTGGGGTTCACCTTCTACACCCACCCCGAGATCGAGTTCTTCCTGCTCAAGGACCGTCCGGTGGACGGCACCCGGCCCACCCCGGCCGACTCCTCCGGCTACTTCGACCACACCCCGCAGCACGTCGGCCAGGACTTCCGCCGCCAGGCGATCACCATGCTGGAGTCGATGGGGATCTCGGTGGAGTTCTCCCACCACGAGGGCGCCCCGGGCCAGCAGGAGATCGACCTGCGGTACGCCGACGCCCTGTCGACGGCCGACAACATCATGACGTTCCGTCTGGTCATGAAGCAGGTGGCGCTGGAGCAGGGGGTGCAGGCGACCTTCATGCCCAAGCCGTTCTCGGAGTACCCGGGCTCCGGCATGCACACCCATCTGTCGCTGTTCGAGGGCGACCGCAACGCCTTCCACGAGTCCGGTGCCGAGTACCGGCTCTCCAAGGTCGGCCGCTCCTTCATCGCGGGACTGCTCAAGCACGCCGGCGAGGTCTCCGCCGTCACCAACCAGTGGGTCAACTCCTACAAGCGCATCTGGGGCGGCGCCCAGCGCACCGCGGGCGCGGGCGGCGAGGCGCCCTCGTACATCTGCTGGGGGCACAA
Source organism: Streptomyces rubellus (assembly GCF_036323805.1). Taxonomy (NCBI): domain Bacteria; kingdom Bacillati; phylum Actinomycetota; class Actinomycetes; order Kitasatosporales; family Streptomycetaceae; genus Streptomyces; species Streptomyces rubellus. The sequence continues at coordinate 220,274 of NZ_JAZDCX010000007.1, forward strand.
CAACCGCTCGGCGCTGATCCGCGTGCCGATGTACAAGCCGGGCAAGACCGGCTCCACCCGGGTGGAGGTGCGCTCACTGGACTCGGGCGCCAACCCGTACCTGGCGTACGCGGTGCTGCTCGCCGCCGGGCTGAAGGGGGTCGAGGAGGGGTACGAACTGCCCGCCGGCGCCGAGGACGACGTGTGGGCGCTGTCGGACTCCGAGCGCCGCGCGCTGGGCATCGAGCCGCTCCCGCAGAACCTGGGCGAGGCGATCTCCTTGATGGAGCGCAGCGAACTGGTCGCCGAGACCCTCGGCGAGCACGTCTTCGACTTCTTCCTGCGCAACAAGAAGCAGGAGTGGGAGGAGTACCGCTCCGAGGTCACCGCCTTCGAGCTCCGCAAGAGCCTGCCGGTGCTGTAGCCGCGGTTCGGCGAGGACTCCGGTTGTCCCCGGGCCGTCCCCGGGCCGTCCGGCGCCGAGTAACGGGGTCCGGGACAGGCCGGGGATCCCGCGCGGGCACGGCGTCGCATCGACCGGGTCGGGCGGAGCCGGGAACGGGCCGGCCGGGCGGGTACCCTGCGGGTCCGGGGCTCTACGGGCGAGGAGGGCGGCAGGCGGTGGCGCAGGGCGGTCGGCGGGACAGCCGGTTCGGGCGGTTCGTACGGCAGGGATTCACCGATCCGGCGGCGGCCGGCCGGCTCCTGGACGCCCCCGTCTTCGACCGGGTGCGCGACGACCCGGTGCTGCTGGAGGCGCTGGGCGCCACGGCCGACCCCGATCTGGCGCTGCTGTCCCTGGTGCGGCTGGTGGAGGCGCAGCCGGACGGGGCCGGACGGCAGGAGCTGCTGGGCACCGTGCTGGCGGCCAAGCCGCTGCGGGACCGGCTGCTGGGGGTGCTCGGCGCCTCCGAAGCGCTCGGCGACCATCTGGCGCGGCACCCGGACGACTGGCGGGCGCTCCAGGAGTACGAGGCGTCCGACCTGCATCCGGGCGTCGAGGAGTTCGAGGCCGCGCTCGCGCCCGCGACCGGCCCCGAGGAACTGCGCGTCGCCTACCGCCGGGCCCTGCTCACCATCGCGGCCCGCGACATCTGCGGCACCACCGCCCTGGACGAGACCGCGGCCGAGCTCGCCGACCTGGCCACCGCCACCCTGCGCGCCGCGCTGGCGATCGCCGGACGCGAGGCGCCCGAGGACGCGGCGCTGTGCCGGCTGGCCGTGATCGGGATGGGCAAGTGCGGCGGCCACGAGCTGAACTACGTCTCGGACGTGGACGTCGTCTTCGTCGCCGAGCCGGCCGGCGGCGCGGAGGGCGGGGACGGCAGCGCCGCGGAGAGCGCGGGGCTGCGGGCCGCGACCCGGCTGGCCTCCCGGATGATGCGGCTGTGCTCCGACACCACCGCCGAGGGCACCATCTGGCCGGTGGACGCCAATCTGCGGCCCGAGGGGCGCAACGGCCCGCTGGTGCGCACCCTGTCCAGCCATCTGGCGTACTACCAGCGCTGGGCCAAGACCTGGGAGTTCCAGGCGCTGCTCAAGGCCCGTCCGGTGGCCGGGGACGAGGCGCTGGGCCGGGAGTACTGCGCGGCCGTCGCGCCCCTGGTGTGGCAGGCCGCCGAGCGGGAGAACTTCGTCACCGACGTCCAGCAGATGCGCCGCCGGGTGGTGGCCGGGATCCCCGCCGCACAGCTCGACCGGGAGCTCAAGCTCGGCCCCGGCGGGCTGCGGGACGTGGAGTTCGCCGTCCAGCTCCTCCAGCTCGTCCACGGGCGCAGCGACGCCTCGCTGCGCAGCCCCACCACCCTGACCGCGCTGGACGACCTCGCGGCGGGCGGCTACGTCGGCCGCCGGGACGCCGCCGCCCTCGGCGAGGCGTACCGCTTCCTGCGCACCCTGGAGCACCGCATCCAGCTGCGGAAGCTGCGCCGCACCCATCTGATGCCGCGGGAGGAGGACGAGCTGCGGCGGCTGGGGCGCTCCCTGGGCCTGCGGCAGGAGCCCGTCGCCGAGCTGACCCGGCTGTGGAAGCGGCACGCCGCGGTGGTGCGGCGGCTGCACGAGAAGATCTTCTACCGGCCGCTGCTGGACGCCGTCGCCCAGCTCGCGCCCGGCGAGATCCGGCTGTCGGCCGCGGCCGCCCGGCAGCGGCTGGAGGCCCTCGGCTACGCCGACCCGGCCGCCGCCCTGCGCCATCTGGAGGCGCTGACCTCCGGGGTGAGCCGCAAGGCCGCCATCCAGCGCACCCTGCTGCCGGTGCTGCTGGGCTGGTTCGCCGACTCCGCCGACCCCGACGCCGGGCTGCTGGGCTTCCGCAAGGTCTCCGACGCGCTCGGCCAGACGCCCTGGTACCTGCGGCTGCTGCGGGACGAGGGGGCCGCCGCGGAGAACCTGGCGCGGGTGCTGTCCGCCGGACGGCTCGCCCCCGACCTGCTGCTGCGCGCCCCCGAGGCCGTCGCGCTGCTGGGCGACCCGGAGGGGCTGCGGCCGCGCGGCCGGACGGCGCTGACCCAGGAGGTGCTGGCGGCCGTCGGCCGGGCCGGCGGTCCCGAGCAGGCCGTCGCGGCGGCCCGCGGGGTACGGCGCCGCGAGTTGTTCCGTACGGCGGCCGCCGACCTCATCGGGGCCTACAAGGCGGAGGACGGCGGGGAGCCCGGGGAGATCGCCGCCGCCGTGGACCGGGTGGGCCAGGCGCTGTCCGACCTCAACGCCGCGACCGTCGCCGGTGCCCTGCGGGCCGCCGTGGACGCCCGGTGGGGCGAGACACTGCCCACCCGCTTCGCCGTGATCGGCATGGGCCGCTTCGGCGGCCACGAGCTGAACTACGGCTCCGACGCGGACGTGCTGTTCGTCCACGAGCCCCGCGAGGGCGTGGACGAGCGGGAGGCGGGCGAGGCCGCGCACGCCGTCGCCAACGAGATGCGGCGGCTGCTCCAGCTGCCCAGCACCGACCCGCCGCTGGTCGTCGACGCCGATCTGCGGCCGGAGGGCCGCAGCGGCCCCCTGGTGCGCACCCTGGCCTCCTACGCGGCGTACTACCGCCGCTGGGCGCTGGGCTGGGAGCGGCACGCGCTGCTGCGCGCCGAGCCGGTGGCGGGGGACGCGGACCTGGGCCGCCGCTTCATCGAGCTGATCGACCCGCTGCGCTATCCCGCAGGCGGACTGGCCGAGGACGCGATACGGGAGATCCGCCGTCTCAAGGCCCGGATGGAGGCCGAACGGCTGCCGCGCGGCGCCGACCGCACCACGCACACCAAGCTCGGCCGGGGCGGTCTGTCGGACGTGGAGTGGACGGTGCAGCTGATGCAGCTGTGCCACGGCGCGGCCGAGCCCGGGCTGCGCACCACGCGCACCCGGCCCGCCCTGGCGGCCGCCCGGAAGGCCGGGCTGATCGGGGACGAGGACGCGGCTGTCCTGGACGAGGCGTGGCTGCTGGCCACCCGGGTGCGCAACGCCGCGATGCTGGTGCGCGGCCGTCCGGGCGACACCTTCCCCTCCGAGGCGCGCGAGCTGGCCGCCGTCGGCCGCTATCTGGGGTACGGGCCGGGGCGCGTGGGGGAGATGCTGGAGGACTACCGCCGCACCACGCGCCGGGCCCGGGCCGTGGTGGACCGGCTGTTCTACGGCGTGGACTGAGCCGGCCCGGGACGGCATGAGGGGAACCCGGCCGGACCGCCGAATGTTTTGCCCGTTTTGTTTCGGTTAGGTGGTAGGGAGCAAGGAGAACCCGAGCACGGCTAGGAGGCCGCCATGGGCAAGCTGGGCGACATGGCCAAGAAGGCCAAGGGCATGGCCAGGAAGCACCCCGACAAGGCGGACAAGGGCGTGGAGCGCACCGAGCGGACGGTCGACGAGCGCACCGGGAACCGGTACGACAGCCAGACGGACAAGGCCTCGGACCACGTCCGCCGCACCTACGGCGGCGAGGGGGACCAGCCGCGGTAGCGCGGCTCCCGGGGGCGTTCCCGGGACGGTTCCGCGGGCCGAACGGGGACGGCGCACGTACGCCGGCGCCCCGTCCGGCCCGCGTGCGGAGGGCCCCGCTCAGGAGGAGGAGGCGGGCACCAGCCGGGGCAGGCGGTGGGCCGGGGCGCCGTACCAGGCGCGGGAGACCGCGAAGCCTATGCCCAGGCAGAGCACGCCGCCCACCGCGTCCAGCCAGAAGTGGTTGGCGGTGCAGACGATGACCAGCAGGGTGACGGCCGGGTAGAGCCAGCCGAGGAGCTTCGCCCACAGCGGCGCGGCCAGCACGGCGATCATGATGCCGCACCACACCGACCAGCCGATGTGCATGGACGGCATGGCCGCGTACTGGTTGGAGACGTTCGCCATGTTGCCCGAGGCCATCGAGCCCCAGGTGTCGTGGACCTGCACGGTGTCGACGAAGCGCACGGTCTCCATCAGCCGCGGCGGCGCCAGGGGATAGAGGTAGTAGCCGAGCAGGGCGACGGCCGTGGTGGCGAACAGCACCGTGCGGGCGGCGGAGTAACGGCCCGGGTGTCTGCGGTAGAGCCACACCAGCACACCGATGGTCACGACGAAGTGCAGCGTCGCGTAGTAGTAGTTCATCGACACGATGAGCCAGGTGACGCCGTTCGCCGCCTGGTTGAGGGACTGCTCGACGGCGATCCCCAGGGTGTGCTCGAGCTCCCAGATCCAGTCGGCGTTCCGCAGGGCCTGCGCCTTCTGCTCCGGCACGGCGTTGCGGATCATGGAGTAGGTCCAGTAGCTGATCGCGATCAGCAGGATCTCGAACCGGATACGGGGACGGCGGGGGGTGCGGAGCCGCCGGACCGCGTCGCGGCGCGGCACCGGGACGTCCTCGCGTACGGCCCCCGGCCCGTGTCCGGCCGCCGGGGCGACGGCGGTCGGCCGGTCTTCTTCTCTCGTCCTCACCCTCGGCACCCCCATGGGGCGACAGTCTGCCAGGAATCCGGACCCCGGCCGATCATCCGCCGGTCTGGTCCCGCTCGGCCGGACTCCTCCGTGAGACGGAGGCACGGCCCTGAGGGGCCGAGGCGGTGGAGCCGCGCACCACCAGTTCCGGCAGGAAGACGAACTCGCTGTGCGGGGCCGGCGTCCCGCCGACCTCCTCCAGCAGGGCCCGGACGGCCGCCTGCCCCATCGCCGTCACCGGCTGCCGGATGGTGGTCAGGGGCGGGTCGGTGAAGGCGATCAGCGGGGAGTCGTCGAAACCGATCACCGAGACGTCCCCGGGCACCGACAGGCCGAGCTCCCGGGCGGCCCGGATCGCACCCAGGGCCATCATGTCGCTGGCGCACACGACGGCCGTGCAGCCCCGGCCGATCAGGGCGGTCGCGGCGGCCTGGCCGCCCTCCAGGGTGTAGAGGGAGTGCCGGACGAACTCCCCGGCCCGCTCCCGCGACAGCCCCAGCTGTTCCTGGAGGCCGGTGGTGAAGCCCTCTATCTTGCGCTGGACGGGTACGAACCGGGCCGGCCCGAGGGCCAGCCCGATCCGCTCGTGGCCGAGTGACACCAGATGGGTGACGGCCAGCCGCATCGCCGCGCGGTCGTCCGGCGAGACGAAGGGGGCCCGCACCTTCGGCGAGAAACCGTTGATCATCACGAACGGCACGCCCTTGCCGCGCAGTTGCTCGTAGCGCTGCGTGTCGGCGGTGGTGTCGGCGTGCAGTCCGGAGACGAAGATGATCCCCGCCACTCCCCGCTCCACCAGCATCTCGGTCAGCTCGTCCTCGGTCGAGCCGCCGGGGGTCTGGGTGGCGAGCACGGGCGTGTAGCCCTGGCGGGTCAGCGCCTGTCCGATGACCTGGGCGAACGCCGGGAAGATCGGGTTCTCCAGCTCCGGCGTGATCAGCCCGACCAGGCCGGCGCTGCGCTGGCGCAGCCGCAGCGGCCGCTCGTACCCCAGCAGGTCGAGGGCGGCGAGGACGGACTCGCGGGTGGCCGGGGAAACGCCCGGTTTGCCGTTCAGGACACGGCTGACCGTCGCTTCGCTGACCCCCGCCTGGGCTGCGATGTCAGCTAGTCGTGCGGTCACAGGAGTGGACTGTACCGGCCTCCTCCCGCACTGCCCACCGTACCCGGGAGTTCGCCGGAATCCGCCCGGTCTGTCCGGTCCCCGCCCCCCGGGGGGCGGGCATCCGGGGGACGGCCTTGGCCGGCGCACGGTGGAAGGCGTCGCGGACCGGGCCGGCCGGCACCTTCCCGGTGCGGGCGGTCGTACGGGTCGGCAGCGGGCCGGGGGCGAGGGCGGTGCGCTCCCGCTGCCGGGCTCCGGCCATGTGGCGCGCGAAGAGGTGCGAGGCGTCCGGGGCGTCCGGGGCGTCCGAGCCGGCCGAGACCGCGAGGCCGTGGCCGGAGGGACGGGTGGAGCGCGGGGGAGGCGGCAGGACTGCAAGGTCTTGCGGAGGTCGTTGCAGACTCGTTTGCGGAAAGTTGCCGCAAGGTCTTTCTAAAAGATTGCGCCGCTGTTACGTTCCTCGTCAGCCCGGCGCCGCGACCGATGCGGCCCGCGCGGAGTACGCCCGTGCCCCCGCGAGACGGGCACCGGATCATGGAGGAGTTCACATGCGGCGTGGCATAGGGGCCACCGCACTCGTCGCGGCTCTGGCGCTCGCGGCGACGGCCTGCGGCGGCGAGGACGGCGGCGACGGCGGCAAGAAGGGCGCCGACGGTGAGCTCTCGGGCACCGTCGAGTTCTGGGACACCTCTGGTGACGCCGAGAAGGGCTTCTACCAGAAGGTCGCCGAGGAGTTCGAGGACAAGCACCCCGGGGTCGAGGTCAAGTACGTCAACGTCCCCTTCGGCGAGGCGAACAACAAGTTCAAGAACGCCGCCGGCGGCGGCTCCGGCGCCCCCGACGTGATGCGCACCGAGGTCGCCTGGGTGGCCGACTTCGCCGGTCTGGGCTACCTCGCCCCGCTGGACGACACCGTCGCCGTCGAGGACAAGGACGACTTCCTCCCGCAGGCCTGGGGCAGCACCCAGTTCGAGGGCAAGACCTACGGCGTGCCGCAGGTCATCGACACCCTCGCCCTCTTCTACAACAAGGAACTGCTGGACAAGGCCGGGGTCGAGGTCCCGCAGTCCGTCGCCGACATCAAGAACTCCACCGGGAAGTTCGCCAAGAACGGCGTCACCCCCTTCTACCTGCGCGGTGACGACGCCTACTTCGTCCTTCCCTTCCTCTACGGCGAGGGCGGCGACATGCTCGACGCCGACGCCAAGAAGATCACCATCGACGACCCGGCCGGTGTGCGGGCGTTCGAGACGATCAAGGACCTGGTGGACTCCGAGGCCGCGATCACGGACGTGACCGACGGCTGGGAGAACATGCAGAAGGCCTTCAAGGACGGGAAGGTCGCGATGATGCTCAACGGCCCGTGGGCCATCGAGGACACCCTCGCGGGCGCCCAGTTCAAGGGCAAGGAGGACAACCTCGGCGTCGCCGCCGTCCCGGCCGGCTCCAAGGCCCAGGGCGCCCCGCAGGGCGGCCACAACTACTCGGTCTACGCCGGCTCCGACAACCTGGACGCCTCCTACGAGTTCGTGAAGTACATGAGCTCCGCCGAGGTCCAGAAGCGCACCACCGAGGAGCTGAGCCTGCTGCCGACCCGCGCCTCGGTGTACGAGGAGCAGACCGTCAAGGACAACCAGATGGTCCAGTTCTTCAAGCCCGCCGTGGACAAGGCCGTCGAGCGCCCCTGGATCGCCGAGGGCAACTCCCTCTTCGAGCCCATCCGTGTCCAGCTCGCCGACGTGCTGACCGGCAAGACCGAGCCCGAGGCCGCCGCCGGGAAGATCGGCGAGGAGTACACCAAGCTCCTCAAGGACGGGGACTGGAAGTAACCGGAAGAACGACTCCGAGAACGACTGGGAGAGGCTGACCGACGACCATGGCAGTCGAGACCGGCCAGTCGGTGGCACCGGCCGCGGGCGCAGGCGCCCGCGGCCGCGGCCGCGGAACTGGCGAGAAGTCCGGAAAGGCCCCCGGACCGCTGCGCCGGGCCCTGGCCACCCACTGGTACGCCTGGGCCATGGTGGCCCCCGTGGTGCTCGTCATCACGGTGATCATCGGATATCCGCTGGTCAGAGGCATCTATCTGTCGCTGACCAATGCGGACGAGTCCAATGTCGCCCGCACCATCGGCGTCAACGAGATCGAGGCGACCCACGAGTTCGTCGGTCTGGAGAACTACAAGGCCATCCTCACCGACACCGTCTTCTGGGACCGGCTCGGCTGGACGGTGGTGTGGACGGTCGCCTGCGTCTCCGTCACCTTCCTCCTGGGCCTGGCGCTGGCCACCATGCTCAACCGGAAGCTGCGCGGCCGCGCCGTCTACCGGATCGCCCTGATCCTGCCCTGGGGCATCCCCGCCTTCGTCTCGGTCTTCGCCTGGCGGATGCTCTACAACGAGAAGAACGGCATCCTCAACAGGATCATCGAGGGCGGCGGCATCGACGGCATCCCCTGGCTGGGCGACCCCACCTGGGCCAAGGTCTCCGTCATCGCGGTGAACGTCTGGCTCGGCGTGCCGTTCATGCTGGTGGCCCTGCTGGGCGCCCTGCAGTCCGTCCCCTCCGAACTGCTGGAGGCCGCCGAGGTGGACGGGGCGAACGCCTGGCAGCGCTTCCGCAACGTCACCCTGCCGGGCATCAGCTCGGTCAGCAGCACGGTGGTCCTGCTCAGCACCATCTGGACGTTCAACATGTTCCCGGTGATCTATCTGCTCACCCGGGGTGGTCCCGGTGACTCCACCGAGATCCTGGTGACGTACGCCTACCGGCTGTCCTTCCTGGTCAGCCCGCGCGACTTCGCCACCTCCGCGGCCTGGGGCGTGCTCATCCTGCTGCTCCTGTCGCTCTTCGCGGTGGGCTACCGCCGCTCGCTCCGCAAGCAGGGAGAGGTGTGGTGACGACCGTGAACCCCCGTGAGAACGCGCCCGGGAAGACCACCGTGACCACGACCCCCGACCCCGTCACCACCGGCCCCGTACCGGCCGTGCCCGCCGGGCGCCCCCGGCGGGTCCGCCGGCGCGGCGAGCGCGGACCGCTGGCCTCGGCCGCCCTTCACGCCGGCCTGCTGCTGGCCGCCGTGGTCGCGGTGTTCCCGCCGTTCTGGCTGCTGGTGACGTCCTTCAAGCCCAAGACCGACACCTTCACCACCTCGCTGGTGAAGAACTTCACGCTCGAGAACTACGACCACGTCGTCAACGACACCTACTTCCTGACGTGGTTCGGGAACTCCGTGGTGATCGTGCTGGTGACCACGCTGCTCGGCGTGTTCATCTCCGCCACCACCGGTTACGCCGTCAGCCGCTTCCGCTTCCCCGGCATGCGCCCGCTGATGTGGACCCTGCTGATCACGCAGATGTTCCCGATGGCGATCCTGATCGTGCCGCTGTACAACCTCATGGCGCAGCTGGGGCTGCTCAACCAGCCCGTCGGCCTGATCATCACCTACCTCACCATCGCGGTGCCGTTCTGCGCCTGGATGATGAAGGGCTTCTTCGACACCATCCCCGTCTCCATCGACGAGTCCGGACGGGTGGACGGCCTCAACCCGTTCGGCACCTTCTGGCGGCTGATCCTGCCGCTGGCCAAGCCCGGCCTGGCCGTCACCGGCTTCTACAGCTTCGTGACCGCCTGGGCCGAGGTCGCCTACGCGTCGGCCTTCATGACCGGCGAGGAGAACCTCACCCTCGCCGGCGGCCTGCAGACCTTCGTCAACCAGTACGTGGGCGACTGGGGATCGATGACCGCCGCCGCGGTGATCATCGCGGTACCGGCCGCGATCGTCTTCGGCATCGCCCAGCGGCACCTCGTGGCCGGACTGACCTCCGGAGCCGTCAAGTCCTGACCGGTACCGGGCCGGCACCGGCCCGGCACCCGGACGGGCACCGCCCGTACACCCGCACCTCGCGTCCCCCCACTCACGACCACCAGGGATGACATGACCCAGCACTCCTCAGCCCCCGCCACCGGTACGGCCCCCGCCGCGCGTCCGGACGCCACGGCCGCGGGGAAGCCCACCGGCTGGTGGCGCGACGCGGTGATCTACCAGGTCTACCCCCGCTCCTTCGCCGACGGCAACGGCGACGGCATGGGCGACCTGGCGGGCATCCGCGCCCGGCTGCCGTACCTCGCCGAGCTGGGCGTCGACGCCGTCTGGCTCAGCCCCTTCTACGCCTCGCCGCAGGCCGACGCGGGATACGACGTCGCCGACTACCGCGCCATCGACCCGATGTTCGGCGATCTGCACGACGCCGACGCGCTGATCCGCGAGGCCCACCGGCTGGGCCTGCGGATCATCGTGGACCTGGTGCCCAACCACTCCTCCGACCGGCACGAGTGGTTCCAGCGGGCGCTGCGGGAGGGTCCCGGCTCGCCGCTGCGCGACCGCTACCACTTCCGCCCCGGCCGCGGCCCGGAGGGCGCGGAGCCCCCCAACGACTGGGAGTCCATCTTCGGCGGCCCGGCCTGGACCCGCACGAAGAACCCCGACGGCAGCCCGGGGGAGTGGTACCTGCACCTGTTCGCGCCCGAGCAGCCCGACTTCAACTGGGAGAACGAGGCCGTGCGGGACGAGTTCCGCTCGGTGCTGCGCTTCTGGCTCGACATGGGCGTGGACGGCTTCCGCATCGACGTCGCGCACGGCATGGTCAAGGCCGCGGGCCTGCCCGACATGGGACGGACCGGGCAGCTGAAGCTGCTCGGCAGCCAGGTGCTGCCGTTCTTCGACCAGGACGGCGTCCACGAGATCTACCGCTCCTGGCGTCGCATCCTCGACGAGTACCCCGGCGAGCGCATCGGCGTCGCCGAGGCGTGGACGCCCAGCCCCGACCGCACCGCCCTGTACCTGCGCCCCGACGAGCTGCACCAGGCGTTCAACTTCCACTACCTCAACACCGGCTGGAACGCCGAGGCGCTGCGCGCGGTCATCGACGAGTCGCTGGACTCCATGCGCCCGGTCGGCGCCCCCAGCACCTGGGTGCTGTCCAACCACGACGTGGTGCGCCACCGCACCCGGCTGGGCGGCGGGCTGCGCCGCGCCCGCGCCGCCTCGCTGCTGATGCTGGCGCTGCCCGGCTCGGCGTACGTCTACCAGGGCGAGGAGCTGGGCCTGCCGGAGGTCACCGACCTGCCCGACGAGGTGCGCCAGGATCCGTCGTTCTTCCGGGACAACGGCCAGGACGGGTTGCGCGACGGCTGCCGGGTGCCGATCCCGTGGACGTCCACCGGTCCGAGCTACGGATTCGGCTCCGGCGGGAGCTGGCTGCCGCAGCCGGAGGAGTGGGCCGGGCTGTCGGTCGAGGAGCAGACCGGCGACCCCGGCTCCACGCTGGAGCTGTACCGCCGCGCGCTCGCCGTGCGCCGCGAGCACCCGGCGCTGGGCGCGGGCGACGCCGTGGAGTGGGCGGCGGAGTACCCGGCGGGCGTGCTCGCCTTCCGGCGGCGGGCCGCCGACGGCAGCACCTTCGTCTGCACCGTCAACACCACCGGACAGCCCGTGGAGCTGCCGGCGGTGCCCGGCCGGGTGCTGCTGGCCAGCGGAGAGTACGACGGCAGCGGCACGCTCCCGGCCGACACCACCGTCTGGTGGACGGTGTGACCCGGACGGGCGCGGCTCCCGCGGCACCCGCGGCGTTCCCCCGGGCCGGGACCGAGCCCCCGGCCGCGGGGGGCGCCCCGGGGCCCGCCCGGCTGACCGACATCGCCGCCCAGGCACGGGTCAGCGAGGCCACCGTCAGCCGGGTGCTCAACGGCAAGGCGGGCGTGGCCGCCGCCACCCGGCAGAAGGTGCTGGCCGCCCTGGACGTGCTCGGCTACGAGCGGCCGGTGCGGCTGCGGCAACGCAGCGCCGGACTGATCGGACTGGTCGTCCCCGAGCTGACCAACCCGATCTTCCCGGCGTTCGCCCAGGTCATCGAACAGGTGCTGGCCGGACACGGCTACACGCCCGTGCTGTGCACCCAGCTGCCCGGCGGCGTCACCGAGGACGAGTTGGTCGACCAGCTCGTCGAGCGCGGCGTCAACGGCATCGTCTTCCTCTCCGGGCTGCACGCCGACACCACCGCCGATCCCGGCCGCTACGTCCGGCTCGTCGTGCAGGGCGTGCCGTTCGTGCTCATCAACGGCTTCAACGAGCGCATCAGCGCGCCCTCCGTCTCCGCCGACGACCGTGCGGCGGCCCGGACGGCGGTGCGCCACCTCACCGACCTGGGCCACGACCCGCGCCGCATCGGCCTGGCGGTCGGCCCCGTCCGGGACGTCCCGGTGCGGCGCAAGGTCGAGGGCTTCACGGCGGCACTGGCCGAACGGGGCGTGTCCGGCGAGCGGATCCGGGAGCTGGTGCGGCACACGCTGTTCACCCTGGAGGGCGGGCATGCCGCGGCGGGCGCGCTGATCGGCGCGGACTGCACGGGCGTGGTGTGCGGCAGCGACATGATGGCGCTCGGGGTGGTCCGGGCGGCCCGGCAGCACGGCCTGGAGGTGCCCCGGGAGCTGTCGGTGGTCGGCTTCGACGACTCGGAGCTGATCGCCTTCACCGACCCGCCGCTGACGACGGTGCGGCAGCCGGTCAAGGCCATGGCGAGCGCGGCGGTCGACGCGCTGCTGGAGGAGATCGGCGGCAACCCGGTGCAGCACACGGAGTTCGTCTTCCAGCCCGAGCTGGTGGTGCGCGGCTCGACGGCCCCGCCCCGCGGGTAGCCGCCGGGCGGCGGCGTGACCGTCCACGGCCGGCGACCTGCCGACCGTGGGCACCGGCTGCTCCACCGCACCGGCCGGCGTCCGGTCCGGCCGGGAGCGGATGAGCGGTCCGGCTGGGGAGGCTGCCCGGCAGAGGCCGCCCGCGATCATCCTCCCGGCCGGACCGGGCGGCGGACCGGTGCGGGGCCACGGCCGTGCGCGGACACGCGTGCGGGCCCCGGCCCGGCCGGGCGGGCGCGTGGGGTTCCGCACGGAAACCCCCGGCCGGCCGGGCCGGGAGTGTGCTCGAACGTAGCACCGTGAAACTGCTTGCGAAAGATGTTGCGCGAAGAAGGCGACTTCGTTTCCTCTGTGTGTCCAGGACCTTGACGGGCTGTCGGTGCGGTTCTACGGTCTGCTGCGCGAAGACTTCCAGGCTCTTTCGGTCTTCTTGCAGCAAGAAGCTTCACGTTCTCCGGCCGACAGGGCGCGGCGCGTTGCCCCCAGGCAGGCATTCGCATCGACTCCCCCACAGGAGGAAACGTGGTCAGAAGACCCACGGCCGCCGCGCTTGCGCTTGTCGCGGGCATGGCGGGTTCGCTCGTCACCGTCCCCGGGGAGGCGCAGGCGGCCCCACCCGGTGCCAAGGACGTCACCGCGGTGCTGTTCGAGTGGAAGTTCGACTCGGTCGCCCGCGAGTGCACCACCGTGCTCGGCCCGGCCGGCTACGGCTATGTCCAGGTCTCACCGCCCCAGGAACACATCCAGGGCGGCCAGTGGTGGACGTCCTACCAGCCCGTCAGCTACAGGATCGCCGGCCGGCTCGGCAACCGCGCCCAGTTCAAGAACATGATCGACACCTGCCACGCGGCGGGCGTCAAGGTCGTCGCCGACTCGGTGATCAACCACATGTCGGCGGGCAGCGGCACCGGCACCGGCGGCTCGTCGTACACCAAGTACGACTACCCCGGCATCTACCAGAGCCAGGACATGGACGACTGCCGGTCCGAGATCACCGACTACCGGAACCGGGGCAACGTCCAGAACTGCGAGCTGGTCGGCCTGGCCGACCTCGACACCGGCGAACCCTACGTGCGCGACCGGATCGCCGCCTACCTCAACGACCTGCTCTCCCTGGGCGTGGACGGCTTCCGCGTCGACGCCGCCAAGCACATGCCCGCGGCCGACCTGAAGGCGGTCAAGTCACGGCTGACGAACCCGAACGCCTACTGGAAGCAGGAGGCCATCCACGGCGCGGGCGAGGCCGTCTCGCCGGACGAGTACCTGGGCACCGGTGACGTCCAGGAGTTCCGCTACGCCCGCGACCTCAAACGGGTCTTCACCGGTGAGAGGCTCGCCCATCTGAAGAACTTCGGCGAGAGCTGGGGGTACATGCCCTCCGGCCAGTCCGCAGTCTTCGTCGACAACCACGACACCGAGCGCGTCGGCGACACCCTCAACTACAAGAACGGCGCCGCCTACACCCTGGCGAGCGTCTTCATGCTGGCCTGGCCGTACGGCTCCCCGGACGTCCACTCCGGTTACGAGTGGACCGACAAGGACGCCGGCCCGCCCAACGGCGGCACGGTGAACGCCTGCTACGCGGACGGCTGGAAGTGCCAGCACGCCTGGCGCGAGATCTCCGCCATGGTGGCCTTCCGCAACACCGCCCGCGGCCAGGCCGTCACCGACTGGTGGGACAACGGCGGCGACGCCATCGCCTTCGGCCGCGGGAACAGGGCGTACCTCGCCATCAACCACGAGGGCTCGGCATTGGGCCGCACCTTCACCACCTCCCTGCCCGCCGGCGACTACTGCGATGTGCAAAGCGGCCGGACGGTCACCGTGGACGGCTCCGGACGGTTCACCGCCACCCTCGGCGCGCACACCGCGCTCGCCCTGCACACCGGCGCCCGCACCTGCTCCGGCGGCACGAACGGCGACTCGGGCCGGACCGCCGGCGGCGCGTCGTTCAACGTCACCGCCACCACCGTGCCGGGACAGCACATCCACGTCACCGGCGACCGCGCCGAGCTGGGCGGCTGGAACACCGGCCGGGCGCCGAAACTGGACCCGGCCGCCCACCCGGTGTGGAAGCTGGACGTGGACCTGCCACCGGGGACGACGTTCCAGTACAAGTACCTCCGCAAGGACGCCGGCGGCAACGTCACCTGGGAGAGCGGCGCCAACCGCACCGCCACCGTCCCCGCCGACGGCCGGGTCGTCCTGAGCGACACCTGGCGCCCGTGACCGCCCGCTGACCCGGGACCCGCGTACCGGCCGCCCGGCCCGTCTCCGCATCCCCGCCGGGCCGGGCGGCCCGTCCCCACGGACCCCCCGCACCCCCGCACCGCAACCCACCGCATCCGAGGAGAGAGCGACCCGTGAGAGGTCACCTGGCGCGCAGAGGAGCGGCCGCGAGCATCGCGGCCGCTCTCCTGGCGACGCTCGTCACAGCGGCGGCCCCCGCCGAGGCCGCACCGCCACCGCCGCCGTCCGACGCGAAACTGGCCGCCGAGCCCGCCCGGCACGACCTGACGCGGGAGCAGTTCTACTTCGTCCTGCCGGACCGTTTCGCCAACGGCGACCGGTCCAACGACCGCGGCGGCCTGAGCGGCGACCGGCTGACGACCGGCTACGACCCCACCCGCAAGGGCTTCTACCAGGGCGGTGACCTCAGAGGGCTGATCAACCGGCTCGACTACGTCAAGGGCCTGGGCACCACCGCGATCTGGATGGCGCCCGTCTTCAAGAACAAGCCCGTCCAGGGCACCGGGGACAACACCTCGGCCGGCTACCACGGCTACTGGATCACCGACTTCACCCGGGTCGACCCGCACTTCGGCACCAACGCCGAGCTGCGCGAGCTGATCGACAAGGCCCACGCCAAGGGCATGAAGGTCTTCTTCGACGTCATCACCAACCACACCGCCGACGTGGTGGGCCACGAGGAGAAGTCCTCCTCCTACCTCGCCAAGGGCGCCTTCCCCTATCTGACGAAGGACGGCGCGCCCTTCGACGACGCCGGCCACGCGGCGGCGAGGACGTTCCCGGAGGTGGACCGGGACTCCTTCCCCCGCACCCCGGTGGTGCCCGAGGCCGAGAAGAACGCCAAGGTCCCGGCCTGGCTCAACGATCCGGCGATGTACCACAACCGCGGCGACTCCACCTTCGCCGGGGAGAGCGCCCTGCACGGCGACTTCCACGGCCTGGACGACCTGTGGACCGAGCGTCCCGAGGTCGTCGAGGGCATGGAGAGGATCTACCGGCGGTGGGTGGAGGACTTCGGCATCGACGGCTTCCGCGTCGACACGGTCAAGCACGTCAACATGGAGTTCTGGACCCGGTGGGCCACCGCCCTGGACGCCTACGCGGCGAAGAAGGGCCGGGACGACTTCTTCATGTTCGGCGAGGTCTACTCCTCGGACCCCGCCGTCATGGCCCCCTACGTCACCCGCGGCCGTCTGGACGCCACTCTCGACTTCGGCTTCCAGGAGGCCGCCCGTTCCTACGCCTCCCAGGGCGGCCCGGCGGCGGAGCTGTCGGACCTGTTCGCCCAGGACCACCGCTACACCACCGGCCGGTCCAACGCCTACGAGCAGGTCACCTTCACCGGCAACCACGACATGGGCCGTATCGGCGCCTTCCTGCGGCAGGACAACCCCGGTGCCGGCGACGCCGAACTGCTGAAGCGGGCCGGGCTCGCCAACGAGCTGATGTTCCTCACCCGCGGCAACCCGGTGGTCTACTACGGTGACGAACAGGGCTTCACCGGCGCAGGCGGCGACCAGGACGCCCGCCAGACCCTCTTCGCCTCCCGGGTGCCCGACTACCTGGACACGGAGAAGAACGACCGGATCGGCACCGACCGCACCCACTCCCGGGACGCGTACGACACCTCCCACCCCCTCTACCGCTCCATCGCCGCGCTGTCGAGGCTGACCCGCGAGCACCCCGCCCTGCGTGACGGCGTCCAGACCGAGCGATACGTCGACAAGGGGACACGAGGCGGCGGCCCCGGCGTCTACGCCTTCTCCCGCACCGACACCAAGCGGCGCACCGAGTACCTCGTCGCCGCCAACAACAGCGAGGAGGCCCGCACGGTCCAGATCCCCACCGGCACGCCGGACGCCGTCTTCCGGCAGCTCCACGGCGGGAACGCGACCCCGCGCACCGGCTCCGGCGCCACGCTGACCGTCACCGTCCCGGCCCTGTCCACCGTGGTGTTCAAGGCCGCGAAACCGCTGCCCGCCCCCGAGGCCCGGCCCGTGATCGAGCTGACGGCCCCCGCCGCGGGCGCCACCGGCACCGTCGAGATCACCGCCGGCATCGGCGGAGGCGACGGCCTGAGCCGCGTCGTCTTCGCCGCCCAGACGGGGAACGGGAAGTGGCACACCCTCGGCACCGCCGACCACGCCCCCTACAAGGTCACCCAGTACCTGGGCGAGGACGTGCAGGCCGGAACGCCGCTGCGCTACAAGGCCGTCGTGGTCGACGGCTCCGGCCGCACCGCGAGCGACACCGCGGCCTCCACTGCCGGCCAGGCCCCGCCGAAGCCGAAACCCTCGGCGGTGAAGCGGGACTGGGCCGTCGTCCACTACCACCGCCCGGACGGCGACTACGACGGCTGGAAGCTGGTCTCCGGGGAGCGGACCGCCGCCTTCACCGGCCGTGACGCCTACGGAGCCTTCGCCTGGCTCAAGATCGCCGACGGGCAGTCCGAGCTGACGTTCACCCTCACCGGGGACGGCACGGCCGACGGCCCCGAGCGCACCGTCGATCTGGCCAGGACCGGTGAGGTGTGGATCGAGCAGGGCGAGGAGGAGACGCTGACCGCCCGGCCCGAGGGCGTCTACCCGCCGCAGGACCGGAGCAAGGCCGTCCTGCACTACCACCGCCCGGACGGCGACTACGACGGCTGGGGCCTGCACACCTGGACCGGTGCCGCCGAGCCCACCGACTGGTCCAGGCCGCTGGAGCCGGTGCGGAAGGACGCCTTCGGCGCCGTCTTCGAGGTGCCGCTCGCCGAGGGAGCCACCTCACTGAGCTACATCATCCACAAGGGCGACACCAAGGACGAGGCCGCCGACCAGTCGCTGGACTTCGCCGTCCACGGCCGCGAGGTGTGGAAGCTGTCGGCCACCCCCGGCTACCTGCTGCCCACCACCGGCGGCGCCCCCGACCTGGACCTGACCCGGGCCGAGGCACAGTGGATCGACGCCGACACCGTCGCCTGGCGGACCGGGGCCGGCGGTGCCGGCAGCGAGCAGTTGGTGTACGACCCGAAGGGCACCCTCGCCGTCGAGGACGGCGCACTGACCCACGAGGGCCGCTGGCTGCGGCTGGACCCCGTCCCCGGCGGACTGACCGACGCGCAGCGCGAGAAGTACCCGCACCTGAAGGACCACGCCGCCTTCCGCCTCGACCCGCGCGACCGCGACCGGGTACGCACCGCCCTGCGCGGCCAGGTGATCGCCACCCGGCGCAACAGCGAAGGGGCACTGCTGGCGGCCACCGGCGTCCAGCTCGCCGGAGTCCTCGACGACCTGTACGGAACGAAGGCCGCCAAGGCCGACCTCGGCCCGGTCTTCGACCGCCGCGGCCGCCCCACCCTGTCGGTGTGGGCGCCCACCGCGCAGCGGGTCGCCCTCGAACTCGGCGGACGCACCGTGCGGATGCGCCGCGACGAGACCACCGGCGTCTGGAGTGTGCGCGGCGACCGGAGCTGGACGGGGAAGCCGTACCGCTACCGGGTCACCGTCTGGGCGCCCACGGCGGGCGAGGTGGTCACCAACAAGGTCACCGACCCCTACTCCACCGCCCTGACCACCGACTCGGAGCGGAGCCTGGTGGTGGACCTGGCCGACCCCGCGCTCGCCCCGGAGGGCTGGCGGAAGCCGGCGAAGCCGGCGGCGGTGCCGATGCGCGACGCCCGGATCCAGGAGCTGCACATCCGGGACTTCTCCGTCGCCGACCCCACGGTGCGCGAGCGGCACCGCGGCGGCTACCTGGCCTTCACCGAGAGGTCCTCGGACGGCATGCGGCACCTGAGGAGGCTGGCGGACGCGGGCACCACCCACGTCCATCTGCTGCCCTCCTTCGACATCGCCTCCATCCCCGAGCGCGCCGCCGACCGGGCCGAGCCCGGCTGCGACCTGGCCGCCCTGCCCACCGACTCCGAGAAGCAGCAGGAGTGCGTCGGGAAGGTCCGCGACAAGGACGCCTACAACTGGGGCTACGACCCGCTGCACTACACCGTGCCCGAGGGCTCGTACGCCACCGATCCGGAGGGCACCGCCCGCACCGTCGAGTACCGGAAGATGGTGCGGAGCCTCAACGAGGCCGGGCTGCGGGTCGTCCTGGACGTGGTCTACAACCACACCATGGCCGCCGGGCAGGACGAGAAGTCCGTCCTGGACCGGATCGTGCCCGGCTACTACCACCGGCTGCTGGCGGACGGCACGGTGGCCACCTCCACCTGCTGCGCCAACACCGCGCCCGAGAACGTGATGATGGGCAAGCTGACCGTCGACTCCGTCGTCACCTGGGCGAAGCAGTACAAGGTGGACGGCTTCCGCTTCGACCTGATGGGCCACCACCCCAGGGAGAACATCCTGGCCGTCCGCGAAGCCCTGGACGCGCTCACCCCGGAGAAGGACGGCGTCGACGGTAAGAGCATCGTCCTGTACGGCGAGGGCTGGAACTTCGGCGAGGTCGCCGACGACGCCCGCTTCGTCCAGGCCACCCAGAAGAACATGGCCGGCACCGGCATCGCCACCTTCTCCGACCGGGCCCGCGACGCGGTGCGCGGCGGCGGCCCCTTCGACGCCGACCCCGGAGTCCAGGGCTTCGCCAGCGGGCTGTACACCGACCCCAACTCCTCCGCGGCCAACGGCAGCAGGGCGGAACAGCGCGCCAGGCTCCTGCACCACCAGGACCTGATCAAGGTCGGGCTGTCCGGCAACCTCGCCGACTACACCTTCACCGACACCTCCGGGCGCCGGGTGACGGGCTCGCAGGTCGACTACAACGGCTCACCGGCCGGATACGCGAAGGACCCCGGCGACGCCCTCGCCTACGCCGACGCCCACGACAACGAGACCCTCTACGACGCCCTGGCGTTCAAGCTGCCCGCGGACACCCCGGCCGCCGACCGGGCCCGTACGCAGGTGCTCGCCATGGCCACCGCCGCCCTCTCCCAGGGGCCGGTGCTCAGCCAGGCCGGCACGGACCTGCTGCGCTCGAAGTCCCTGGACCGCAACTCCTACGACTCCGGCGACTGGTACAACGCCGTCCACTGGGACTGCGAGGCCGGCAACGGCTTCGGCCGCGGGCTGCCCCCGGCCTGGGACAACGCGGACAAGTGGCCGTACGCCGGGCCACTGCTGGCCTCCGCCGCGCTCATCCCCTCCTGCCGGGAGATCACCGGCGCCTCCGCCGCCTACCGGGACCTGCTGACGATCCGCTCCACCGAGCCGGTCTTCGGCCGGGCCACGGCGGCGGACGTCCAGGAGACGCTGTCCTTCCCGCTGTCGGGGAAGGAGGAGACCCCGGGGGTGATCACCATGCGCCTGAAGGGCTCCGGGGACGGGAGCGGGGACGGCGGCCGGGACCTCGTGGTCGTCCTCAACGCCACCCCCGAGCGGCGGACGCAGACCGTGCCCTCGCTCGCGGGCGCCCCCTACGCACTGCACCCGGTGCAGGCGGCCGGCTCCGACCCGGTGGTGAAGGGCGCCGCGTACGACGAGGGCAAGGGAGCCTTCACCGTCCCGCCGCGCACCGTGGCGGTGTTCGCCGCCCGGTAGCGGACGGCGACCGGTCCGAGGGGGCGGCGGCTCCGCCCCCTCGGGCTCGTTCCCCCTCGGACTCGTCCGGGCGGCCGTCGGGTGCCGTCGGCGGCGGACTGCCGTCAGTCCCACCAGAACGACCAGTGGGTCCGGTCGACCAGCCACTTCTCCGCGTACCGCACCAGGTCCCCGGAGCCCTGCCGGATCACGGCGGGGCAGAACGCGTAGTGCTCGGCCGCCACCGGCAGCGCCTGCTCCACCGAGCGCGGCGGCGACGCCACCGACAGGTGCAGCACCTCGGTCTCCAGCGCCACCACCCGGGTGCCGAAGCGCTCCTCCCAGGAGCGCAGCACGGCACCGTACGGCGCGGTGTCGGCACCGTGCGCGAGGATGCCCGTCCAGCCGATCGCGTCGGGTATGTCGGCGCTCCGCCGGGCCGGGACCAGGGCGACCCGCGGATCGCGCAGCGTGCCGTAGGCCACCAGCGAGCGGGTCAGCGAGGCCGCCGCCGTGTCGGGGTCGCCCCGCTGTGCGGGGGAGGGCGCGAGCCCCGGCCACCGCCTGCCGTACGGCAGCAGCGCCGTGCCGTCCGCCGGCTCCCGCGCGGTGTGCTCCGCCCACCAGCAGGCCAGGGCGCTCCCGGCGTCGCCGTCCGTACCGGCGGCACCGTCGGGGCCGCCGGTCCCTCCCTCCCCGTCGCGGGTGCCGGACGGGGGCAGCAGATCGTCCTCCACCCGGGCGCCGCGGCTGTGGACGCCCAGCAGTACGGGCCACAGCCCGGTGGCGTCCCGCACCGGGAGCATCCGCCGCCAGCTCTCCGGCCCGGCGGGGAAGTCGGCGCGCCACAGCAGTGGCTCGTGCCATCTTCCGAGCACCGTCCGGTCGACCAGTGTGCCCGGCGGCAGCTGTGCCGAGGCCACGAGCGCGCGCAGATTCCGTGCTTCGGTCATCACCCCGTAGACGCTACCGGCTGCCGCCGACATCGCTGTCGGGCGTCCCGCCGGAGGACGCCGGACCCGCACCGGCGGGTGTGCCGGGAGCGCCGAACGCCCCGGCGGTCAGCGCCGACAGCCGCTCCACCAGCTCGCCGAACGGGCCGTCCGCGGGCTCCTGCCCGGCGACACGGCGGAACACCCGGGCCGTCTCCTCGTCGAACGCGGCCGTCACCGCCGCCAGGGCCAGCAGCTCGTGCACCAGCCGCAGCTCCAGCTCGCCGCGCGGGATGGAGCGCTCCTCCAGCCAGCTCAGCGCCGTGGTCTCGGCGACACCGACCCAGGACCGGATGACCAGGGCCATGCGCGGACCCGGTTCGGAGACCTCCAGATGGGCCAGCAGCTGCTCGTACGCCGCCTGCCGCACCTCGTCGATCACGGCGTCGGCCCGCATCGAGCCGGCGGCCGAACCACCGCGCAGCAGGGCGGAGAAGCCGGGCGCGTGCTGCTCGACGAAGTCGAAGTACCGGTCCATCACCAGCAGCAGGCGGGAGCTGAACGGTCCCTCGTGCGGGACGGAGAAGCGGGCCGACAGCTCGTCGGCGGCCCGCCGCACGGCCGCCTCGTAGAGGCTGTACTTGCCGGGGAAGTAGTGGTAGACCAACGGCCGTGATATCCCGGCCGCGGTGGCGATGTCGTCGATGGACACGTTCTCCGGTGAACGGTCGCTGAATAACCTCAGCGCGACGTCGAGCAGTTGCTGCCGACGTTCCTCGACACCCATCCTGCGGCGTACCCCGGTGGTCATGGGAACACCCTATCGATCGCCACGCTCCGCGATACGCCCCGGCCCCGAGTGGCTGCCCCTTCCGGAGCGCGAAGGGGCAGCTCAGCGGGGGCTGGTGGGAGGCCGGTGCAGGATCGGTGCCGGATCAGTGGAGGGCGGCGAGCCGTCCGCCGTCCGTCAGCTCGGCGGTGATCTCCACCCGGGTGTCCTCCTCGGCCGCGAGGGCCAGCTGCGGGCCCGACTCACTGTGCGTCAGATCGCCGGTCACGGTGATCGACCTGACCTCCTCGCTGCCCGCGGCCAGCAGGTACCAGGTGCCGGACGGGGCCTTCCACAGCACTCCGCCCAGCACCCGCGGCTCCCGCTCCCCGCACGCCGGACTGTCCTCGGCCCGCGCGGCCTCCGCGCCGGGCGCGTCCGGCCTCTGCGCCGGGGGCAGAAAGTGGATCCGGGTCCGCGCGCCGGTGCCCCGCCAGGTGTCCGCCCGTACGCACACCCACCGTGCCAGGCCCGCCCCCTCCGGCAGCCACTGCGTGCCGAACCCCCAGACGTTCACCGTCCGCACGCCCCGGCCCGCCAGCGCGGGCAGCCGGCAGGCGGTGCGGGCCAGCGCCGCGTGCGCGTCGTCCGGGGCCGCCGGGTCCGCCGGGACCCCGGACGCGGTCGCGGCGCCGGCCTGCCCGGGGGCCCCGTGTGTCAGCCGGGCCGGGGTCAGCTCGCCGAGGTCGGTCAGCAGGTAGGGGCCGGCGGCGGCCCCGCTGCCGTCGCCCCCGCCCTCCCCGGCCTCCCCGCCGCCGTATCCGTCCGTCGTCAGCCGCAGCGCGGGCCAGGTCTCGCAGGAGGAGTCCGTCAGCGGCGGCCCGCTGACCGGGTCGGTCAGCCCGTGCCGGGTGCGTTCCACCGGCCGTCCCGCATAACCGGGCTCCAGCAGATCGACGACGGACACGCCGGTCACCCACGGTGCCAGCAGATAACGGGCGTTCCCTCCACTGCGGGAGACCACCAGCGCGGCGGCGGACGCCGCGTCCGCGCCGTCCGTCCGCGCGAAGTCCAGCGCCACCGGTCCGTCCTCCGCGCCGGCGGGCTCGGCGTAGCGCACCACGCGCAGCCCGTCGTACAGCAGCACCACCGCCCCGCCGTCCACCTCGCCCGCGTACAGCAGCCGTGCCGGCCCGGCGGCCGGTCCGGACGGGGTGCCCCGGGCCGCGCTGACCCGCACCCGCGGGCCCGGCCGCGCCCACACCGCCAGCGCCCGCCGCAGCAGCCCGCTGTCGTCGGCCAGCTCGCCCCGGGCGGGCCAGACCGAGAAGTCGGTGCGCGCCGAACGCCGCCACGCCCCGGGCTCCGCGCGGGTCAGCAGCAGCGGGTCCAGGGCGCGCTCCACCGCCGGGTTGCGGGCGTACGCCGGGGCTGCCGCGCCGTCCGGCCCCCAGCCGCCGGTGCCGTCCGGCAGCACCGGCAGCAGTACGCAGGCGGCCAGTACGGCGGCGGCCGCGGCCCGCAGCCGCCGTCGGCGGCGCACCGGATCGGTGGGGCGGGCCCGCAGCGCACACGGGTCGAACTGCTCCGACTCCAGCAGCGCCCGCCCCCGGCCCCCGGCCGGGGGCACCACCTCGTCCGCCCCGGCGAGCGCCGCCTCCGTATCCCGCACCCCGGCCGCCGCCAGCAGCGCCGCCGCGTCCTCGCCGGCCAGTCCGTCCAGGGCGCGCAGCGCGTACGCCGCCCGGGCCGCCGCCGGCAGCCGGGCCAGCGCTTCCTCCAGGGCGAGCGCCTCGTCGCCGGGCGGCTCGGGGGACAGCCGCAGGCCCGGTGTCCGGGGCAGTGCCGGGCGCCGGAGCCCGTGGCGCCCGAGCGGCCGCTCCGCCGCCAGCGCGGCCCGCAGCACCCGCGGCCGCAGCCGGGCGTACACCGGATCCGCCGCGTGGTCCGGAACGCCGCCCGCCGTGCCGTCCGTCACCGTGCCGTCCGCCGCGGCGTCCGGGGCCGGGGGGCGCGGCGGCGCGGGCGCGTCCTTCGCGTCCCGGCCGTACGGCAGCGCGCGCTGCACCAGGGCGTGTGCCGTCAGCACCCGGCGGTGCCGGGCGGCCGAGGGCGACAGGACGAGGTACGCCAGGCGTACCAGCCGTGGATAGTGTCCGGCGAACGCGTCGGCGGGCGCGGATCCGGCCCGCCCGGTGCCGGCGGTCTCGGGGCGGTCGGTCTCGGGGCTGCCGGGCGACACGGGCGCCGACTGGGGGGTTGCATCCTTCAGGGCCACACCGACTGAACGAACGAAACCCCCGTGAGGTCACATCCCGCGCAAACCGCGCTCCGGACCGTCCCGGCCGTCCCGGCCGCGGACCGGGCCGGCTCAGTCCAGGCGCCACCCGGTGAACTCCACCGTGCCGGACCCGCCGCCCGCCGCCGTCATCCCCGGCCCGGCGTCCTGCCGTCCGGCCGCGCCCGGCACCCGTACGGTGCCCACCGTCCGCCAGCCGCGTCCGCCGTCGGTGGACAGCTCACCGGTGTACTCGGTGCCGGAGCGCCGCAGCCGCAGCAGCACCGGTGCCCGCACCCCGGTGATCCGGCGGTAGGCGTCCAGCATGCCGTCGCCGTCGGAGTCGTACGACAGCACCACGCCGTTGCCCGGGGTCACCGACAGGTTGAGGAAGCCGGGCGAGCCCGCCCGCGCCAGGTCGTTCCGGACGAGGATCCCGGCCCGCGCCCACGGACCGGTCTCCTGCTGCGAGACCACCCGCACGGTCACCGTGCCCCGCTCGCCCAGCGCGCCCGGCCGGTACACGGCGCCGAACTCGGCGGTGGTCCGCCACAGGTCCGCGCCGCCGCCGTGGATCGCGTACGCCCCGCCCGCCTGGCCGAAGACCGCCCCGTTGGTGGTGACCGTGCGCAGCCCCGGTTCCAGCGGGCCGGCCAGGAACAGCGCGCCGCGGCGCACCGTGCGCACCCGCCGCCCGCCGGCGGGCCCGTACGCCGCGGCGAGGGTGTACGGCAGCCGCCGCAGCGGCTCCCGCGGCGCGCCCCCCGGCGCGGCCACCCGCCAGCCGGCCTCGGCCCGCCCGCCCGGCGGTACGGCGGGCAGCGAAGTGGGGTCCTGTGCCTCCGCGGTGACTCCCGAGTCCTCGCCGAGCCCGGTCAGGGAGAGCTCGACCGGCCCGGTGGCGCCCAGCCCGCTGGTGTTGGTCAGGGTGGCGGTCAGCCGCGCGCTCCCGCCCGGCGTCAGCACCCCGGGCTCCAGGGCGGCCTCCAGCGTGCCCTGGTAGGGCGCGGCGGCGAGGGTGTCGCGCACCCGGGCGGCGGTGGCGTACGGATCGCCCACCGGCCGCAGCGGGTACTCCTCGCGCCGCCGGGTCCATGACTCCTCCACCGCGTACCAGTCGACCGGCTCCGGCGCCCGCCCGGCCGCCAGGGCGGCCTCCAGCCGGTCCAGCAGCAGCCGCCAGCGCGGCAGGTAGAGGTCGCCGATCAGCCCGTGCCAGTCCCGGTTGGCGTAGTCGTGCAGCTTTCCCGCGTCGGCGGTGCCGCGGTCGCCCCACACCGTCAGCAGCACCCGGGCGGTGTGCTCCAGCTCCGCCGCCTCGTCCGGGGAGCCGGCCGCGCGGCGGGCCGCGTCCGTCCACGGCCCCAGCAGGAAGTGCCGGTGGGTGCCGGACAGTTCGTCGGCCAGGGCCATCAGCCGCAGCCACAGCGCCGACAGCCCCCGGAAGGTCTCCGGGTCGCCGTCGCGGTAGGCGTCGCGGAGCTGGGGGAGCAGCACCCGGCTGCGGTTGGCCAGGGCCTGCCGGGCGACGTCCACCAGGTCGTGCCGGTAGGCGTCGCTGTCGCGCCGCGCGCCCGCGACCGCCAGCAGCCCGGTCAGCGCGGCGTCGAACCGGGCCGGGTCGTAGGTCAGCTCGGTGGGTCCGTACTGCCCGGCCCGGGTGGCGGTCAGGGAGGGGCGGGCGGCGAACAGGCTGTCGTGGGCGAAGCCGTAGAGGTGGGCGCGGTGCCGGTAGGCGGTGTCGTGCAGCGCCCGCCAGGCCTGTGACGCGCCCGGGTCGCCGGGGCGGCCGTAGCGGTAGCCCGCGTACCGGTCGAACCAGCCGGGCAGGTCCACCGGACCCTCGCGCCAGGCCAGCTCGGCGAACAGGTCGAACGCGGCCGGGTCCCGCTCGGCGGCCTCCGGCAGGTAGGCGGTGCCCGCCAGGGCGCTGCCGGGCTTGTCGCGCCAGGCGAAGAACCGCTCGTTCCACACGTGGGTCTTGGCGCCGAGCGTGGTGCGGCCGCCGAAGTTGGGGATGGTGCCGAAGCAGTACGGGGTGCCGTTCCAGTCGGCCTCGCGGTCGGAGACGGTCTCGGTGCGGTCGGAGATGCCGTCCACGATCAGCATGCGCCGCTTGTCGACGGCGTCCACCAGCTCGCGCCGCGGATTGCTCTGCCAGCCCAGAATCACCCAGACGGCGTCCGGACGGGCCCGCCGCAGGGCGGTCTCCACACCCCGCGCGGCGTCCGCCACGGGCACGTCCCCGGCGCTGCCGCCCTCGTGCAGCAGGTCCATCTTGAAGTGGTCCGCGTCGCCGAGCAGCTCCCGCTGGTGCCGGTAGTACGCGGCGGCGACCTCGGCGAAGGCGGTGGTGCGCGGGTCGAGCCAGTCGGGCCGGGCGAAGCCGTGCCAGGTGCCCTGCGGGACGGTGCGGGCCCCGGCGACCCGGGCGGCGAAGCCGCGCGGCACCGTGCCGTAGTAGCCGGGCAGCACCGGGTGCATGCCCAGTTCCCGCAGCCGGGCGGTGATGCGCCGGCCCAGTTCGGCGCGTCTGCCGATCAGCTCCGGGGAGGGCGGGCCGCCGTAGCCGCTGAGGTTCTGCAGCAGCCACCACGGCTGGTGGGAGGGGGCGGGCAGCCAGCGGCGCGCCTCGGTGTCGGAGTAGCCGAAGTCCAGCAGCAGCCGGTGGTAGACGGCCTCGTGACCGGCGATGACCAGCACCTGGTTGCAGCCGTGCAGGGCCAGTACGTCGATCAGGCGCTCCCAGTGCGGCCAGTCGGCGTACGGATCGGTGTAGCCGTCGTTGGTGTCGTTGAGCGCGAAGCGGTTGGGCAGGGTGGTGGAGCGCTCCAGGGGGCGGGACGGCGCGGGCAGGGTGGCGGGCAGCGAGAGCTGCCTGCCCGCCCAGGAGATGTGCGCGGAACACACCTCCTTGAGGTACCAGTGGACACCGGTGAGCAGCACGGCCGGGCTGGTCCCGGCCACCTCCACCCGGCCGACCGCGCCCGTCACCCGGAACCGCTCCGCACCGCCCCGCACGTCCAGCGGGACCAGGTGGAACTGCCCGGCGTGGCCGGGCAGCAGCCTGCGCAGCGCCGCCCGGGCGGGTCCGGTGGGGAAGGGCACGCGGGGGGCGGCGAACGCCCTTCCGCCGCCCGCGGGCCCCGGCCCGAGTCCCGGTCCGAGCGCCGCCGCCAGTCCCGCCGCCACCGTCCCGGCGCCCAGCACGGCGCGCCGGGGCAGCCCGGAGCCGGGGACCGCGGGCGGCGCACCGCCCGGAGAGCCGTTCTGCCCCGCCTGCGCGCGGGAGGGCAGGGGCGGCCGGCGGCTCACCCCCGGTCCAGATAGGCGAGAACGGCCAGGACACGGCGGTTGTCGTCGTCGGACGGCGGCAGCTGGAGCTTGTTGAAGATGTTGGAGGTGTGCTTGGCCACCGCCCGCTCGGTGATCACCAGCTGGCCCGCGATGGCCGCGTTCGACCGGCCCTGCGCCATCAATTCCATGACCTCCTTCTCGCGCGGTGTCAGCCGGCCCATCGGCCGGTCCTTCTCCCGCCGTGTCAGCAACTGCTGGATCACCTGCGGATCCATCGCCGTACCGCCCGCCGCCACCCGGCGGACGGCGTCGATGAACTGCTCCGCGTCGAAGACGCGGTCCTTCAGCAGGTACCCGATCCCGCCCGTGCCGTCGGCGAGCAGCTCACGCGCGTAGAGCTGCTCGACGTGTTGCGAGAGGACCAGCACCGGCAGTCCCGGCCGCTCGCGGCGGGCCTGGAGCGCGCACTGGAGCCCCTCGTCGGTGAAGGACGGCGGGAGCCGGACGTCCACGACCGCGACGTCCGGTTCCAGCTCGGCCAGCGCCCGGGTCAGCTCCGGACCGTTGTCCACCGCCGCCGCGATCTCGAACTCGTACGCCTCCAGCAGCCGTACCAGCCCGTCGCGGAGCAGAAACAGGTCTTCGGCGAGGACAACACGCATGGGGGTCCCTCCACTCATCCGGGCGGCGCCCGGCCGGGGCAACACCGCCCGCGCACCGCCGCCGCACCGTCCTCATGACGGACCACACGATAGAGCGAGCCGGGGGACCGGGACGGCAGGGCCGCCGTCAGCCGCGCGGCAGGACCAGGGACAGCACGGACGGCAGGGGGTACCAGTCGGAGGTGACGAAGGAGGCCCCCTCGGCGGCGAGCCGGGCCACCCGGTCGCGCGCCTGGTCCTCGGTGGGCGAGGTGGCGCTGATGGCGGGGGAGACGCCGTGGGCGTCGGTCATCACCAGCAGGTAGTTGTGGCGCGTGTACCAGCCGGTGTCGATGCCGCCGGCCAGATAGGCCGAGGCGTCGCCGTCGAAGACCACGAACCACGGCCGCAGGGAGGCGTCGGGGTAGCGGGCGGCGCGCGGGTCGCCCGCCTCGGCGCGGTGCACGGCGGGGAAGGCGGCGGCCCGGGAGAGGTTTCCGGCGGCGGCCAGCTCGCGCAGGTGGCGGGCGTACTCGCGGTCGGTCCACAGCGAGTCGAAGGGGTTGGACTCCTCCAGGGTGCCGGGGATGAGGTGGATCAGGAACTTCCCCCGCAGCGCGTCCCGGCTCGGCCAGCCCCGGGCCCGTACGGCCTCGTCCAGGGTGGCGTGTCCGGCGGCCAGCTCGCCGGGCCGGTAGAGGGCGTCGCCGAGCTTCCCGGTGACCAGGGAGTCGAACTGCGCCGGGCCGCGTCCGAGGTTGGCGGCGAAA
This sequence comes from Streptomyces rubellus, assembly GCF_036323805.1. Lineage (NCBI taxonomy): Bacteria > Bacillati > Actinomycetota > Actinomycetes > Kitasatosporales > Streptomycetaceae > Streptomyces > Streptomyces rubellus. Next base: position 249,396 of record NZ_JAZDCX010000007.1, read on the forward strand.
CCGTCCTTCATCTCGATCTTGATCAGGACCGGCCGGTGCCCGGGGTTGGCGTCGTGCCAGGCCCGCAGGTCGGCCAGACAGCCCGCCAGGGGCTGGTCGCGGGACCTGGTGCGCAGCTCGGCGGGGGAGGCGGCGTTCTCGCAGTTGTTGTCGTTGCCCAGCGGGTTGTCGTGGGCGACCCGCCAGGTGCCGCCGGAGAAGTTGGTCCACACGTCCAGCTCCAGCAGCGAGGCGCCGGAGTCCAGGGCGTCGGCGAGATAGCGGTACTTGTCCTTCTCGTAGGCGTTGTGCACCCCGACGCCGGTGGCTCCGGAGTACGGCAGGCCACCGGGGTCGGCCGCGCCCGCGGGCGGCGCGAGGGCCGCCGCGGCCAGCAGCGCCGCTCCCGTTCCCGCCGCCAGCGCCGCCGCCGCTCTGCTGCCGAACTGCTGTCCCATGCGCGTCATGCCTCCTCGGGTGGGGGTCAAGGCGCGCTCACCGTAGGGGAGTTGAGGGATGCCGGGGAGGGGGAAGGCGTGACGCGGGCATGATCAGTGGAGGAACGGCGGGCGTACGGTCACCCGTCGGGAGGGCGGGGCGGGCCGTGATCCGGCCCGCGGAAGCCGCGGCTGCTGCGCGCCGCGCTCGCGGCGTGCGCGGGTCCGGAGCCAAACAGTCCGGAAACCGGCCGGGGGGAAGCCATCATTCGCCCAAGACTGCGACATGGCAGTTAAAAACCGAACATCGCGCTCACGGGCGAAACATAGGCTCGGCCGGGTGGAATCGAACGCGACCGATGCGGTCGGAAAACGGAACAACACCGAGGAAGCTCCCGGCCGTACGGACCGCCGCGCCCTGCTCCGCACGGTGCTGGGCGGCGGCGCGGGCGTCGGACTCGCGCTCACCGCCCCGTCCGTCCTGACGGCCGCTCCGGTCCGGACGGCTCTGCCGTCGGCCCCGGCCCGCGCCCGGCCGTCCACCCCGCGGGCGGCGCTGCGCGAACTGGCCCGCGGCAACCGGCGCTGGCGCGCACTGCACCAGACGCATCCGCACGAGAGCCCGGCCGACCGGGCGGCGGCCGTCTCCGGGCAGGACCCCTTCGCCGTCGTCCTCGGCTGCATCGACTCCCGGGTCCCGCCCGAGCTGGTCTTCGACCAGGGGCTGGGCGACCTGATGACGACCCGCTCGGCGGGCGAGGTCCTGGACGAGGCCGTGCTGGGCAGCATCGCCTACGGCGTCCTGGAGCTGGACATACCGCTGGTCATGGTGCTCGGCCACCAGTCCTGCGGCGCGGTGACCGCGGCGGTCCACGCCGACGAGAGCGGCGAGGAACTGCCCGCGCACATCGACTACATCGCCGAGCAGATCCGCCCGGCGATCGACCACGGCCTGCACGGAGCGGCCCGGGTCGACGCGGCGATCACCGCGAACGTGCGCCTGATACGCGCGCGGCTGGCCGCGGAGCCCGATCTGGCCGCCCGGGTGGCCGGCGGCGACCTGGCGATCGCCGGTGCGCGCTACGAGCTCGACAGCCAACTCGTCCACCGGGTCGCCTGAGGGGCGCGGCCGGCCCGGTGGTGAGCGTGCGCCGGCCCCCGGGCGCCTCTCGGACGCCCGGGGGCCGGCGTGGTGCGGTGCCGGGACGCGGTCAGAAGGAGAAGACCGCGCCGGTGGCGCCCTCCATGACGCAGGCGTTGGCGAAGGTGTGGGTGAAGGAGACCTCACGGCCGTCCCAGATCCCCTGGGCGGTGACCACCACCGGGTCCCAGATCATCGGGCACACCCGGTTGGGGTCGGGCTCGACCAGCGTCTCGAAGTCGCCCTCCACGGCGCGCAGTTCGGCGCACGCCCGGCCCGGGGCCGGGTGGGAGCCGTCCGCGTTCGGCGAGCAGTTCAGTACGGCGGCCCGCTGGTTGGTGGCCAGGCCCGGGTCCTCGCCCTCGCCGACGGTGAGCAGCAGCGCCGAGGGGGCGCCGGGTGCCTGGGGTGCCTGGGGCACCGCCGGGGCGGCGGTCGCGGTGGCTGCCGTACCCGTGAGGCAGGCGGCGGCCACGACGGCGCCCAGTCCTAAGCCCTTGACGGCGTACCGCATGTCGAACACTCCTTGGCTCGTCGTGTCAGCTTCCGGGCAAACGCCTTTCCGGATGACGAACAGGAACACATCGGAATGATTGCTTCCAGTCATCTTTCGTCATGTTTTCGAGGGAAGTGGGGCGTTTGCGGACAAGGGCAGGTCGAGGGGGCCGGCACCCGCGGTCCGACAGGGTCCGCTGGACGGTGATGGCATATGCCGGAGTGCTGAACTGGGGTTTCGCACCTCCGTCCGGTCCGGCGCCGCCGTCAACTCGGCCGGAAAGCGCCGCGTCCGGCCGCGGCGCGGCCGGACGGTGCGGACGGTGCGGACGGTGCGGACGGTGCGGTTCCGTATGGCCCGGGCGGCACGGACCTGGGCCGGAGCCCGGTACACCCCCGGCCGCGGAGTGCTGTCGTCCGCTTCCGGAAACGGAGCTGGCCGCTTGCGGTCACGGAGGGCGCGACGGGTGGGGAGCTCCCGGGATCGTCTGTACCGTGGTGCGCCGCCGGTGCCGACGGCTCCGGCCGCGGGCCGCGTTCCGCGAGGACGCGCGCCCCGGCCGGCGGACCGCCGACCACCGCGCGTCCGCGGGCGGGGCGCCCGGGGTGACCGCCCGGTGCCGCGCCGCCCGCACGGCCATGCTCCCGCACGTTCCGAAAGGTTCCCGATGTTCAGACGTATCGCGGCCGCCCTGACCACGCTGTCGCTGGCGACGGCAGGAATCGTGCTGACCACCGCCCCCGCCCAGGCGGCCACGACGATCTGCAAGACCTCGCCGATCCCGGACGGGTACGTCATCCTCGCCGAGGGCAGCAGCACGCAGTGCTCCGGCGTCTTCCCCAACACCTGGCGGATCGCCCAGCCGGCCGAGCGGGGCACCACGACGGTCTGCAAGGTGTCGGACATCCCGGACGGGTACGTCATCCTCGCCGAGGGCAGCAGCACCCAGTGCCCGTACAACTTCCCCAACACCTGGCGGATCGCCAAACCGGCCGAGCGGGGCACCACGACGGTCTGCAAGGTCTCGCCGATCCCGTCCGGCTACGTCGTGGTGAGCGAGGGCAGCAGCACCCAGTGCCCGTACCGCTTCCCCAACACCTTCAACATCCGCCCGCTGTGACCCCCGGGGCCGGGGTGTGACCGCCCGCGTCCCGCTCCCGGGTCGTCATCGCGGCGCGCTGCGCGGCGGCCGCGGCCGGGCCCAGCACGTAGTGGACGGCGGGCCGCCGGTCGCGCAGCGCCGCGCGGGCGGCGTTGGCCCCGCAGGCACCGTGGACACCGCCGCCCGGATGGGCGGAGGAGGACGCCAGGTACAGGCCGCGCACCGGGGTCGCCGGGCGGCCGGTCCCGGGGACGGGACGGAAGACGAGCTGCTGGTGCACGGCGGCGGTGCCGCCGTTGAGGGCGCCGCCGACCAGGCTCTCGTCGCGCTCCTGGAGATCCGGCGGGGCCAGCACCCGGCGGGCCTCGACCAGCTCGCGGAAGCCCGGGGCGCGGCGCTCCACCTCGGCCTCCACCCGGTCCGCCAGCGCCTCCCGCTCACCCGGCCCCCAGTGGCCGGTCAGACCCGCCCCGCCCGCGTCCTCGCGGATGTCCCGGGGCAGGTGGGTGTAGGCCCAGGCCGACTCGGTGCCGGCGGGGGAGCGGGACGGATCGGCGGTGGTCATCTGCCCCAGCAGGCAGAACGGCCGGTCCGGCACGGTGCCGGTGGCCAGCTGGGCGCTGTGGCGGGTGAGGTGGTCCACGCTCTCGGCCAGATGGACGGTGCCCGCCCCGGCGGCCCCGGGCGCCTCCCAGGGGATCGGCCCGGACAGCGCCCAGTCCACCTTGAACGTCGCGGTGTCCCACTGGAAGCGGCGTATGTCGTCCCGCAGCCGGGCCGGGAGGTGCGCCCAGTCCACCAGGCCGCCGTAGAGCGCCGGGGCGGGTACGTCCGCCAGGACCGCGCGCCGGGCCCGCACCGCGTCGCCGTCGGCGGTGACCACGCCCAGCGCCCGTCCGCCCGCGACGACCACCCGTGTCACCCGGGCCCCGCAGCGCACCGTGCCGCCGCGTGACTCCAGACGCCGGACCAGGGCGCCGGTCAGGGCGCCGGCGCCGCCGGCCGGGACCGGCCAGCCGACCTGCTGGCCCAGCATCGCCAGCAGCCAGCCGTAGACCGCCCCGGCGGTGGACTCGGGGAAGAGGTCCGCGTGCAGCGCGCACCCCGCCAGCAGCAGCGGTCCGCCCGCCCCCGCGAACTCCTCCTCGCCCAGCCGCCGCACCGGCAGCAGCAGCGTCCGCAGCAGCCGCAGGCCCCCGGCCGCCCGCAGCCGGGCCAGCAGCGACAGTGCCGGGCGCACCGGCGGGAAGGGCGACAGGAGCGCCGCCACCAGATCCGGGCCGAGCCGGTCCCACAGCCCGGTCAGCCGCAGGTACGCCTCGCCGTCGCCGGGCGCGAAGGACTCCAGGTTCCGCGCCGTCTCCGCCCGGTCCCGGTGCAGGACCGCGCAGCGGCCGTCGGGCAGCGGATGGGCGAGGACGGCCGGGGCGTGGCTCCACTCCAGGCCCCAGCGCTCCAGTTCCAGCGCGCGGATGGTGGGGGAGACGGCGGCCAGCGGGTAGAAGGAGCTGAACAGGTCGTTGACGTAGCCGGGGTGGACGCCGCGGTCGCTGCGCACGGCGCCGCCGGGCTCGGGCTGGGCCTCCAGGACCAGTACCCGCCAGCCCGCGTCCGCCAGCATGTTCGCGGCCACCAGCCCGTTGGGGCCGGCGCCGATCACGACGGCGTCGGGTGCGTCGGTCATGAGGAGCTCACGGGGGAGTCGGGCCTTCCTGTCGCGGCCGGCGGTGCGGGGACGGGCGTCAGGCGTCCGGGGTGGTGTCGGGCGGGGTGGTGTCCGGGCGCGCGGTGTGGGCGGGATGGCCGTGGGTGCGCCGGGCCTCCTTCATCTCGGCCTCGTACAGGTGCCGCAGGCCGCCCACCAGCCGGTCGCGCACCCGCTTCTCGGCCTCGGTGAACGTCCGGTAGTAGTGGTCGTCGTAGCCCTCGACGATCTGGAACGTCCAGTGGCCGGGGAGCACGTTGCGGCCGAGGACCTCGGTCTCCAGCAGGTCCGCCTCCGCGGCGTGCCCGGCCGCGCGCAGCAGTTCCACCGCCTCGCCCAGCAGCAGGTCGGACCGGCCGGTCAGCTGGTGGAAGGAGTACAGGTGGCCGCGGGCCCGCTCGGTCGCCTCCAGCGCCTCGGAGACCTTGCCGACGGCCTCGACGGTGGCGTCGGACACGCCCGGCGGACGGCGGTGGGCGGCGTCGGGCCGGTCGTCGGGCCGCTCGTCCGGCCGGTCCGCGCCCTGGTCGGTCGTCATACGTGCCTGCCCGCCTCCCGGTCGGCCTCCGACCGGCCGGACTCCACCACGTCCCGCAGCCGCGCCAGCATCAGCCGGTGCCGCAGCTGCAGCAGCACGTCCATGGGCGCGGTGTGCAGCCGGGCCACGGCGCCCCGCAGCGGATGCTCGTCCATGGTGATCAGTGAGCCCTCGCCCCAGGGCCGCACGGAGATGGCGATGCGGGCGCTGCCCAGCCGCCCCGCGGACGCCTCCAGCTCCAGCCGCTCGGGCGGCTCGCAGAGCCGGACGACCGTGTGGCCCTCCACGGTCAGCCGCCCCACCCCGACGTCGTACTCCAGGGTGGTGCCGACCTGGGGCCAGGCGCCGTCCTCCTCCACCGTCGACCGGGTGCCCACCACCCACTCGTGGTAGCGGTCGGCGTCACTGAGGACTCCCCACACCCGCTCGGGCCTTCTGTTCACGAAGACGTGTCGCACTGCCATGCGGCCCGGATACCCGGTTTTCCGCGATGCACCACCCCTGCCCGGGGGCCGCCCCGCCCTCCGGCCCCGCGGACCCCCCGGACGGCCGTACCCGGGTACCGCGGGGGTGCTACGGGCGGCTGCCCGCCCGCCGGTCCGCGGGCCCGGCACGGCCCCCGGGAGCGCAGGGGATCTCCATGGTGGCCATGGTCGGCCCGCCCACCGGACTGCTGACGGCCAGGATGCCGTCGAACGTGCCGAGCCTGCGCTCGACCCCGGCCAGTCCCGTGCCCCGGGCCGGGTCCGCCCCGCCGCGGCCGTTGTCCGTGACCGTGATCCGCAGCATCCCGTCCGCCGCGTCGTGGCCGAGGTCCAGCCAGATCCGGTCGGCCCCCGAGTGCTTGGCGGCGTTGGTGAGCACCTCGCTGACCGCGAAGTACGCCGCCGCCTCCACCGGCTCCGCCAGCCGGCCCGGCAGGTCCACCGTCACCTCCACCGGGATCTCCATGCGCAGTGCCAGGGCCTTCACCGCGTCCCCCAGCCCGCGCTCGGCGAGCACCGGCGGGTGGATGCCGCGCACCAGGTCGCGCAGTTCGGACAGGGCATCGGCGGAGTTCTGCCGGGCCTGCGCCACCAGCTTCCGGGCCTGCTGCGGGTCGCGCTCGATCAGCGCCTCGATCGCGCCCAGACTCATCCCCATCGCCACCAGCCGCGCCTGGGCACCGTCGTGCAGATCGCGCTCGATGCGGCGCAGCTCGGCCGCCGAGACGTCCACCGCGTCGTGCCGGGTCTCGTACAGCCGCTCCACCCGGCGGTTCAGCATCATCTTCTCGGTCGGTGCCAGCAGGGCGCGCGTCAGCCGGAAGTGCAGCCGCAGCACCTCCGCGCCCTTGAGCAGTCCGACGACGGTCAGCGCCCAGCCCAGCGCCATCGCCAGGAAGGCGTTGGACTGCGAGGTCAGCGGGACGAACAGGAAGGAGTCACCCCGTATGGCCCGCCAGGCGCCCGCCGCCACCACCGTGCCCTGCACGCCGTAGAGGGTCAGCGCGGGGGGCAGCAGGGCCAGGAGGAAGCCCAGTGTGGCGTCCACCGCGAGCCACTGCAGATCACGCCAGGTCGCCTGGTCCCGCAGCAGGAACAAGCAGCGCTCGACCTGCCCGGCCAGGCCGGGCCGCCGGTCGTCCGGCCGGGGGAGGTACGGCTCCGGGGTCTCGATCCCGCCCCAGTCGCCGGTCAGCGAGCGCCGCCACCCGGCATAGGACCGCACCAGGCCCAGCACGGCGGGAGTGGTCAGCAGGCCCACGCCGAGCGGGATGAACGCGATCGACAGCACGGACAGGACGAGCAGCGAGAACCCGCAGACGATCGCCACCACCGCCAGCGGCAGCCCGCGTGCCGCCGCCACCAGACCACCTTGCACCCTGTCCCTGTCCACCCGTGCTCCTCCGTCGCGCCGCTCCGGGACGTCCGCCCGGTGTGGGCTCCAGTCTCGGGCACGCGCGGCGGGCGGGTCACGGGGGACGGACACCCGGGGGAGGGTGTAGCCAGCTGTACCTTCCACCGGGTGCCCGGAAGCGCGGTCGCTTCCCGGACGCCCCGGGCACCCCCGGCACCCGGCGGCACGCCGCGGCGGGCGTCCGGCATAGTGGCGGAGCACTCGATTCCCCGTTCGACGGCACATCCGAGGAGACACGGTATGAGATTCGGCCTGCTCGGCACCGGTCCCTGGGCGGAACTCGCCCACGGCCCCGCCCTCCAAGCCCACCCGGAGGCCGAGCTGGTGGGGGTGTGGGGCCGCCGTCCCGAGGCGGCGGCGGACATCGCCGGACGCTTCGGCGCCCGGCCCTACGCGGACGTGGACGCCCTGCTCGCCGACTGCGACGCGGTCGCCGTGGCGCTGCCGCCGGACGTACAGGCGCCGCTGGCCGTGCGCGCGGCGCGGGCGGGCCGCCATCTGCTGCTGGACAAGCCGGTGGCCACCACCGTGGCGGCGGCCCGCGAGGTGGCCGGGGCGGTGGCGGAGACCGGGGTGGCCTCGGTCGTCTTCTTCACCCTGCGGTTCCGGCCCGAGACGGTGCGGTGGCTCGAGGAGCAGCGGGCCGCGGGCGGCTGGCAGCTCGGCCGTGCCGACTGGCTCTCCTCGATCCACGACAGCGGTGGCAGCGACAGCCCGTTCGCCGTCTCGCCCTGGCGGCGGGAGAAGGGCGGGCTGTGGGACGTCGGCCCGCACGCCCTGTCCGTGCTGCTGCCGCTGCTGGGCGACGTGGCGGACCTGGAGGGCTCGGTGGCCGCCGTGGCCGGTCCGGGCGACCTGGTCCAGCTCGCCCTGCGCCACACCTCGGGTGCGGTCGGCACCTGCGCGCTCGGCCACACCGCGGCCCCGGCGGCGGCCGTGACCGCGGTGGAACTGCGCGGTGCCGCGGGTACGGCGGTCATGCCGGAGGGGGAGACGGACGCGGTAGCGGCCTTCGGCAACGCCGTGGACGCCCTGCTCGACTCCGCCCGCACCGGCCGGGCGCACCCGTGCGACATACGGTTCGGCCTGCGGGTGACGGAGATCCTCGCGGCCGCCCAGGACCGGCTCGGGGCCGGCCGCTGACCCGGCCGGGCGGCGGGAACAGCGCACCGGTGTGCCCCCGCCGCCCGGCCCCGGCGGGAGGTCACTCCCGGCGCAGGCTGACCCCGCACTCCGCGCACAGGGTGTGGGTCCAGTAGCCGACGCTCCACGACACCGTGGCGGTCGGCCCGCCGCAGACCCGGCACACCGGGCGGTCACCGGGGCCGGGCGACTCCGGCAGACCGCGCAGCACCCGGCGCACCACCACCGGCAGCGGCTCGGTGGGATGGCGCCCGGGGTCGGGGCAGTAGGCGATGCGGTCACAGCCGCGCTGCCGGGCCCGCCAGGTGTCCCCGGGCGCCGGCCGGCGGCGGCCGGCGCGCTTCTCGCGGGCCCGCCGCTCGGCGTACTCGGTCTCGGCGGTCAGCCACACCAGCCGGGCGGCGTGCAGCTCCTCGACCGCCCGCACCAGTGACTCGGGGTCGCGGCCCGGGCACCGCGGTATCCCGGCACTCGTCCGCAGGTGGTGATAGGTGGCCCGGAAACCGTACGGCGCGAAACGGACCACACACGACCTGAGATCGCTCAGTCTCCACTGCACCGGCCGCGCCGGGTCGTGCACACGGGCCCGGTGGGTACCAAAACTGCTCATCCCCGCCCCCTGTCGTTCTCTCGGATGAGGATGACCGCACCATGCCTCATCCGGAAGGCGGGGCGGGGGCACTTCCCGGCATTTCCCGGAAGGCGTCCGGCACTCGCGGGCCGCCCGGCGGGACGACGGTGCGGATGTTCGGTTCTGGCCATGGTTTTCCGGAGTGTGCACCACCGTAAAACGCCATGAAAGCCCAGCGTTCCGCCGTATCGCCTTTTGTGCGCCCCCGTGCGCAACCGCAGATTCCGGCCGCGTCTGTCAAGTCTCTGCGGCGGCTCCCGGGAAGCCCCTATGCTCCCTGTCACGCAGCGAGTCGTCCCGGTTACGTCTTGTTGCCGCCGTGTGCGGCGCCGTGGCGCCGATGCGCCCCGAACGGGGGCGGCCGGGGGGCTCCGGCACGTTCGGGGCTCCTCCCGGCAGGGATGGCGTATGCCAGAGGCCACCGCCACCGGCATGCGCAGCCCCTGCCGGGAGGGGCCCGGTCACCCGGCCGCCCGCCGCCCCTCACCGCACCCGGCCCACCGTCCACCCCGATGCCCGAGGATGCCCATGGAGCCCATGGAGCCCGCCGACTCGTTGCCGGGCGGCCCGCGCGCCGCCTCCGGCGGTGTGTGGCTCGTCCCCCCCGCGCTGGTCGCCGCCTGCGCGGTCGTGGCCGTGGCCGCCGTCACGGACCAGGCCCGCGCCGCGGTCGCCTGGTGCGGCGCGGCCGCGGTGCTCGCGGTCGCCGCGGCCGCGTACGAGGCGGCACGCCGGGGGCGTGCCGTCGCCGCCGCGGACCGGCGTGCGGAGTGCCTGCTGGAGGACATCGAGCGGTACTGCCGCGAGGTCATGCCGCCGATCGTCACGGCCGTGCAGCGCGGTCAGTCGCCCAACGACGTACTGCCCGACCGGCTGCACCCGGCCGACGCCGACCCGCGGCTGGTCGCCGCCCACGAGAAGCTGACCCGGCTGGTGGTGCGGGCGGTTCAGGACCGCGAGTACCAGCGGGACTCCGCCCGCCGCGCCATCGTCAACATCGCCTGCCGCATCCAGGCCGAGATCCACCGCCTCCAGGCCGACCTGCGCCGGATGCAGTTCAAACACCCCGGCCCGGAGATCCTGGGCGACCTGATGCACCTGGAGCACGGTGTCAACGTGGCCGGCCGGGTGGCCACCAGCCTGGCCGTCCTGGGCGGCGGCAGCCCGGCGCGCCAGTGGCAGAAGCCGATCTCCCTGTACGACGTGCTGCGTGCGGGCAGCGCGCCCATCGCCGAGTACCTCCGCATCGACCTGCACCGCATCGCCGAGGTCGCGGTGCGGGGACCGGCGGTCGAGCCGTTGAGCCTGGTCTTCAGCGAGCTGATGGACAACGCCACCCGCTACTCGCCGCCGAGCACCAAGGTGGTCGTCAACACCGAGGAGGTGGCGTCGGGAATCGAGGTGTCCATCGAGGACAAGGGCGTGGGACTCACCGAGGAGACCCGCCGGCACGCCGAGTTCCTGCTCGCCCAGGCGCTCGACGGCCTGGACCTGGAGGACCTGGGCGAGACGGCCCGGGTGGGGCTGCGCGTGGTGGGCATCATGGCCGGCCGGCTGGGGCTGCGGGTCTCCCTGCGGCCCTCCACCTGCGACGGGGTGCGCGCGGTCGTCTTCGTTCCGCAGGAACTGCTCACCGCCATGCCGATGGACGCCTACCTCAGCCTCGGCGGCCGTCCCCCCGGCATGGTGACCCGGCGCCCGGCGCCGCCGGTGCCCGGGCCGCGCCGGGAGGCGGCGGTGGGCCCGGCGGCGGGCCTGGAAGAGGACACCGTCGTGGAGCGGAACGCCAACGGACTCCCGCAGCGCCGCCGGCGCGTGACCGGGCCGGTCACCGGACCGGGCGGCGCGACCGGCGCGGCAGACCGGATGGCGGCCGGACGGTCGGCCCTGGACGTCCACCCCGACATGGGGCTGTGGATGGGCGCCTTCTTCGCCAACCCCGACGGCGCACCGGACGGTCCCGGCGGCCGGGGAGGGCCCGCGGCACCGGACGCCGCCCCGGGCCCCGGACCAGACGCAGAACCAGTAGCGGAATCAGGTGAGTAGCACGTGACGCAGCAGCGCCTCAAGAACATGGACTGGTTGCTCAAGGACCTGGCCGTCACCGTCCCCTACACCCGGCACATCGTGCTGCTGTCCGCGGACGGACTGTGCATGGCGCAGTTCGGCACCGACAAGGACGCCGCCGACCGGCTGGCCGCCGCCTCCTCGGGGCTCAAGAGCCTGGCCCAGTCGGTGGCCGCGGAGTTCCCGCACAGCGCGGGCGGCGTACGCATGGTCGTCCTGGAGGTGGACGGCGGCTTCTTCTACCTCATGGCCGCCGCCGCCAACTCCTATCTGGCGGTGACCGCCGACGAGGGGGTGGACGCCGCGCTGATGAGCCAGCGGATGAGGGACCTGGTCATCCGGATCGGCGACCATCTCGCCACCCCGCCCCGCGCCGCCGGGCAGGCCCCGTGAGCGGGGGCGGGAGCCGGGAGGAGCGGGGCTGGGAGGAGGGCAACCCCGTCCCCCTGTACATCGTCACCGGCGGACGCACGGAGGCCGGGGACGCCCAGGTGCTGGACCTGGTGACCCTGATCGTGGCCCGGTCCGAGCCGAAGCCGGGCATGCGGCCCGAACACGTCTCCATTCTGCGGATGTGCGCCAACCCGCTCTCCGTGGCCGAGCTCTCGGCATATCTGGACCTGCCGTTCAGCGCCGTCCACGTGCTGCTCGCGGACCTGCTCGCCGACTCCCTCGTCGAGGCCCGGCAGACCCGCGCGGCGGACACGACCGCGGCCAAACCCGACGTCGAGATCCTGAAAGCGCTGATCGATGGACTACAACGACTCTGAACTGCCCCTGGGGCCGCGGCGCGAGGATCTGCTGCCGACCTCGACCGAGCGGTCGGTCAAGGTGGTGGTCGTCGGCGGTTTCGGCGTCGGCAAGACGACCATGGTGGGTTCGGTCAGTGAGATCCGCCCCCTGACCACCGAGGAGACGATGACCCAGGCCGGGGTCGGCGTGGACGACCTCTCGGGCGTGGAGCGCAAGACCGAGACGACCGTGGCCATGGACTTCGGCCGGATCACCCTCAACGACCAGCTCGTCCTCTACCTGTTCGGCACCCCCGGCCAGCAGCGTTTCTGGTTCCTGTGGAACGGCGTGATCGCGGGCGCGCTGGGCGCGGTGGTGCTGGTGGACACCCGTCGGCTGGCGGACAGCTTCCCCGCCATGGACCGTCTCGAACAGACCGGGGTCCCCTTCGTTGTCGCCGTCAACAACTTCCCCGGCGCCCCCGTGCATCCGGTCGCCGACCTGCGGTCGGCCCTGGACCTGCCCGAGAGCGTCCCCCTGGTCAACTGCGACGCCCGCCGGCTCGACTCCAGCCGCGACGTCCTGCTGACGCTGATGCACCACCTGTACGACCTGCACGAACTCCGCGATCCGCAAGACCCAGCCACCGTCTCCCGGGAGGCACTGTGAGCACCTCCTCACCCGGCCCCGATCTGCCGCGCCCCTTCTCCGCGGCTTCCCCCGCGGCTTCCCCCGCGGTCTCCCCCGCGGTTCCCTCCGCCGCCCCGCCGGGCTGTCCCGCCCACCAGGCCGGCCCCGGTGTCCGCGGGGTCCGCGGCGGCGCCCACGACGGCGCCGTCCGGCTGTACGGGCCCGCCGCCTCCGCCGATCCCATGGGGACGTACGAACGGCTGCGGACCCAGCACGGCCCCATAGCCCCCGTCCTGCTGGAGGGCGACGTCCCCGCCTGGCTGGTCCTCGGCTACGACGAGACGCTCCAGGTCGCCCGCAACCCCCGCCGCTTCACCCGCGACTCCCGGCTCTGGCGCGACTGGCGGGAGGGCCGGGTCGCCGAGGACTCCCCGGTCCTGCCGATGCTGGTGTGGCACCCCGACTGCCGCTCCCAGGACGGCCGGGAGCACCAGCGGCTGCGCGGCGCGGTCAAGGAGAGCCTGGAGCGCTTCGACCGCCGCGCGGTCCGCCGTGCCATCCACCGGCTGGCGCACCTGCTGGTCGACGACTTCGCCGGAGCCGGGCACGCCGAACTGCTGAGCCGGTTCGCCCAGCAGCTGCCCATGCTGGTGCTCACCCACCTGTTCGGGCTGCCCGAGGAGGAGGGGCCCGGACTGGTCGAGGCCAGCCGCCAGCTGGTCAGGGGCACCGAGCGGGCGATCGAGGCCGACCGCCTGATCCAGGCGACGCTGACGCGGCTGGTCGCGGACAAGCACGCCTCGCCCGGCCCCGACCTGGCCTCCTGGCTGATCGACCACGAGGCCCGGCTCACCGACGAGGAGGTCCGGGACCATCTGCGGCTGGTCCTCGTCGCCGCCAACGAGACCACCACCAACCTGATGGTGAACACGCTGCGGATGGTGCTCACCGACCCCCGGTTCCGCGGCACTCTCAACGGCGGCCAGATGACGCTCCCGGCCGCCGTCGAGCAGATCCTGTGGGACGAGCCGCCGCTGATGGTGTGCCCCGCCCGCTTCCCGACGTACGACGTGGAGATCGCCGGGCACCAGATCCGCGAGGGCGACCTCCTGCTGCTCGGCCTGGCGGCCGCGAACGCCGACCCGGCCATCCGGCCCTTCCCCGGCGCGGACATGCACGGCAACCGCTCGCACCTGTCGTTCGGCAGCGGGCCGCACGAGTGCCCGGGCCAGGACATCGGGCGGGCCATCACCGGCTCGGGGATCGAGACCCTGCTGAGCAGGCTGCCGGATCTGCGGCTGGCGGTCCCCGAGGAGGAGCTGAGCTGGACCTCCTCCACCTGGTCCCGTCACCTGGACGCCCTGCCGGTGCGGTTCACACCCCGCCACGACCGGGGGCACTCCCCGCGCCCGGCCGCCGCGGCGATCACGGACGTCCCGGGCGCCTCGGACGTCCCGGACGGCACGGCGGACGGGCTGGTGCGGACCGCGCGGCCGGTGGCGTCCCGTACGGCGCCGCGGTCGCCGGCCCGTGGACGGAGCGGCCTGTGGCGTCTGCTGCGGTGGCCGCGGCGCGGATGACCTCCGGGAGAGTTTCCGGGGAGGGAAGGTCCGGTTCCGGCCGCACCCCGGCGGAAGCCTCCCCGTTCCGCCATTCCCTCCCCGGCCCACCTCAGCCGGGTCCGCCCCCTGTCCCCACCCGCTCCGGCGGGGACAGGGGGCGGGTCACGTCCTCCACGAAGTCGGGCCCGGCGCTCCCGGCCGCGTAGCGGGCCGAGGCCACCCCCCAGGCCTGGTTGCCGGCCATCCAGGCGCACAGGCCGTCCAGGTACCGGGTGAGGTCCGACCGCCGGGCGTCCAGCCCCCACCGCGCGGCGCACTGCCCCTCCGCGTGGGCGCGCACCTCCAGGAACCGTTCGACCCGCTCCCGCACCAGTTCACGCACCCACGCCACAGCCCGCTGCCGCGAGCAGCCCGTGGTGCGCTGTCTGACCAGCACGATGTTGTGGGGATCGCCGCGGGCCTCCTCGCGCTCCACCGAGTGCACGTCGTTGCAGAGGAAGACCACGTCCCCCGCGCACCGGTTGAGCTCCCGCAGTTCCGCGCCGCCGTGGACGGCGGGCGGTAACTCGAAGTGGTGGGCGCGCTCGATGAGGTCGAAGCAGGACGCGGTGCCGACCGCCCGGCGCCGCAGCCGGACGTAGGAGTCCTCGTCCAGGGCGACCCGGTGGCGCCGGTTGCGGGCCTCCGCCACGTACGCCCGGAAGAACCGCGCCCAGTTGTCCGCGGCCCGTCTCCGCCAGGCCGGGGACATCCCCTCGGCGCTGCGCCGCCACACGTCCGCGTAGGCGGTGACGATCGGCACGTCGAGCGCGGGCCGGGCCCCCGGCTCCCGGTAGGCGATCGCGGCCAGTTCCCCGGTGAGCCGTGCCGCCTGTGCGGGCTGCCGTCCCAGCGGCCCGTCGAACTGGTCGTCCAGCGGGAACCCCAGGCACACCGCGTCGGTCACCAGGTCGAGGTCCGGCCCGGTGACGTCCGGGTACGCGTAGGCCGCCAGTTCGGGCAGCAACCAGCTCCGGTAGCGGTGCAGCGCGGCCGTGCTCCGTACCAGGCCGCGGCCGTGTGCCCAGGCGATGTGGTGTTCGCGGGCACGGTCCGTGTCGGGGTTGCTCCCGGTGTCGAACGGCAGGAAGAAATCGATGTCCTGCGGCACGCTGCTCTCCCCTCCCGGTGGCCCCGCACTTCGGCCGGGCGCGAAATCCCCATGGGCATGGGCCGAACCGGTGTTCCCGGCGCATGGGCCACCGGTATCTGCCCCGGCGCGACGAGAGGCAACCGGGGGCCGGGGAGCATGTCCGGTTCCCGTCCCCGGGGAGCGGAGGACGGGTGCCACCGGGAGACACGGTGCCGACCGTAACCGGCCGCGGACGTCCGGTTACGGTGTCGGTGCGGCGGAGGCGGGCCCGGGTGGCCGGGACCGCGGAGCCCGTGAGCGGGAGGTGTTTCTCGCCACCGCGGGCGTCGCCGCGCGTTCCGGCCGGAAGCCGGCTGCGGATCCGGGTCGGCCCCGGCCCTCAGTTCCGGACACCGGCACCCGACAGGGTGCCCTCCACCACGTCGCGGAGCTGTGACCGGGCGGTGATGCCCAGTTTGGGGAACACCCGGTAGAGGTGGGAGCCGACCGTGCGCGGCGAGAGGAACAGCTTCTCCCCGATCTCGCGATTCGTCAGGCCCCGGGCCGCCAGCCGGACGATCTGCTGCTGCTGGGGGCTGAGTTCGGCGAACGCGCCGGGCGCGGTGCTGTCGGCCTCGATGCCGGCGGCGCGCAGCTCCGCCCGCGCCCGCTCGGTCCACGGCCGCGCGCCCAGCCGCCGGAAGGTCTCCAGGGCGGCGCTCAGCAGTGGGCGGGCCTCGGCGATACGGCGCTGTCGCCGGAGCCACTCCCCGTAGTCGAGCTGTGTCTGCGCCCGTTCGAACGGCCACTGCTCACCCGCGGCGTCCGCGAGCGCCGCCCGGAAGAACGGCTCCGCGTGCCCGGGATCCGCCAGCAGGGCGCGACCCCGGCCGACCAGTGCGGCCACCCGTGCGGACATGCCCGTACCGAGGCGTCGCACCGACCGCTCCAGCAGTTCCGCGGCCTCCTCCCGCCGTCCCTGGCGGACGGCCGCCGCGGCGAGTTCGGCCAGGAGGGTGTGGGAGACGTGGTAGTGGACCGGATCGCCGTCGTCGGTGAAGGCGGAGCGGAACTGCGTGTACGCGGTGTCGTAGTCGCCCTCGGCCACCGCCGCCAGTCCCAGCGCCCGGCGCGCGAAGACCGCGACGGAACGGCTCTCCAGCGGATCGACCAGGGCCAGCGCCCGCTCGGCGAGCCGGCGTGCGGTGGCCGGGTCGCCGAGCAGACCGACCACCGTGGCGTCGAGCGCGTGAGCGCACGCCGCGGCGTGGTCGAGTCCGGCCGAGGACGCCACGGCCGCGATGTCGGCCGCCACCGAGCGGGCCTCGGCCCACCGGCCCTGCTCCAGATAGGCCCAGCCGGCCGCGCATCCCAGTCCGTCCGGGAGGGGGCCGTGAGCCTGCCACCGGTCGAACGCCTCGTCGAAGGTCCTGGTGGCCAGAGCGGTCCGGTCGAGCAGCCAGGCGACGATGGCCAGCGCGGTCAGACGCCTGGCGTCGCCCCCGGCCCCGGCGATGAGCTCGGGCAGCACCGGTCCGAGGGACGCCCCCGCGCCGCCGGGGTCGGAGACGGCCCGCACCCAGGCGTGCAGCGCCGCCCTGGCGGGATCGTCGGGCACCCGGGAGAGCAGGGCCTGGATCTCCCGTCGCTGGGACTCCGCACCCGAGTAGTAGCGCACCACCGCGGCCGCGGCGAGCGCGTCCAGCACACGGGGCGACCGGGCGGCCTCCGCGTCGCCCGCGACGCGCATGAGCAGGGCGAAGGCCGCCGTGTGGTGGGGGCTCATGGCCATGAGCTGCCCGGTGGCCAGCGAAACCCTGCCCGTCAGCGCCGGGTCGTCGGTGCACTCGCGGACCTCGGCGGCCAGGCGTTCCACCCAGCCGAGCTGACCGGTGAGGACGGCCGCGGCGGCGGCCTCCACCAGGAGCTGTGCCCGGTCCGCACGCCGCGGGCTGAGTTCCGCGGCACGCTCCAGAGCCGCGGCGGCGGCCGCGTGGCCGCCCCGGCGCCGCGCCCGGTCGGCCGTCCGCCGCAGGGCGGCCGACACCTCCCGGTCGGGCCGTACGGCCGCGGCGGCGAGATGCCAGGCGCGGCGGTCGGGTTCCTCGCGCAGCAACTCCGCGAGAGTGAGGTGCGCCCGGCGGCGTTCCCCGAGCGACGCGGCGTGGTAGACGGCCGAGCGGATCAGCGGGTGACGGAAGGAGATCACGGATCCGTCCTGGCGTACGAGACCGGCCCGGTCCGCGGGCGCCCACGCCTCGTCGTCCGCCTCGGGGAGCCCCAGGGAGGCCGCCGGCGCGTCCGCCGCGTCCGCGGCCGCGAGCAGCAGCAGGACGCGGCGGGTCGGTTCCGGCAGGTCCGCCGCCTGCCCGGCGAAGATGCGCTCCAGCCGGTCGGTGACCGGCAGTGGGCCTTCCACACCGCTGCCCTCCGAATGCCGGACCGCGGTGGCGTGGGCGAGTTCGACCAGGGCCAGCGGGTTGCCGGCCGCCTCCTCCAGGATCCGCACGCGGGCCCGGCCGGTGGGCGGCGTCGGCTGCCGGTCGAGCAGCAGGTTCGCCGCCTCGCCGTCCAGCGGGCCGAGTTCGAGGCGCTCGTACCCCTTGTCGAAGCCGGGGAGCGCGGCCGCGGTGCGGACTCCCACCAGGAGCGTGACGGGTTCGCTGTCCATGCGCCGTGCCACGAAGGAGAGGACGTCCAGCGAGCCGCGGTCGATCCACTGCGCGTCGTCGACCACCACCAGGAGCGGGGCCGTCTCCGCCAGGTCCGACAACAGGGTCAGGACCGCCAGGCCGACGAGTACCGCGTCGGGGGGCTCGGCACACTCGTCGAGCCCCAGGACGGCCCGGAGCGCGGAGCGCTGCCGCGGCGGCAGGTTCTCCGCCTCGCCGAGCACCGGGCGGAGCAGCTGATGAAGACCGGCGAACCCGAGGTGCGCCTCGGACTCGCCGCCCACCGCCCGGAGCACCCGGCCGCCCGCGCTCCGCGCGTGGTCGGCCGCGAGGGCGAGGAGCGTGCTCTTGCCGGCGCCGGGGTCGCCCGTGAGGATCACCACGTCGCTGCGGGACCGGCCGGCTTCGACGCGCCGGATGATTTCCGCGGTCTCGGTTTCCCGGCCCACCCCCGGCAGATCCGGATTCCGCCCCGAGCGCTGGGTTCCCACGAGCCCTTCCACCACTTTCCACGGATGCTCCAGGGAATGGAACTCATCCGATGATAGTCCGGGAGCGTCGCAGCCGTGCCCGCGGGCCGCGGCACCGATGCGGTACCGATGCAGTCATGTGACGCATACCGCGGCCGTGCTCCCCGGACGCAGAATCGGAGCGGGCACGGCCGCGCCTCTCCCGGGCCGGTGCGGCCGGCCCGGCGGTGGACCCGCGCCTCCGCGCGGACGGGAACCACCGGAGCCGTACGTCCTGACCGGGAAGGCACTGTCGTGATCACCGAATGTCCGTGGCTGGTGGGTCTCGCGTTCCGCACGCCGTGCGGCCGGCTGGTGCGCCACTTCTGTGTCGTCGACGGCGCGGCCGACCCGGACCGCGCTCGCGAGGCCGCGCTGGAAAGGGCGGACGACCCGCGTGAACGCGCGGCCCGCGGCGGCCTGCGGCGGGACGACGGGTGCGTGGAGATACGCCGGGTGCTGCGTGATCCCCTGGGGACGTGGCGGCTGTCCGCCCCGGTGCCGCGCACCGGGTGAGTCCCCGTGGCCGTGTGCCCCGTGGCGCCCTTTCCGGATCCGCCTTCGCCGGAGCACGCCGGCCGCGACGGACCGGGTCCCCTCCGGCCGGGCGGCACGGCGACGGCCGGTCAGCGGTCCCGGACCGCCGGCCCCGGGCACGATCGTGCACACACGAGAGGACATACGAAGATCCCCATGGTGGCAAGGACGACGGCATCGCCGGGGGACCGCTTCGCCGCCTTCGACCCCGGGCTGACGCGTCTGACCTCGGCGACGCGCGCCGTGCTCGGCGCCGCCGTGACACTCGCCGTGCTGACCGCACTGGGCGGATCCGGCACGACGCTGCTGGTCGGCGGTTTCACCGCGATGGCGACCTCACTGGCGGTCAGCGACCTGCACCCGCGCAACCAGCTCGTCACACTCGGGCTCGGGGCACCGCTCTTCCTCGCGGTGCTGACCGCCGGCGCCGTGCTGGCACCGTACCCGGCGGCGGCCAAGGCGGCCTTCCTGCTGCTGATCCACCTCGCCGTCCAGGCCCGCAGGTTCGGTCCGCGCGGGCTGGGACTGGGGATCTTCGGTTTCATGGCCTTCTTCCTGGCCCTGTTCGCCGAAGTCCGGGCGGACCGGCTTCCGCACCTCGGGGCGGCGGTGCTCGTCGCGTTCGGGGCCGTCGCGGGCGTGTGGTGCTGCGTGGGCCCGGTGACGGCGTCCGGCGTCCTGGCGCGGCTGGGGCGCACCTTCGACGCGCGCCTGCACGACGTCCTGCGGGACACGGCCTCGGTGATCACCGCCGGCCGGGGTGCCGACGCGCGCGTCCGCTCGCTGGAGCGCCATCTGGACGGGCTGCACGCGACCGTGCTGCTGATCGAGGACTTCCTCGGCGAACGCCCGGTCGGCGAGGCCGCCGACGACCTCCTGCGGCGCGTCTCGCGGACGGAGGTGGCCGCGCAGCGGCTGGCCGTCCGCGCGGTCCGCGCGCCGGCGGATCCCGGCGGTCCGGCGGAACGGGCGGTACGGCGGCGGCTCGAGGAGCGGATCCTGGCCCTCGGGCACCGGTCCGTCGCGGGGGCGGCCGGCAGCGGCGGGCAGCGCGGGGAGAAGCACGCCGACGGCGCGGCGGACCACTCGGCCGGATCCGCCTTCCTGCGGGACTGTTTCCGGGCCGTCGACGAACTCGCCGCGGCCCTGCGGACGCCCGTCCCGTGCGCCGGCCTCCGGGTTCGGGGCGGAGCACCTCCGTGCAGGCCCGCCCCGTCCCGGGCGCGTGCCGTCGGGGCCGCGCCGCGCGGGGCGGGGGACGCCGGGAGCCCGGGGCGCGGGGTGACCCGGCGGGCCTGCCAGGTGACCGCCGCCTCGGCACTCGCCATGGCGGGCGGTCATCTCCTGTCCCCGGACCTGTGGTACTGGGCCGTCGTGGCGGTCTGGGCCGTCTTCGTCGGGACCGAGAGCACCGGCGAGGTGCTGCTGCAGTGCGTCCGGCGGCTGACGGGCACGGTCCTCGGCGTGGTGTTCGGCTACGGCCTCGCCGCCCTGGCCGGCGGAGACGGCCCGCTCCTCCTCGGTCTGCTGCTGGTGTGCATGTTCGGCATGTTCTTCACCCCGCCCGCCACCTACTGGGCGGTGACCTTCTTCCTCACCGGCATGCTCAGCATGCTGCTGGCACTGCTGGACACCTTCTCGGCGGACGTGCTGCTCGTGCGCGTCCAGGAGACCGCGCTGGGGGTGTTCTGCGGTGTCCTCGCCGCCGTCCTCGTGCTGCCCACCACGGTCCGCCGGGCCGGCGACGAGGAGCTGGCCGGCTTCCTGCTGACCCTCGGCCGTCTCCTGCGGGCCGCCGCGGAAGGCGGGGAAGCGGGGACCCCGGCGGACCGGATGCGCGCGGCACACGCCCTCGACCGGGCACGGGAGTCCTTCCGGAAGGCCTGCCTGCCGCTCACCCACCCGCTCAATCCGCAGCGCGGCCGCCGCCGCCGCGCCCGCCACCTGCTGGAACTCGTGGGAGCCTGCGCGTACCACGCGCGGAGCCTGGCCGCCGCGGCCGACTGTCCGCCGACAGGGCGCGGCGCGGAGTACGTCCCCCGGCTCGCCGCCGCGGCCGGCCACGCGCAGGAGACCCTGGCACACCTGGTCCGCGTCACGCGCCACCGGCCCGGCGCCGCCCCGCCCGCGGTCCGCCCCGGGGTCACCAGGGCGCTGTCCCTGCTCTCACAGGAGCGGCGGGCGAGCCGCCACCCGCTGTCGCGGGAGCAGCGCATGCTGCTGCACGTCCGCCGTCTCGACGCGACCCTGACCGCGCTGGCGCGCGTCCTGGACCCGTCCGTCCCGGAACGGGCCGGCCGCGCCGCGGGTCCGTCCGGGGGCGCCGGAACCCCGTCCCCGCGCGGTGCGGTCCCGGCGCCGGGGCGCGGGCCGTACGGCGCGCCCGGACCGTGCGCGCGGATGCAGTCACCTGACTGATACCGCCCGGCCGAGACCGCTCGTACGGTCCAGGAAAGCCTCCGAATTCCCAGGGACACACCATGGACCACATCATGCTCGGCAATGTCAGCGTCACCCGGGTACGGGAGTACTTCGGTTCCGTCGACATGACGCCCGACACCTTCTTCCCGGAAAGCCCGAAGGAGGTCTGGGAGGACAGCTCCTCCTGGCTGGCCCCGCATTTCCTGGATCCCGAGAACAACATCGTGAATTCCGCGCTCCAGACCTGGCTGCTGCGCAGCGAGGGCAGGACCATCCTCGTCGACACCGGTGTGGGCAACCACAAGGAGCGTCCGTACGCACCGGTCTGGAGCCACCTGGAGACGGACTTCCTGGCCAATCTCGCCCGGGCCGGCGTCCGCCCCGAGGACGTGGACATCGTGATCAACACCCATCTCCACATCGACCACGTCGGCTGGAACACGTACCTGGACGGCCGGCACTGGGTGCCGACCTTCCCCAACGCCACCTACCTGATGCCGAAGGACGACTTCGAGTTCTGGAACCCGGAGAACGGCCACCGGACGGTGTTCGGCCGCGGCAACCAGAACGTCTTCGAGGACAGCGTCGTCCCCGTCCACCGGGCCGGCCGGACGCTGTTGTGGGAGGGCAGCCACCAGATCGACGCGGATCTGCGCCTGGAGTCGGCTCCCGGGCACACCCCCGGCTCCTCCGTGCTGACCCTCACCTCCGGGACGGACCGCGCGGTGTTCGTCGGCGACATGCTGCACAGCCCGGTGCAGATCCTCGAACCGGACTCCAACAGCTGCTTCTGCGAGGACCCCGCGGGCGCCCGCGCCACCCGCCGGAAGGTGCTCGGCTGGGCGGCCGACAACAACGCCCTCGTGATCCCCGCGCACCTGGGCGGCCACGGCGCCGCCGAAGTGGTGCGCGAGGGCAGCCGGTTCGCCATCAAGGGCTGGGCGCCCTTCGCCCCGTACACCGAGCGGGTCTGAGTCCCGCGGAAGGACACGAGAGATGAACCACCACCCCGAACCCGTCGTGACCACGGCGCAGGGAGCCGTCCGCGGCCTGCGCCGGGGAGACACCGCCGCCTTCCTGAACGTCCCCTACGCCGCCCCGCCCCGCGGCGCCGGCCGGTTCGCGCCGCCGCGGCCGCACGAGCCGTGGGACGGCGTACGGGACGCCACCGTCCCGGGACCCACCGCGCCGCAGGCCGAGCGCAGGCTCGGCGGCATCGACATGGTCCCCTACTTCGGCACCGGCTGGAGCCGCGGCGAGGACTACCTGACCGTCAACGTCTGGGCACCCGCCGCCGGCGGCGGCGGTCTGCCCGTGATGGTGTTCGTCCACGGCGGCGGATTCGTCGCCGGATCGACGCGGTCCGCGCTGTACGACGGTTCCGCCTTCGCCCGCGACGGCGTCGTCCTGGTCACCCTCAACTACCGGCTCGGCATCGCCGGGTTCCTCGACCTCCCCGGCGCGCCCGCCAACCGCGGCCTGCTCGACGTCGTCGCCGCGCTGGGCTGGGTGCGGGAGAACATCGCCGCCTTCGGCGGCGACCCCCGCAACGTCACCCTCTTCGGCCAGTCGGCCGGGGCGACGATCGTCGGCGGCGTCCTCGCCACCCGCGAGGCCGCGGGTCTCTTCCGCCGGGCGATCGTCCAGAGCGGCAGCGGCCTGGGCGCGTTCACGACCGAGCAGGCCGCCCGCGTCACCGCGGCGGCGGCCGGGGTGCTGGGCGTCGAACCGCACGCCGACGCCTTCGCGGACGTCCCGGACGACCGCCTGGTCGAGGCGGCCTCCCGGCTCGCGGGCATCGACCTGCGCACCGACACGCACCGCGATCCGCTGATCGGCCTCAGCCCCTTCAGCATCGTCCTCGACACGCAGCCCGCCGAGTCCGTCGCCGCCGGCCTGGGCGCCGACGTGGACCTGCTCGTCGGGACCAACACCGAGGAGGGGAACCTTTATCTGGTCCCCGTGGGCACGTACGCCACCTCGACCGCCGACGACCTCGACGAGACGGCGGAGCGCTCGCACCCGGATCCGGCGCGGCTGGTCGAGACGTACCGGAAGACACGCCCCGACGCCTCGTACGGCGCGCTGCGCTCCGCCGTCATGGGGGACGCGCTCTTCGGCGCGGGCAGCCGGGCACTGGCCGACGCGCACGCGGCCCATCCCGGGTCGGCCACCCACGCCTACGAGTTCGCCTGGCGTTCGCACGCCCTGGACGGACAGCTCGGCGCCGCCCACGCGGTCGAGCTGCCCTTCGTCTTCGACCTCGCGGGCCTCGACCGGCTGAACGGCCCCGCCGCCCTGCTCGGTCCGGACCGGCCTCCCGCCCGGCTCGCCGCCCGCACGCACGAGACCTGGATCCGGTTCGCCGGGACCGGCGACCCCGGCTGGGACGCGTACGACACCGAGCGCAGGGCCACCATGCGCATCGACGCCCAGTGGACCCAGGTCGACGACCCCCGCGGCGAGGAACGGCGGGCCTGGGGCTGACCGCCCGTACGCCCGTACGGCCCCGCGCCCGCGCCCGCCGCTCACCCGCCCCGCAAGGGACAACCCCTCAGGAAGGACCATGACCAGAACCGTCGTCACCACCGGGAACGCCCCCGCCCCGGCGGCCCCGCTCTCCCAGGGCATCCGCAAGGGCGGTCTCCTGCAGGTCTCCGGACAGCTCCCGCTCGACCCGGACACCGGCGAGATCGTCGGCACCACGGTCGCCGAGCAGACCGCGCAGGCCCTGCGCAACGTCACCGCCGTGCTCAAGGCGGGCGGCGCGGACCTGGCGGACGTCGTGATGCTGCGCGTGTACCTCACCGATCCCGCCCACCTGGCCGGGATGAACGAGGCGTACGCGGCGGCCGTCGGGGAGCCCTTCCCCGCCCGCACCACCGTCTACATGCCGCTTCCGCCGGGACTGCTGGTGGAGATCGACGCCCTGGCGGTGCTGGTGGACGGCTGACGGGGACGGCCGTCCGGGGAGGTGTCCGCGGGCCGCGTCGGCGCGCGGCCGGCGGACGCGGCACTAACGGGACAGCGCCTCGCGCACCGCGTCGTCGGTGCGCGCCACCACCGCCGAGCCGTCGTCGGCGGTGATGATCGGCCGCTGGATCAGCCGGGGGTGCTCCGCCAGTGCCGTGATCCACCGGTCCCGCTCGCCCGGCTGCCTCGGCCACTCCTTCAGCCCCAGCTCCCTCGCCTCGGCCTCCTGGGTGCGGGTGATGTCCCACGGTTCCAGCCCGAGCCGCGCCAGCACGGCCCGCAGTTCGTCCTCGTCGGGCGGGTCCTCCAGATAGCGGCGGACGGTGTACTCGACGCCCTCCGCGTCCAGCAGCCTCACCGCGGTGCGGCACTTCGAGCAGGCGGGGTTGATCCAGATCTCCATGCGGTCACGGTAGCGGGACGCCGACGGGCCCGGACACGTCAGACGGACGGCGGAGGAACGGCCTCCGCCGTCCGACAACCGCTCGGTTTTCCCGCCGGACATCATCGGCCGACGGCGCCGGAGAACCCCCGGAAACCTCTCCGACCTGCACGGACGGCCGGTTGGCCCGGGAAGGTGCGGTGCTTGACGACCGCTCGGAGCCTTCCTATGGTCTCCCCGCTCTACCGGAAAGGTTCCGAAAGCTCCCTCCCCCCACTCTGGGCTGCCGGGAGCGGTGTACTCAGGCCGTGGGCGCCGCTCCCGGCGGTCCGTCAGGAATCAGGAAAGGGCCGCACCGACCATGACGACGAGAACCACCGAAAGGACCGCCCGGGGCCGTCTCGGCCTGCGGCGCCGCATGCGCCGTCTCGCGTTGCCCCTGCTGCTCTCCGCCGGGCTGTGCGCGGGCGCGCTGAGCACGACGGGAACCGCCCAGGCCGTCGACGCCACCGTCATCACCTCCACCCAGAGCGGCGGCCGGACCGTGTCGTTCACCTTCGACGACGGCCCGGACCCCACCCACACCCCGCGGCTGCTGGAGGTGCTGCGCAGGCACCAGGTCAAGGCGACCTTCTGCCTGTGGGGCGACCACGTGCGCCGGCACCCCCACCTGGTGCGGCAGATCGTCGACGACGGCCACCGGCTGTGCAACCACTCCATGGCCCACCAGGACATGGGCGGCTGGTCGCAGCAGCAGGTCCGGCAGAACCTGGAGCAGACCAACGCGGTCATCCGCCAGGCCGTGCCGAACGCGCAGATCACCTACTACCGTGCCCCGTACGGCAGCTGGGGCCAGTCCCCGCAGGTGGCCGCGTCCATGGGCATGCAGCCGCTGGGCTGGCGGATGGACATCGCCGACTGGACGCCGCCGGGCACCGCCGAACTCGTCCGGCGTCTGACGCAGGGCGTCACGCCCGGGGCCGTGGTGCTGATGCACGACGGCGGCGGGGACCGCAGTCAGACGGTCTCGGCCGTCGACCAGGTCATCCCCCAGCTGAAGTCGCAGGGCTACACGTTCGACCAGCCCGCCGTCCGCTGAACCGTCCCTCCTCGTTCCCGTCCCTCCTCTCGTCCGGTTCTCCCGGACCCGGACCCGGCACCGGCCCCGGCGGAATTCTCCCGCCGGGGCCGGTGCCGTCGTGCCGGGTGCGGCGGGTGCCACCGCCCCGGCCGGGGCGTCACACGACGGAGCAGGCGGCTCCGTTCAGGGTGAAGGAGGCCGGCTCCGCGGTGTTGCCGTTGTGCCTGGCCTGGAAACCGATCTGGATGCCGGCTCCCGCCGAGAGGGTCGAGTTGTACGAGACCGCCCGCGCGGTCACCGCGCCGCTGCCGGGGCTGTAGGTGGCGCCCCAGCCGGAGACGATGGTCTGGCCCGCGGGCAGCTCGAACTCCAGCGTCCAGCCGCTGACCGGTGTGTCACCGGTGTTGGTGAGGGAGATGGACGCGGTCAGGCCGCTGTTCCAGGAGTTGGCCGTGTACCCGACCCGGCAGGCTCCCGGCTCCGGCTCCGGCTCCGGCTCGGGCTCCGGTTCACCGGTGCCGTCCAGACCGAAGAACGAGACGGCCCGCGCCGCCATGCCGCCGGCGGGCAGCGAGTGACCGCCGCCCTGGATGCTGATGGCCTCCACCGGGGCCTGGTCGCCGGTGCCGCCGTAACGGGTGCGGTTCCAGCCGGGCTGCGGGGAGTCGGAGGCCGAGGGGGTCTGGCTCAGCCCGTGGACGTTGGTCCACTGCTCGATCTGCTCGTTGAAGTTCGGGTACCGCAGGGTGTCGTCGTTGGTGCCGTGCCAGATCTGGATCCGCGGCCGGGGGCCGTCGTAGCCCGGGTACGCGCCCCGGACCATGTCGCCCCACTGCTGCGGTGTGTGGTTCCGGGTGCCGTTGGCGCAGGAGCTGTTCCAGCTCGACCCGTCGGTGGTCCCGAAGCAGGAGTGCGGCACGCCCGCGAAGGACGCGCCCGCCCTGAACACGTCGGGGTAGTTGCCCAGCAGGACGTTGGTCATCATCGCGCCCGAGGAGGACCCGGTGACGTAGATCCGCCCGGGGTCGGCGTTGTGGCGCTGCTCGACGTAGCTCACCATCGACCGGATGGCCACCGGGTCGCTGCCCCCGTCACGGCGCAGCGCCTGGGGCGAGGAGACGTCGAAGCACTGGCCGCTGCGGGTCGCGGACGGGTAGACCACGATGAACCCGTGCTGGTCGGCGAGCCGGGCGAACTCCGTGCTGGAGTGGAAGTTCGGTCCCGAGCCGGTGCACCAGTGCACCGCCACCAGCACCGGCGGCCGCTCCTGCACCCGGTCGGGCACGTACAGGTGCATCCGCAGGTTGGTCGGGTTGGTGCCGAAGTTGGTCACCTCGACCAGCTGCGCCGCCGAGGCGGGCGGCGCGGCGACGAACAGCGCCGCCACCATCGGTAAGACGGCGCCCAGGAGCGCCGCCAGGCGTGACCGGACGGATCTCCTCCCGGTCCCCGTCGTCGTTGTGTGCTGCACGGATCTGTTGGTCATGTACCCGTCCTTCCTAGACTGCGGGATGTGAAGGGACTGCTGCTGCGGCTGTCGGAGCTGGACTCGGACGCCGCCACCGCCGTACGGGTGATCGCGCACTTCGAGGCACTGCTCGGCGGAGCTCTGGACCCGGCCACCCTGGCGCGGTCCACCGCCGCGCTGGCCGGGTGCGCGGCGGGACTGGAGCTGGCCGACGGCCGCACCGCCCGCTTCGGTCCGGGCGGCGCCGCCCTGGCGGGCACGCCGGGGCGGGTCTCCGGCCGGGTGGACCTGGAACCGGCCGGCCGGGTCTGGCTGGAACGCCCGGGCGAACCGGGGCCGTTCGACGAACTGGTGCTGGAGTGGATGGCCATCGCGGCCCGGGTGCTGGCCGGCCGCCCCCGGGCCGCCCGCTCACCCCGGGCGGCGGATCCGGCGCTGGTGGAACTGGTGCTCTCCGGACGCGAGGACGCCCCGGACCGGGCCCGCGCGCTGCGGCTGCTGGGGCTGGCCCCCCAGGCACCGCTGCGGGTGGTCGCGGTGGCGCCCCGGGAACCGGACCCGGTCACCGGGACGGACGCCGGAGTGGCGGCGGTGGCGCTGTTCGGGCGCGGTGCCCTGCGGGGCTCCGTCCGGGTCGCCCGGGTCGGCTCGCTGGGCGCGGTGCTGGTGCAGCGCCCGGAGGGCACCCCGGGCGGAAACGCCGCCTCACCGGCCGCCGAACTGCGGGCGGCACTGCGCGAGCGGGCCCGGGAGCGGGGCACGGCCCGCAGGCCCGACGGGGGCATCCGGGTCGGGATCGGCGGCGCCGCCGATCCGCTGGCCGCCCATGACTCCTGGGCGCAGGCCTGCTCGGCGCTGCGGTTCGCGGTGGCGGGTTCCCCCCAGGAGGCGGTGGTCGACCACGACGCGCTCGGCCCGGTGGCCCTGCTGGCGGACATCCCGGTGGAACGACTGCGCGCCCAGCCGGACGTACGGCTGCTGGGGGAGCTGGCGCGCAGCGAGCGGGGCGGCGGGCAGGGCAGCGACCTGCTGGCCGCCCTGGCCGCGTTCTGCCGCACCGGCTCGCTGCGGCAGGCCGCCGCGGAGCTCCATCTGCACCACAGCTCGGTGGCCGCCCGGCTGGCGCACGTGGAGAAGGAGCTGGGCTGGCAGCTGCGCGACCCGCAGGACCGTTTCCGTGCCCAGCTCGCGCTGTACGCCCTGCGGCTGGCCGGCGACGGCTGAGCGGGCGCCCCGCCCGCAGCCCCGGTCACGGACCCGCCCGCCGCCTCGCGCGCGGGCCCGTCCACCGTCCGCGTCACCGCCCCAGCGCCCTGCGCAGCACCGCGACGGCCTCGTCGGTCGCCCGCCGGATGACGGCGGCGTGCTCCACCGCCCACGCGCCGTGGAAGGTGCCGGGGAACAGGTGCACCTCGGCGGGCACCCCGGCGGCCAGCAGGGCGCGGGCGTAGTCGAAGCCCTCGTCCCGCAGCGGGTCGAACTCCATCACCGAGACGTACGCGGGCGGCAGCCCCGCCAGGCCGCCCGCCCCGGCGCGGGCGGGCGCGGCGTACGGGGACACCCCGGGGGCGCCGCGCCTGCCGGGCCCCAGATAGGCCTCCCAGCTCAGCAGGGCGTTGCGCCGGTTCCACACCGGGGTGTCGGTGAACCGCCGGGCGCTGGGGGTGTCCAGCCGGTCGTCGAGCGAGGGGCTGCACAGGTGCTGGAAGCAGATCGTGGGCCCGCAGCGGTCGCGCGCCAGCAGCGCCAGACCGGCGGCCAGCCCGGCCCCGGCGCTGTCGCCCCACACGGCGATCCGGTCGGGCAGCACGTCCAGCTCGGCGGTGTTCTCCACCAGCCAGCACAGCCCGGCGTAGCAGTCCTCCAGCGGGGCGGGGAAGGGGTGCTCCGGCGCCAGCCGGTAGTCGACGGAGACCACCAGCGCCGCCAGCTCCCGGCACAGCATCAGGTTCCAGTCGTGGTCGGCGTCCGGCGACCCCAGTACGTAGCCGCCGCCGTGGATGCCGTAGACGGCCGGCAGCGGGCCGCGCGCCCCCTTGGGCCGGTAGAGCCGCAGTCGCACCTCGAGCGCGCCGTCGGGTCCGGGCGCGCCCGCCTCCGTGATCTCCACCCCGGTGGTGTCCGCCGCCGCGACCGCCGCGGCCAGCTGCCACGCCTGCGCGGCGCGGGCCTCGTCGAGATCGGTGATGTCCACCTCGGGCATCAGGGGGAGTGCGGCGGCCAGCTCCGGGTCGAAGCGGTAGCGCATGCCCGTCCTCCGGTGGTCGGTGGGGGGAAGGTGGGAGTACGGCCGGTCGGCGGACCGCCGCGCGTGCCGGGTGTGCGGTGCGGCCGGTGTGCGGGGGTGCCGTGGTGAGACGGTGACACGGGAGTCCTCCCAGGTCATCAGACGGGTGTCGGGAGAACGGCGGGGCCGGCCCGACACCTGCGCGGTTTTCGCGCCATTCTCCGCCGCGCGCGGCTCTCGGGAGTCGCCGGAATCCACTCCGATCTGCGAGGACGTGTCTGTGAAGGGTGCTGCGGGCGGCTCTTGACGCCACCCCGGGGCCTCTCTATGGTCTCCCCGCCCCACCGGAAGATTTCCGAAAAGTTTCGGTCTCGATGCGCGGCTCCCGCGCACGTCTCCGGCGGGGCAACGGCTGTGACGCCGACTGTGACGGCCGGCCGCGGGCCGGCCGTGGCAGGGTGTCAGGAAGGGACCAGCGTTGACCGAGACCACCAGCACCGGCACCGGCACGACCACCGGGGAGACCCTCCGGCCCCCGGAGTCCTCCCGGCGCACCCGCCGGCTGCGCCGCCTCGCGATGCCCCTGCTGCTCACCACCGGCCTGTGCCTGGGGACGCTCGCCGCGGCGGGCACCGCCCAGGCACACGGCGCCGGACAGGGGAAGGAGTACGGGAAGGGACACGGGAAGGGGAAGGCCACGGCCGCCATCGTCGAGACCACCAAGCACGGCGGCCGGACCCTCGCCCTCACCTTCGACGACGGCCCCGACCCCGCCGACACCCCGGAGCTGCTCAGGGTGCTGCGCAAGCACCGGGTGAAGGCGGTCTTCTGCCTGTGGGGCGACCACGTCAGGCAGCACCCCGAACTCGTGCGCGCCATCGTCAGGGGCGGGCACACCCTCTGCAACCACTCCATGCACCACGACGACATGGGCACCTGGACCGAGGAGCGGATCCGCGCCGACCTGGAGCGGACCAGCGCCGAGATCCGCAAGGCCGCACCGGGGGCGCCGATCCCCTACTTCCGCGCCCCGTACGGCAGCTGGGGCAAGTCCCCGCAGGTGGCGGCGTCCCTGGGCATGCAGCCGCTGGGCTGGCGACTGGTGATCGGCGACTGGGAGCCGCCGGGCACCGACGAACTGGTCAGGCGCATCACCGAGGGCGTCGAGCCCGGCGCCGTGATCCTGATGCACGACGGCGGCGGCGACCGCAGCCAGACCGTCGAGGCCGTCGACCGGGTCGTCCCGCAACTGCGGGACGAGGGCTGGCGGTTCACCAGGCCCGCCCGCCGCGCCTGACCTCCCATCCCTCCCGACGTCCAGGAGATCCCACGTGAGACCGAACATCGCGCGCGGCCGGATACGGGGTGCCCTCGTCGCCCTGCTCACCGGCGCGCTGCTGCTGGTGGCGGCGCAGTCCACCCCGGCCACCACCGGCCCGGCCGCGCCCGCCGCGGCCGGTAAGGGGAAGCACGAGCACGACCGCCACCGGGCCTGGGTCGGCACCTGGTCGACCACGCCCACGGCCGTACCCGAGTCCGACACCACCGCCTTCGAGAACCAGACCATCCGCCAGATCGTCCACACCAGCATCGGCGGGAAGCGGGTCCGCGTCCGGCTGTCGAACGAGTTCGGCGACCGGCCGCTGGTCGTCGGCGAGGCCCGTATCGCCCGCCGGGCCGGGGACTCCGGCGGGCGCGTCGACACCCGCACCGACCGCCCGCTCACCTTCGGCGGCCGCACCTCCGTCACCGTCCCGGCCGGCGCCCCCGCCGTCAGCGACCCGGTCGAGCTGGCGGTACCCGCGGGCTCCGACCTGGTGATCAGCATCCATCTGCCCGAACGCACCCCGGGCTCGACGGTCCACGCGTTCGCCTTCCAGCACAACTACGTGGCCGCCGGCAACGTCACCCGCGCCGCGGACATCACCCCGACCGCCACCATCGACCGCTGGTACTTCCTGACCGGCGTGAGCGTCGCCGCCGACGGCCGCTCCCCGCGCTCCGGGGCCGTCGTCGCCTTCGGCGACTCCATCACCGACGGCTCCGACACCGAGGTGAACGCCAACCACCGCTGGCCCGACCTCCTCGCGGAGCGGCTGCGCGCCGCCCACGGCCCGTACCTCCTCGGCGTGCTCAACCAGGGCATCAGCGGCAACCGCCTGCTGCACGACCCCAACCCGCCCGAGGGCTCCGGCGCGGACGCCTACGCGGCGTACTTCGGGCAGAGCGCGCTGCGCCGCTTCGACCGCGACGTGGCCGCCCAGCCCGGCGCCGGGCACGTCATCGTCCTGCTCGGCGTGAACGACCTCGGCCACCCGGCCGCCGGCACCGCGCCGGAGTCCGAGAAGGTCACCGCCGAGGACGTCATCGCCGCCCACCGCCAGCTCATCGCCCGCGCCCACGAGCGCGGACTGAAGATCCACGGCGGCACGATCCTGCCGTTCAAGGGCGACACCTTCGGCTTCTACACCGCCGAGAACGAGGCCGCCCGCCAGGCCGTCAACCGCTGGATCCGCACCAGTGGCGAGTACGACGGGGTCATCGACTTCGACAAGGCCCTGCGCGACCCGGCCGACCCGCAGCGGCTGCTGCCCCGCTACGACAGCGGCGACCACCTGCACCCCAGCGACGCCGGCGCCGCGGCGATGGCCAGGGCCGTCCCGCTGCGCCTGCTGCGCTGACCGGCGCCCCCGACCGCCGCGTCACCACCCCACCCCCCCACACGGCGGCGCCCGGCCCGGCGGCACGATCCCCGCCCCCGGGCGCCGCGCCCACGCCCGGGGGCGGGACCGCCCTACCGGCCGGCCCCGCCCCCGGAGGGGAGCCGGGAGTCCCTCAGGCGCGGCCGACGGGGATGCGCAGGACCTGCCCGGGGATGATCACGTCGGGATCGGTGAGCTGCGGATTGGCCCGCACGATCCTCGTGTACAGGCCGGCGTCGCCGTAGTGGGTCTCGGCGATCGCCGACAGGGTGTCCCCCCGCTCCACCTCGTGCTCGCGGTAGCCGATGTAGCCCTGGACGATCCGCGGTCCGTAGAGGGCCGGGACGGTCACCCTGTTGACCTCGCTGCCGTCCCTGGCGCTGGTCCCGAAAACCTGGACCAGGATCTGGTCCCGCGCGAGCGCCGCGCCGCCGAGATCGACCTGGAGCTGGAACTGCCCGTGTTCACCGGTTCCGCCCCCGACCTCGAAGTGTCCGGTCACCTCGTCGTGCCCGTCGCCGACGCGGTAGTTCAGGACGGCCTCGAAGCCGGTGCCGATGCCCGCGACCAGGACCGGGTTGCCGACCAGGTCGAACTCCCGCGGCTGATCGATGCGGTTGGTCATGAGAATCCCTCCGGTTGGCGGGCCTGTGGCACTCCCCACCGTGGGAAGCGGGGCGCGCGGCGGTCAAATGCCGTGTCGGGGCGCCGAAAGGAACAAGCCACCTCCTCCGTTCCGGCCGCGGTGCCGTCCCCGCAGGCGACCGCCGCTCGCCCGCCGGCCACCGGGCCTCCGACGGGCGTCTTCCGGACGGTCCTCCGTACGCGCCGGGCGCCGGACCCGGCGGCTCCGCGGGACGGGAGGGAAGTCCACCCGGTCTTTCCGGCGTGGTGCTCCCGCCGGGGCCGGAGGCGGCGGAGGGGAACGCTTCGACGGCACTCCCGGGGTTCACCGGAAAGGCCCCGGTGTTTGTCCCCGTGCCCTCCGGGAAACCGTGGGCGTCTCTCCGCCGGGAAAACCCGGAGCACTGAGGCGAAGGAGGACCCCCATGTCCGGGCAGGACGACACCCGCCGTACGGGGGAGGCCCCCGCCGGCCCCTCCCGTCCCGAAGACCGCGGCCGGGGCACCGGGGAACCGGAGCCGCGGCGGTCCCCGCTGGAGGAGGACCCCGCCGTGCGGCGTGCCTTCACCGACGACAACACCGCCACCGCTCTCACCACGGAGGACGAGGACGACCGCGGTCCGCTGGCCCCGCGTTTCCAGGAGCCGGGCGACTCCTGAACCGGCGGCGGAGCCGGCTCCCGACGGCATGCGGACCGGCCTCACCGGTCACGGCGGGGGCGGACGGGAAAGAAGCGGTCCGGCCGCGGCCCGGCCGCCACGGCGAACGTACGGAAGGGGAACGGGCCCCTGCCCGGAGTGCGAGCCCGGCGCCGCCCGGGAGGCCGGTACGCGGGAACCCCACGGCCGTCACCCGGCGCCCGTGCTCCCGGCCGCGCCGTCCCGCTCCCCGGTGCGGCCGGCCGGCGGGGCCTCTCCCGGGGACGGTTCCGGCGGCCCGGCCGGGACCGCCGGCCACGGCAGTTCGTCCTGTGCGATCTCCCAGGTCCCCGGTGCCGGGGCGGAGCGCAGCGCGAGCTTCTCGCGGCAGTCGTCGCCCAGCCCCCACAGTCGCGCCCGCCGGCCGCGCAGCGGACGCCCGCACATCCGGCACAGCACCCGGCGGTGCTCCTCCCCGGACGGCTCGGGACTGCCGGGCAGCGGTTCGGGCTCGGGCCCGGGTACGGAAGTCACCCCACCGGTGTAGCAGACCGCGCACCCGCCCGGCGACGCGCCGGAGGACCGGAGTGGGCGGCGGCGGACGGGGCGGCGGCCGGCCGTACACGCTCCCCGCCGCGTGGCCGGCCGCCGTCCTTCCCGAAGGGGCGGGCCCGGGCCGCCCGGTACCCGGATTCCGGTGATCCGTCCGGCGGAAAAGATGGCGGCGGGGTAGGAAAGGAATCGAAGAAATCCTCGCGCCGCCACCACGCGGAGAAGACGACCCGGTGATTCTCGTCAAGCGCCGGAAATCCTTCTCGTTTGCTTCCGTGTGGTCGGGAGTCCGCTCTCCGGACGGGGTCGCCCGGGGCACCGGGGAAGTCCCCGGCCGCTCCCGGTCCCGGAGCGGCGGCCCGGACACCGGGGAGATCCGGCCCGGGCACGTTCTCCGGCAGCAATTTCGAGCCATCTTCATCCGCCCACGGAAAAGCGGACTCCCTTCCATCCCCCGGCTGTCCAGCCGGTTTTCCCCATTGCCGCCGGGAACCGCAACCCCGGCCACCCCACCCGTTCCCCCGAGCCACATAAAATGCCCGGCGCCGTCGAAACCGTCCGGACCTCTCAAGGAGGAGAATCAGCCATGTCCGAACACGGTCAGTTAGCCAACACCGGCACCGGTGCCCTGGTCGTAGGGGGTCTCACGCTCTACAACGGCTGGTGGTTGGCCTCCGCGGCCCTCGGTCTGGTGGCCGTGGGAGTGCTGGTCACCAGGATCGGTTTCCGTGCGGGCCGCCGCGCGGGTGAGCGGTGAGCGGTGAGCGCCGGAACCCGCTGCCGGCCGCCCGCCTGCACCGGTCCGGGACCGTCCTGGCGGGCGTCCTCGTCCTGACGCTGCTGGCGTTGTGGACCGCCCACCACTCCCTGGCCGTCTCCGGCCACGGCGCCGGCACCACGGGGCGGCTCTTCATCGCCTGGACCGTGCTGTTCCTCGTCTTCGCCCTCCAGAGCGTGCTGTACCACCTGGAGCGTCCGCGCCGCCCCACGCCCGAGGCGGCCCGCCGGCTGCGGGAACTGCACGTGGCGGTCCTGATGCCCGTCTACAACGAGGACCCCGGCTATCTGCGGCTCGGCCTGGAGTCCTTCCTGCGGCAGACCCGCCCGCCGGACTCCGTGCACATCGTGGACGACGGCTCCACCAGCTCGGACTACGCCGAGGTCCGCGCCTGGTGGGAGGAGGCGTCCCGGGCGGCGGGGGTGGCCGGCACCTGGCGGCGGGTGCCCAACGGGGGCAAACGCCGCGCCCAGGCCCACGCGGTGACGGCCAGCCCCCGGGCGGACGTCTACGTCACGGTCGACTCCGACTCCTGTCTGGCGCCCGACGCGCTGGAGGAGGTCCTGGCGCCCTTCGCCCGCCCCCGGGTGCAGTCCGTCGCAGGACTGGTGACCGCCACCAACAACCGCGCCGGCCTGCTGGTGAGGATCACCGACCTGTGGTTCGTCACCTGCCAGCTGGTGGACCGCTCGGGGCAGTCCGCCGTCGGCGCGGTGATGGTCAACTCCGGGCCGCTGGCCGCCTACCGGGCGGCGGTCGTCAGGGACAACCTGGACGGCTATCTGAACGAGACCTTCCTGGGCCGCCCGGTGACGTTCTCCGACGACTCGCTGCTGACGCTGTACGCGCAGGAGCGCGGGCTGACCGTCCAGCAGCCCTCGGCGGTCGTCTTCACCGCCATGCCGGAGAGGTGGTCGCACTTCTCCCGGATGTACCTGCGGTGGATGCGCGGCTCGACGATCCGCTCGGTGTGGCGGATGCGCTATCTGTCCCCGGCGCGGCCGGCCTTCTGGCTGCACCTGCTGCGCTGGTTCCAACTGGTGCTGACCCAACTGGTGGTGGGGTGGCTGCTGCTGGTGGAGCCGGCGGTGTTCGGCAACCCCCCGCCGGCCTCGATGCTGTGGATCCCGTTCCTCATCGGCTGGGCCCTGGGCCTGCGCTACCTGGGCCTGGTCCGTTCCGACGAACCCGTCCGCGCCCGGGTGCTGACCTGGCTGATGATGCCGCTGGCCACCGTACTGGCCTGGACGGTGCTGCGCTGGCTGCGCTGGTACGGCATCGCCACCTGTGCCCGCACCGGCTGGGGCACCCGTCGGCACGGTGCCGAGGTCTCCCTGACCGGCCCGGCTCCCGCCCCCGCGCCGTAGGCGGCGGGAACAGGCGGAGGCCACCGGCCGTACGCCGCGGGGCGTACGGCCGGCGGTCCCGGGGCCGGCCGGACGCCGAAGAAGGGAGCGGCCTGGGCACCGCGGGCCGGACCGCCGCCCCGCCGCCGCCCCACCCGGTGAGCCCGTACGAGCACGTCCTGCCCGCCGGGCGAGAGGCGCGCTCAGCGCCCGCAGCAGCCCGGTGTCCCTCTCCTCCTTCTGAGGGTTCTGCCAACCGCACCTGTTTCGGTACTCGCCGTGAGGGGCACTCCGAGCCGGACGCGACAGCGGCTGGAGCGGCCGAGTGAGGAGGAGAGACCGTGGGCGGTTCCGCGCATGTGGATCTGACCGGTAAGCGCGCGCTGGTGACGGGTGGTGCCCGGGGACTGGGCGCGTCCATCACCCGTCGGCTGGCCCGGGCCGGGGCCGCCGTGCGGGTGGTGGACGTACGGCGCGAGGAGGGCGAGAAGTTCTGCGCCCGGCTCGGCGAGGAGGAGGGCGCGGACGTCCGCTTCCTGGAGCTGGACGTCCGCGACCCGGAGGCGGTCGAGGCGGCCTTCCAGCGGCTGGACGAGGCACCGTGGCCACTGGACGTCCTGGTCAACAACGCCGCCGTGGACGTCTCCAAGCCGATCGAGCACCTGTCCGCCGAGGAGGTCACCCGGGTGGTCTCCACCAACCTGCTGGGCCCGATGTACCTGTGCCTGGAGACCTATCGGCGCATGGTGGCCCGCGGCGGCGGACACATCGTCAACATCCTGTCCACCGCGTCGAACCGCACCTGGACCGAGGCCGGG
Source organism: Streptomyces rubellus (assembly GCF_036323805.1). Lineage (NCBI taxonomy): Bacteria > Bacillati > Actinomycetota > Actinomycetes > Kitasatosporales > Streptomycetaceae > Streptomyces > Streptomyces rubellus. The sequence continues at coordinate 286,297 of NZ_JAZDCX010000007.1, forward strand.
CCCTACTCGGCGGGCAAGTCCGGGCTGCGCGCCTTCACCCACACCCTGTTCAAGGAGGCCCAGCGCGACTGCCCCGGCATCGGGGTCACTGGGGTGATCGCGGGAGGGATGGAGACCCCGTTCGTGACGGAGCGCTTCCCCGACGCGGACACCTCCAAGCTGCAGAGCCCCGACATCGTGGCCGACGCCCTCATGTGCGCCCTGTCCGTCCCCGCCGGCAGCGCGATGCCCGAACTGGTCATGGTGCCGCGCAGCGAGACCTCCTGGCCGTGAGAGGGGCGACCGCGGTGGGCCGGCCGGACCGCTCGGCGGTCGCCCGGCAGCCCGGGCAGGCCCGCTGGGGCGTATGGCTGTTCGGGAAGCCACCGGGGTTGCTCCCCGGGAGTGGACGCCGGGCTCCTGCGGACCTTCACCCGTGCCCGTCGGGATAGGAAGTTCCCCGTGGCGAAACCACCAGACCCCCCGGAGATCTACCACCGTGCCCAGGAGGAAGGCGAGCGCCGGCTGGCCATGACCCCGCTGGAGAAGACGTCCACCGGGTTCATCGCCGGCATCACCATCGTGTTCGGCATCGTGGCGCTCGCGATGGCGAGCGAGCTGGCCGAGCCCCGGCTGGGGTCCGCTCTCGCCCAGCTCATCGGTGCGCTCGCCTTCGGTATCGGAGTGGTCTTCGTCGTGGTCGGCCGCTCCGAGCTGTTCACCGAGAACTTCTTCGGCCCGGTCGCCGCGGCGCTCGGCCGGCAGCGGCGCTCGGCCTGGGTACGACTGGGCCGGCTGTGGGTCGTGGTCCTGGTGCTCAACCTGCTGGGCGGAGCGGTCATGGCCGCGGTCTTCTCGGTGGAGGGAACACTCCCCGCGGGAGCGCACCACACCCTGGCGGAGGTGGCTCACGAGATCGCCACGAAAAGCGGTCTGGCGACCTTCACCCGCGGGATCGCCGCCGGAACGCTGCTGACCCTGCTGTCGTATCTGCTCCACGCCGCCGACTCGACCGGGAGCCGCATCGTCCTCGCCTACGTGGTCGGCTTCTTCCTCGCCCTCGGGCCGTTCGACCACGTCGTCGTCTCCGGTCTGCACCTGCTGTTCGGCGTGTGGCTCGGCGACACGGTCACCTACGCGGACGTCGGCTTCAACCTTCTTCTGGCGGGCGCCGGGAACCTGGCCGGGGGACTGCTGCTCATGACGCTGACCCACACCGCCCAGGTCAAGGGAGCCCGGGGGAAGAGGAGCGGGTAGGCCGGCGACGGGCGTACGCGCCGTGCGATGCGGCGGAGGGCGTGTCCGGGGAAGGTCCCCCGTCCGGTGCCGTGACGGGCCTGCGGACCGGCGTTCAGGAGGGGCGGTCGGTGGCGGGGACCTGTGAGTGGAGTTGCAGGGCGAGCGAGTCGGCCCGTTCGAAATTCAGCGTCACCCATACGTAGTCCCCGCCCCTGATGACCTGATTGAGATCCACGAGCAGCAGGTGCCGGTCCTCCCGTAGCTCCACCCTCTCTCCGGGCTCCAGGGGAACCTCGTTCCGCTCCTCTTCGAAGCGGGCGAGTGACACGTCGTCCGCCGCAGTGGTCTCCGCTCCGATATCCCGGACCTGCCGGAGGCATCGGCTCTCTGCCGTGGGGCAGGAGGCGTGTCAGTACTTGGGGTTTATCTCGGCATTCTTGGTGATGTGAGGTGCCGGGTTTCCCTGGGTGTGGGTGGGTTCGGACTTCATCGCCTTGACCTCACTTTTGAGGATGCGGGCGGATTTCCCTGCCGAGCGAGCCAGCTCAGGGAGTTTCTTGGCGCCGAAAATAACAATGGCGACGATGATGAGGATGGCTATTTCGCTGATCCCGAGCATCGGTGGTTTCCCTTCGGGTGAGGGCGCTGTTGGGCGGGGTGGGGAGGCGGTGGCCCAGGCGCGCTGTCCGGCTTCGCGATCGCCACCTACAGCAGG